>WRKP01000026.1 GCA_009778035.1 Planctomycetaceae bacterium
TTCGGAATCCACCTGGTTTGCCTCTTAATTTCGTTCGTCTCTCTATCTCGCAATGTGAGTTGTATTTCACCTTTCATAATTGCATCTCCTGGGTTAAAATTCGTATAATGGCTTCATCAGTAATACAGAACAAATCCACAGTTATACTAGGGGCTGCCACTAGCGTCTGGCAAAGTATTTGTTCATCTATCACTGTCTCCTCTTCTCCTAGCCTCAAACTGTATGTCGATTGTGCATCATGTGCAAAATCATCAACAACAATCCCCCTTAAACCTATCCCCGAAAAAGCAAAGCGGTCTAGGCTACTATTTCGAGCAAACAGTATCTTGTTAAACAAGCCAATCACAGACTCATCAACAGAAGCATTTACGCCCCTCTCTCGCAACTGTTCAACCCCTACGGCCTTAACCGCATCAAGTTGATCAATCAGTTCGTCTAGTTTGTATAGTATATTATTAAGCAGCATTGTGTCGTATTATAAAACTCGTTTAATATATAGAACCGAACCTGTTGCATTTGCAGCAGAGAGGTTGTTACCCCATACAGAAAGTTGAATTAACCCGCGATTTGAAACATCTGGATAAGACACAGAACAACTGCCTATCCCGTATAGGTGACAGCCGAAGAACTCGACGTAGATGTCGCTGTGCTCGTATTGGAAATGTAAGCCGTTTGTGGTTGTATTAAAGTTGGCGAGGTTAAACGAGGCAACACTAACGCCATTACATCTGATGGCTCTCCGTGTTCCAGCTATTCCTCTGTAAATAATACTATCAAATTCTGTTCCATTGTTTATGGCTTGCAGATTATTCAAACTCTTCTGGAAACATGGTTGTATGTTAAACAGTGGGTTAGCAACTTGTGTATCTGCATTGGTACGAGCATCAGGAGTGGTGGTGCCCGTCAATGAGACTATAAAACTTAACAACTTAACATTTCCTGTAGTAAGTAGTGCCTGACTGCCCTTATAAGAGATATTCGTGGGATAAGGAATATCAAATGTATATCCATTTTCTGGAATTAGATGTGCATCAGTTGCAGTTGTAGTCAGGCCCACTGGCGTGACGCTATGATTGTTGATTGATGGACTCCAAGTATGGGCAAACCAGTCCGATTGTTCACTGCTGACGCATCTGCTAAATAGAAGACTCAGCGATTCGTCATGCGATGTTTTGATGCCCTTAGTTTCTAGTATGCTAATAAGCCTATCCTTAAACCTAAAAACATCAAGTTCATCAAGTGTCATATTTGTTGTGCCTACAATCATGTCACTCTCCTATAATAGTATGCAATTTGTTAAGTTTTAGTAATATCGTCTCTATTGTTCCTGGAATAGCCGATGTGTCTATAATAGCCTTCTCAACAAGTGCCAATCTGACGCGATCGGTTTTGCCCAGCACCGCAACATTGCATTCATCCAGTTTTTTCAGTATCAATTCTAACACGGCCATCATAGCAAAATAATCGGCAATGGTGTCGTTTTGTTTTGTTGATATTTTCTCGATAACCTGTCGAATAGTATCGTTAGGTGATGCCACGACACCATGTCGCCACAAGTTCGCAACACCAACCTCTCTAATTTCGCGCAGGTAGTGTACCGACTGCTCTAGTTGTGTGACTAATTCTTCGATGATCTCTTGATTCGCACCAAACTGATTAACTTGTTGCAAATCTTGAATCGATTGATCTAACTGGTCTAACAAATCTTCGCTCATCACGTTATTATATCTCGTAGCTGTTTTATCACAAATTGGAGAGCGGACAAATCCAAAGGTGCTTCATTGTTCCCGCCACTTCCCCCGCTATTACCTTCACACATGCACATACTCCGCGACAGATATCCTCTCCCATTCCAGTAATAAAACCGGTCTTCATCGACCACATACACCTCCACTCCCAATTTGCGGTCAGTGTTTTTGAGCAAATCTGCCTTTGATGCAAAAATGCCAGGCGTACCGGCCTTTGTCATAGAAATTGGAGATGAAACCGTTAGCCCCGTGTCCTGTTATTGCAGAACCGGCACTATTCTCAAAATCCATAAATTTATACAACGCACCGTTAGCGACGTGCCCAACAAACTCCTTGAGTTTTGACAAGTCCTCTGTGGTAGAAGATTCGCCCGCCACTATATCAATCCTGTCATAAATTGCAGACAGTACCTGTGATATAGGAAAATCTTGAAAACTATATGGCATATTTTATCTCCTTGGTTGATTGTTGGATATCATTGTTTTGCCAAATGCTAGGGTGTGTTGACACTACTCTTGACGGGCATTTTCATTCTGGTATGCTTCTATCATGGAATGGACACAAGAACACATCGAACGGATACAACACCTGTTTCCCAAATAACGAGGCAATGTTGAAATTGATTATCTTTCGTTTTTTCAAGCCTTGCACTCCATCGCTGAAAACGGATGTAAATGGCAAGCCTTGCCGAAAAAGTTCGGCAACTGGAACAGTATTTACTACCGTTTTCGCTACTGGATCGATATTGGCATTTTCGATCGTATCGAAAAACATTTCAAATCGCAAGTCGTCAACACCAAAGGAATTAAAACATCTGTGTTGGATAGTGGCCATATCAAAGTTCATCCTGATGGTACGGGTGCGCCCAAAAAAAGGGCCGCAAAGTATCGGCAAAAGTAGAGGCGGTTTAACAACTAAAATACGCTCGATTGTTGCTGAATGAAACCTTGCCGATCGTGCGTCGGTTATCATCAGGTTCTGCAGCCGATGATCCCGAAGGACGGAAGTTGATGATGAAGGTTCCGAAGAAGATTCGCCAGGGCAAACCTTTGATGATGGACAAGGCATATGAGGGAGATTCGTGTCGTGCGACGGCGAAAAGTTGTGGCATGATTCCGGTGGAGCCTCCGAAGAGCAACCGCAAGAAGCCGTGGGAGTAGGACAAGGAGTTGTACAAAGGCAGGCATGTTGTGGAGCGTAAATTCCGCAATATCAAGCAGTTCCGTCGTGTGTTTGCGAGGTATGACAAGTTGGATGAAACTTATAATGCTTTTATTGCCTTCACAAATATCGTCGTCTTTATGAGAAATTAGTGTCAACACACCCTAGAAATCCCGTTCCGATTCGTCGGAGCGGATTGAATTACGAGTACGTTAACAAACTTTTAAGACCCGCTTCGGCGGACGGCAGTTTTCTACGTGTCAACCGGGTAACCGGGTAGAAAATAGTTGGTGATTTGTAAAGTTGCGTTACTTCCGTGAGAGGGAGTCCCTAACTGCAACGAACAAGGAAATGTCCTCCAAAAAGGACAAGGCTTGGGACGCCACCGGCAAACCACCTCGCACGAGCCGAAGAACGCCACAAAGAATGCCAGTCGCACCTCCCTTGCCCAAGTTCTAATAATGAGACGCTACTAATGATGCACCGGGCTGGCAATCCGTTCGACGCCGACCGGCTTCGCCTTGGCCGGAACGGCTATCAGGTCCTTCGGCACCTTCCGCTTGCCGAATCGCGATAAAATGGCATAGCGAGCAAGGAACAACATCAATTCCCTATCCATCACAGGACACGGCAAATGCGGAGCAGCCCATTGCGTGTTTGCCGAATCAAATTGCGGGTCATCCTGCAAATACGCCTTGTAAATCTGCACTTCGCTGGCATAATGCTTGAAAAACCATTCCTCATCGGCACGAAGGGGATCACGCTCGTCGGCAAGCGTCGACCACGTTTCGACGGCATCCTGCACCATATCGACAAAATCAGTCAAAAGCGGCGGTTTCGGCGTCGTTAAGTGATACGTTCGGCCATGATACTTCGGATTCGAGAAAATATGGTCGAAAACATTCGTTACCCAATCGACGGGAACGAAATTTTTCCGCTCGGAACCATCCATCCCGAGTGCTGTCAACAGGTTTCGGCCGCTGGTTGATCCCATCGGCAATCGGGAAACAAGCGTATGGGCAAGTTTCAGCACGGCATAGAAACCGTGAAAGGTCGTCGTAAATCCCGTCGCGGCATCGCCGACGACAATCGAAGGGCGATAAACGGTCAGTTGATCCAGAAAATCCGCACTTCGGACGATTTTTTCGGCCTCGAATTTGCTTTTTTCGTAGTCATTGCGGAGTTCCTGGCCTGCGTCGAGGTCTTGTTCGTAAAAGTGTTTGCTGGAGCCCGCGACGTAGGCCGTCGAGACATAATGCATTTCGGGAACTTCGGCGGCTTCGCAGAAATCGAGGATGCGTTTGGTGCCGTCAACATTGGAAGTCCAGGGTTCTTCGCCTTGCGGGCCGTAAAATGTCAGGCTGGCGGCACAATGAATGATGGATTTGCATTTGCCGTAGAGTTCCTGGAGTTCGCCAGGCTGTTTATAGTCGAGTTGTGTGAGATCGCCGGAAAAAACCTTGGGCGTCGGCAGGGTGTCGCCTTTTCCTCGTTTCCAATGGGCGAGGATTTTAGAAATTCGTTGTTCGGCGGTTTCTTTTCGGCCTGGGCGTGCGAGAAGGGCAACGTTTTGCTTCCGTTTGAGCAGGTTATGCAGGATATACGACCCAAGCAGTCCCGTCGCTCCGGTTAGAAAAACAAACTCTTGTGTCGATTGGTCTCGCATTTCCAGCATCTGCATAACTTGCGTTTACATCGTTACCGTATAGTATGCGCTACAATTCCAAAAAGTCAAGGACGTGTCCGCAATGAAAACACGGCCGGAGGTTGATATTTCTCCAGACCGGCCTTTACACCGGTTTCAATTATGATAGAATCAAGTCAACGCTAGGAGGTTTTTTCATGTCTGTACAGTTAGTCTGTCCCAACGGACACCGTTTGACTGCCAAGGAGTCGAATGCGGGAAAGACCGGCAAGTGTCCGGTCTGCCAAGCACCCGTCACGGTTCCGATTATGCGCCGCGCACTCGCTGCCGATAGCGCTATCGTTCTGTCCGTTCTCGGCGAACTGAACGCAGAATCTGCGGCAAGAAAAGCCGGAAAAACGATTCTTGCACCAAAACGTCAGGCGCCCCCATCGAGCGAATCCAGCGCACTGGCTCGAACTCGCGTTTGTCCCAGTTGCGAACGGGATATTGACCTGGGATACCACATTTGTCCGCATTGCCATGCATATCTTGCCGGCTTGAACGAATTTTAAGACGCTTCGATGCATTGCAGGCCTGGATGCCCCTCACTTCGCTCTCACGCAGGCACAACCATACCAACCTGTACATAAGAAATTGCCGGTACATAACCTGCAACCGTCAGGACATTCCATGGCAGAAAAACTATAGGAAACGCTACTCCGACAAGACGATAGGGACATAAAGGGTTCCGCCCATGTAGAGGGCAACTGGAACCCGTACCACGGAGGAACAGAATGAAGCGAATTGGACTGTCCCTATGTTCATGGACTCTACTCGGATGTGTGGCCGTTT
Source organism: Planctomycetaceae bacterium (assembly GCA_009778035.1). Lineage (GTDB taxonomy): Bacteria > Planctomycetota > Planctomycetia > Pirellulales > Thermoguttaceae > WRKP01. The sequence goes on from WRKP01000026.1 coordinate 5,390, forward strand.
TGCCGACGGGGCAGTACGCCCTCGCACAGCAGTTCACGAATCCCAAACAGACGCAGCAGCAAACGCAGCCCGGTGCGATTTTCCACGCGCCGATGCAAACGTCGAACATTTCCTTTTCCTCCGGCTTCGTTACGCCCGTTGGCAGTACGCAGTCCCGTCCGGCTCCCGTTGTGACTCCGATGTTACCGGCTGCGTCTGGACAGGCCGTCCGGCCCGTTGTGCATAATGGGCCCCTTCAGAACGGCCCCGTACAGAACGGTGCAGTGCAGGGTCCCGTCACGCAGTCCCATCGGCTCCGCCTCGCACCGCAGAATTTTGAACGCAATCTCGTCGGAAAACTCGGCAGCCGATTCGTTCCCATCCGAAATGTCGAATCGCCGCCAGGACAGTCCCGATACCAACTGCCCGGACGCAATGGAGCCGCCATCGAACTCCTCATCGACCACCAACACGCGACGGTTTCCGTAGCTGGCCCGCCCCAACTGGTCAATGCCACTCTCCAAATCGTTCGGTTTTTGGACATCGAAGACATTCCGGGGGCCGCTCTCACTCAATTTGTTCCCGTCCAGCAAGCCAATGTCGAACCCGCCCGACGCGTTGCCGGTCTCGTCAACCAAGAAATGCACCGCGTTGCTCAAATTGACGCACGCGCCGCGGGAAATGCGGCCAACATAAACGGTGCAGCGGGCGACGAGGCCTTTGGCCGAGTCGTCGGCAATGTCCACATCGACATCATCGACGCCCTGGGCACCGTCGTCATCCAAGGTTCGCCCAGCGATGTTGCCGTCGTGCAGGAAATGATCCGCCAACTGGAAGAATTGGGCCTTGCCAACGAGCCGGTGATCGAGTTGGTGCCGATGCAGCATGCCGATTCGCTTCGGATAAACCAACTCGTCCAAACGCTTTATCAACAGGTTTATCTGCAGCGGCGAGGGCAAATCACGATGATTCCCCTGGTGAAGCCGAACACGATTTTGCTCATCGGACGCCAAGAAAGCATTACCGCCGCCAAGGAACTCATTGCCAAATTGGATACGCCGGTCATCCCCAACGCCAATTTTCGCATTTTCCACCTGAAACACGCTGCGGCAACGGAACTTGGCCCCCAGATTCAGAACTCCATCACGGGTCGACCTGGTGCGGGGCAACAGTTGGCCCCCCAAGTCGGCATCATACCCGATGCCCGAACAAATTCGCTCATCGTTCAGGCGAATCCGCGTGATATGCTCGAAATCGAGTCGATGATTCGGCAGATGGATGTTCCCGGCGGCGAAATTACCAGTTTCATGAGTGTATTCACTCTGCGAAATGCGATGGCTACCGAGATGCAACAGGTTTTGTCCAACGCTCTCAACAGCGGAATCAGCAACGTTCGCGGAACGATGCTTTCGCTCAACAATGTGGATGCCGAGGGCAATTTGATGCGTTCCAGCGTTGCCTACAACGTTTCGGTTGTTGCCGATGCCCGAAACAATGCCCTTATCGTTACCGCTCCGCCGGAGACGATGCCTCTGATTGCGGCCCTGATTGAGCAACTTGACCGCCTTCCGTCGGCGGAATCGAGAATCCGGGTTTTCACGCTCTTCAACGGCGATGCGTTTGCATTGACAACCTTGCTCAATAACGTTTTTGCATCGGGAGCGGCAACCCAGGTGATGGCAGCCCGGCCCGGCTTTGAAGAAGGGGATAGCCCGCTCGTCGGTATCCGATTCCAAACGGATGTTCGGACGAACAGCATCGTCGCGATCGGCAGCGAAGGGGACTTGGCCATCGCGGAAGCCCTGCTCATTCGGCTGGATTCGGAAAACCTGAACAACCGCCGGGTGTTCACGATGAAACTGGTTAACACGCCCGCCGAAGAAATTGCACCGATTTTGAATACGCATATCGCCAACGAACGGCAAATTGCCCTGCAAAACACGCAAACGCTCCTTCCCAACAGTCCGCTGGAGCAGTACGAAAGGGAAACCAACATCATTGCCGAACCGATTAGCAATTCGCTGATTGTCAGCACATCTCCGCGTCAGTTTGAGCAAATCCGCAAGATCATTACGGAACTCGATGAACGGCCCATGATGGTCGCCATCGAAGTGCTGATTGCGGAAGTTTCCATAAACCGCAGCCGTGATCGGGGTGTGGAATTCGGCTTGCAAGATTCAATTTTGTTTGACCGGGCGATGAATACTGTGTTGCCAGGAGCGTCAGCCCCGCCATTTCCAAGCATTATTGCAGCCAACCCCATTACAGGCGGGCTGACCAACACGAAAAACGTCGGATCGCAGGGCGTTACGAGTCTGGGAGTCGGCCAAGGAAGCGGATTTTCGTTCTCCGCATCGAGCGAATCGGTGAGCATTTTCGTTCGGGCATTGGAAACGCAAAGCCGAACGCAAGTTTTGGGCCGGCCCAGATTGGTAACACTGCATAACCGCAGGGCACAAATTGTGGTTGGTGAGGAAGTCCCTTACGAAGGGATGACCACCGTCGGCACTGGTGGAACTTCATCCGACGTGGCGAGATTACCCATCGGAACAACGCTGGATATAACACCGCGCATTATGCCGGATGGAATGGTGTCGATGGCCGTTTTTATCGAACGGTCGAGTCTGATCGACATGCTGGACATCGGCAATAGAAACGCACCGCACACCAGAACGACAAACGCAACGACCACGCTCAATGCGATGGATGGCCAAACCGTTGTCTTTGCCGGATTGATTAGCGAAACAAAGCGCTCGGTGAACAATAGTATTCCCGGCTTGAATAGAATCCCTATCCTCAAACACTTTTTTGAAATGGACACCCGAACCAATGATCGGTCGGAATTGCTGATTGTATTGACGCCGCGAATTCTCCGCACACAGGATGACATGAATGCACTGGATCAACAGGAGTTCGAGCGGATGCGATGGTGTACGGCGGACGTGGTGCGTTTAACCGGCAATCCCAACATTCGCCGCCGAAGCGATGTGTGGTCGATGCATGAAGTTCCTCATATTCCGGCAACTCCAATTCGCTTGAAGGACACGCAACTCCCGCCAGTGCCGGTGTTCCCGGTGCCGGTAATTGAGACACGCTAGGGATTATAGAACATGTCCAATACAAACGGAAAGAAAACTATGAAAAATCAACACAGCAAATCAGTCGGCGTCAGTGCCTATCGCAACGCGAGAGGGTCAGGAATCGCTTCCGTCATTCCGGCGCAAGCCGGAATCCAGCAGGACAGGTCGCGAGTTGCTCGACTGGATTCCGGCGTGCGCCGGAATGACGGCTTTTTTGTCCGTAGCAATTTGAAATACGCTCTAACTCCCGTTTTTTTGCTCCTCGTGCTTCTGACCGGTTGCGCATCCACAATCAAAATGCCGCAGGTGGACCTTGCGTCGTTGAAACCGCCGGGGCCGGTAACGTCAGTCATTGCCACCTGGGAACCCGCTATAAGCAACGGCGAAAATGCTCAGCGAGGTTTTGGCGGACGTGTCTACTTTCACGATCAGGATTGGCGGCCCGCCAAAATCAAGGGCACGGTCATCGTGTATGTCTTTGAAGAAGATGGCCGCACGCCCGGCGATGCCAAGCCGAACGAAGGCATCGTTTTCGATGAAAAAACGCTCAACAGCAAGGGCGTTTATTCAAAATCCAGTTTGGGACATTCTTATAATCTTTGGGTTCCGGTGGATGTGGCAAACCCGGAGAGTCCGATGAAGAAGGTCTCGCTGATCGTGCGTTACGTTCCCGACAAAGGCACGCCGGTGATGAGTTCGCAGACGACTTCGCACTTGCCGGGCCGGCGTGAGCAGTTCGCTCCGAATTGGGTAATCAACACAGAAACACAGCAACTTCAACATTCTGTCGTCCAGCATTCCACCGGCGAACATGTGCAGTCGCTCCAGGCGGTAACGATTCGATAGCAAAAGAACAAATGTCGAAAATCCTCATAACTTCAGGCCCTACTCGGGAATACCTGGATCCGGTTCGCTATCTGACGAACGGCTCCAGCGGGCGAATGGGTGCTGCTTTGGCCGAAGCCGTTTTACAGCAGGGTATGCTGCCCGTCATCGTCAGCGGTCCGACGGCTGTTGCCTATCCGCCCGATGCCGATGTTCATTGGATCGAAACAACGGAGCAAATGCTTGAGCGTTCATTGCAACTATTTACGGATTGCGTCGGCGTGATTGGAGCGGCCGCACCGTGCGATTTTCGTCCAACTGCCTTTTCCAGTCAGAAAATTACCAAACCAAATGACGGCGGCATTTCGTTCCAATTTACAAACACGCCGGACATCCTTGCCGCTTTGGGAAAAATCAAACGGTCTGACCAATGGAGTGTTGCATTCGCCTTAGAAACGGGCAGCGGTGAGGCAAAAGCACTCGAAAAGATGCGGCGGAAGCATTGCGATTTTGTGGTGCTCAATGCTCCTGAGAGTATTGGCAGGGACGAAGCATCATTTCAGATTTTTGACGCGATGGGCGAGCGGCGAATAGTTTTTGTTGGCTCCAAACGCGTACTTGCCGAAAAGTTGCTGCGGCTTGTTTGCTCGCCCTAGGGCGTGAAATTGGGCAGGAATCGCTCCCGTCATCCCGGCGCAGGCCGGGATCCAGGCATTGCGTGCGAGGAAACCGATTCAACCTTCCTTCATTTTTCGCGTTCGACAACAAATCGGGCAAGTTCCGACAAGGCTCGCTTGGTTTCGGCATCGCCCTCAATGCCAATGAGCGATTCCATCGCTTCATCCAAAAGTGTCCAGGCAACCGCTCGGGCATCATCAATCGCACCGGATGCCTGCAATCTCGCGACGACCCAGTTGGCCGACTGCTCATTGAAATCATCCCGACGAATATGCAATAAAATCTCCCGACGCTCGTTTTCGGCCGCTTTTTGCAGATACAAAATCAAAGGCAACGTCGGTTTGCGTTGAATTAAGTCCGTCTGCAACGTTTTTCCGGCTGTATTCGCCTCGCCAACCAAATCCAGCACATCATCAATAATTTGAAATGCAAGCCCCAATTTTTGCCCGAAACACCGGAAACGTTCGATCACCTGCGGCGTTGCCGAAGCGTACAAGGCACCGAGTTCCACACTGCACGCGAGGAGCGGTGCTGTTTTTCCGGCAATGATTTGCAGATATTCTGCCTGGGACATGTCGAATCGTCCAGCCGCCCCAATTTGCTGCAATTCTCCCTCGCATGTCCGCTTGCTGGCACCGGCCAGTGCGTGAATTCCCTCAATTTTACTCGTTTGCGTGATGAGTTCGAGTGCTTTCGTCAGGAGCAGGTCGCCAGCCAACACGCCGACCTGTACATTCCATCGGACATTAAAAGTCGCGAGGTGTCGGCGGACGGAGGCTCCATCTAAAATATCATCGTGTATGAGCGATGCGGTATGTACCAACTCGATGGCGGCAGCGGCCTGGATATGCTGTTCGGTAACGGTTCCGATGAATTTTCCGGCCAAGAAGACCAATGCGGGCCGGAGGCGTTTTCCGCCGATTTGCAGGCTGTATCGAACGATTTCATCGACGAAAGGGTCGGAATGCGAAAGTTTTTGACGCATTAACGTTTCCATCGCATTCATTTCGCGGGCAATGATTCGGTATGCGTCTTCGGACATGCAACCAATATACCGAAAAAACAGGATTCGTCAATTATTCCTCTGCTCGTATCCAGTCGGGTGCGGGACGGAGTTTGCCTTCCGCATCGACGAAAGCCAATGTGATATGCCCCGTCGCCAACAATTCGTTTCCCCGCAAAACCTGATGTCCGTATTCGATTTTGACCCGCGTAATTCGCTTGATTGTTGTTTTGATGGTGATCAAATCATCATACATTGCTGCTTTGTGATAGGAGCATTCCGCCTTGACGACAACGGCAAAGACGCCTTCTTCTTCCATTTTTCGATAGGTATAACCGCAATTTCGCAGATATTCGGTGCGTCCGATTTCAAAAAAGGTAAAATAGTTTCCGTGATAGACAATGCTCATCTTATCGGTTTCCTGGTATCGAATACGGACTTGCACTTCGTGTTCCGGGTAAGTGTTTTTGTGCATTGGAATGAACGAAACTCGGCGGGAGTGGTTGATTCTATCGCAATTATTCGATGCTTGCAATGCGTAAGACGCGAGAGCGGTGAGGGGATAAGAGTATCGGTGTTCTGCTCCATTTCCGGTTGACCGATATAACAGGTTTCATCATTAACCGCCTTCTGCTACAATAAATCATCTTAACTTTTCCACGCTGAAGTTTCCAATGAAAGCAACAATACAGATAACTGCCGTGTTGTGTCTGTTTCTCTTTGCGTTCGCCGCTCATGCACAACAGCAACCCTCGGCAGAAGAACGGCAACGCGGTGGGTTTCCGCGAAGCGAAGTCCCAGAAATACATGAACTTGTGAATTTTATACCGACCGACCCCTTCGACACGCCGGAAGGGCAAGCCAAACAACGGGAATGGTTGGAACAAATTGAAAAGTACATTGCCGAAACGAAAGATGCCGAAAAAAAACTGATTCTCTTCATGTTCAAGTATGACACCCTGCAAAACCTGCTCGCCCATGATGCGGCAACGAAAGAAGAATTTTTTGCTTTCGCCAAAGAAGTAAAATTTTTCTCTAACCAAATCGGCATAGATGCTAAACAGCAAAACGAGGCTTTGCACGTGATTCACATTATCGATTCTGGACTTTTCAATCATAGTTTTGGCCGCCTCATTGAAAGCGATACAATTACCGACGAGGCATTGGAGCAGTTGTTCCTGTTGGCACAGCACATGCTCGAATCAAGCAAACCTATCTATGAAATAAGAGGAGGAGCACTTGCCAATTTCGGTTTTGGGATGGGAAATAGACTATTCAATCGACTCACGACGGAGCAGCGGACGTTTTATATCAAGGCGTTCAACGCATTGGTCGAGGAACAGGAAAAGCACGAACAGGAATGGCTTGCTGCCGGCAAAACGATGGATTCCACCAGCATATTACCGCAATTGCAGGAACATCTTGCCTGGATACAACTTCCCGGCAATGCCGTACAAGTGCCAGACAAAACGTTGGAACTTTTGGGCGAAAAAATAACCCTGACCAGCACAACACTGGATGGCAAGCCATTCGACCTGAATGATTTACAGGGAAAAGTTGTTCTGCTTGAGTTTTGGGCAACGTGGTGCTTGCCCTGCCGCCATGCAATACCGGAACTGAAACAGCGGTACGACGAATTTCACTCTCGCGGTTTTGAAATCGTCGGCATCAGTATTGATAAAGGGGAGGACAGAGAAAAACTGGTCGCACTCATCGCGTCGGAGCAGTTGCCTTGGATTCAACTTCACGATCCGAGCAGTGAATTTTTTCGTAAACTTTACGGGACGGCCATACCGTACTGCCTGCTGCTTGATCGAGAGGGAAAAGTAGTTTTGCTCCCTGCCCGCGGCGAACGGCTCAAGCGGAAATTGGAGGAAATGTTTCCGGGAGTGCCATGAATCGAAGCCGTAAGCGGAAGGTTGCGGCTCTGGTTGACCTGCCAATTCCGCAAAGCGAATGAAACTTAGCCGCCGAGTCCTGCGGGGCGTTCGCCTTGCCAATGCTCCCTGACCGATGTACAATACGGACAAGAAGGAGTTACATAGTATGACCGCATTTCAAACGCAAGCATTTGTTCCGCTGGATGGCAATCTTTCCATTACCCTGCCGGAGTCTCTGCGGGGAAAGAAAGTGAAACTGTCCGCGGAGCCGGATAGGAAAAACGAGCAGGATGATGACACATTTACGCTTTTTTGCAAAAAGCTGGATTCTGTCGACTCGTCTTCAATGAGCGAGGAAGAGTTTTTTGAAGGGCTTCGTTCCGTGCGAGGATGGCTTGCAAATAGGCCAAAAATGAGCGACGAGGAATACATTGCTTGGATGGACAAATTTAGAGGTTCGTTACACAACGTGGATTATTCCGACCTCCGAGAAGATACAGATAGAGAAATATGAATGTTATCGATTCGTCATGTTGGCTGGAATTTGCGGAGAAGTCTCCTGTCGAGAGGATTGTTGCGCCGATTATTGCCGATGCAAAAAACTTGCTTGTCCCTACCATTGTGTTGTATGAGGTATTCAAAAAGTTAACCGCAACGCGTGGCGTGGTCTATGCAAACGAATTTGTTCAAGGAATGTTAAAAGCCCGTGTTGTCCCGTTGGATGTCGAATTGAGCCTCTGTGCCGCACATATTAGTAGGGACTATAAATTACCGACTGCGGACAGTATCATTTACGCCGTGGTCAAACAGCACGATGCCGTTCTTTGGACGACCGATCAACACTTCGACGGCTTGCCGAACGTCCGCTACTTCAACAAAACGCAACAATAGACAAAAAATGCTCACAAAACGACTCATCGCCTGCTTCGACATCATCGACGGCAGGGTAACAAAAGCAGTAAAATTTCAGGACAACATCGACGTCGCTCCTGCCGAAGAACTGGCGGAGGCTCTGTACAAGGCGAATGTCGATGAATTGATTTTTTACGACATAACGGCCAGCGCACAAAAACGCTGTATCGACATCGAAACGGTCAAACGCGTTGCAAGCCGGGTTTTTATCCCTTTTACGGTCGGCGGCGGCATCAAAACCTTGAACGATATGTACGAAGTGCTCAAGGCCGGTGCGGAAAAAGTCAGCGTCGATTCGATGGCAGTGAGGAATCCGCAAATCATTTCAGAAGGAGCGAAAGCCTTTGGTTCGCAGTGCGTTGTGCTTTCTACGCAGGTCAAACGAACGCCAAGTATGCCGAGCGGATACGAAGTTTATATTGATGGTGCAAGGCAAGCGACCGGTTTGGACGCGATGGAATGGATCAAACGCGGTCAGGAACTCGGGGCGGGCGAAATTTGTTTGAACAGCATCGACAATGATGGGACATTATCGGGTTACGATTTGGAATTGATGCGAATGGCGGAACGGGCGGTATCGGTTCCGCTCATAGCATCGGGCGGTGCGGGCTTGCCGGAACATTTGCAAGCGTTATTTTCCCAGACGGACGCTCAAGCGGCGATTATAAGCAGTATGCTCTATTCTCCGAGAATGGCCCGTAATTATACGGTTGCGGAACTCAAAGAGTATCTGATGCGGAGTAGTATCAACGTGCGGACGCAAGCATAAAAAAGCCGCCGAATCGGCAAAAATGGGATTTGTTTCCGTTTACGGGCAGGATGTGTTCAATTCGGCTTCTTTTTTTCTTTCCGTCTCCCGAGGAAGGGGCCGCCGATGGCGTCGAAGATGACGAGGATATTCATCAGGCCGGCAATCACGGTCAAGTAGGTTCCCAACTCGTAATGGGGTGTTTTCCGCCGCAATTCGCTCAAGACGGGCGCGATGCCTTGTCGGTCTTCGGGATAGAGTTTCGGCGGCGACATAAAGGTCCCGAGCGTCGGTTGTTTTCCGGCATCAACTTGCCAGGCCTGCGTCCAGGAGGGAATGACGGCAACGCCCAGCGGAGCCTGGGCCAACCACCAAAACCGCATATCGCCAGCCCGCCAGGACCAATAAACGTTGCGTGCGATGCCGATTTCGGGCCCGCTGGCCAAAACGCAGCCGATCGCGAAAGTCGGCATAATGCAGAGGAAAAAAATCAGTGCCTTGGGATAGCGTCGCTGATACAAATGTCCCAAACCGGGCACGAGCCAAGCGAGTATGCCTGCTAAAAAGGGATTCCGAAGGTCCACGTCGGCATTTCCAGTATTTTTCGCAGCGGCATTAGGCACAGGCATTTTGATGAGGCAAACTCGGACAAGGAGCGTATCGTATATTGTACACTCTATTTCGTTTAATTCCAGCAAGAGCGGGAAGCGAACGCCCTGCGTTCTTTTGCTCATGTTATAATGGATGTCATGAAACTCGCGGCCAAGTTGCTTGATGTCAAAAAGGAATATGCCCTGAAGGGCGAAACCGTTCGTGCTCTCCGCGGCGTCTCGCTCGACGTGCCCGAAGGGGATTTCGTCGCCATTATGGGTGCATCCGGCTCTGGAAAAAGCACGATGCTCAATCTGCTCGGCTGTCTCGACAGACCGACCTCGGGCTCCATTTGGATGGGCGACGATGAAGTAACAAAACTCAACGATTATCATCTTTCCAACATTCGGGCAAAACGCATCGGCTTCGTCTTTCAGTCGTATAATCTGATTCAGCAGTTGACCGTGTTGGAAAACATCGAAGTCCCGTTGTTTTATCAGGGCAATGTTTCCCGAAAGACTCGGCAGCGATGCGTTGAACTTGCCAAATTGGTCGGCTTGGGCGAACGGCTTGGACACCGGCCAACGCAACTCTCCGGCGGACAGCAGCAACGCGTTGCCATTGCACGCAGTTTGGTGAATGATCCCTATTTTATCCTTGCCGACGAGCCGACGGGCAATCTCGATTCGACAACGACGGAAGAAATTTTGCAACTTTTGGATCGTCTTAACGGCGAAGGCCGAACGATTATTTTGGTAACGCACGAAAACGACGTCGGTGCCCGAGCCAAACGCGTCATCTGGCTCAAAGACGGCAACATCGTCTCGGAAGTGATCAATTAGAGCGCATTTCAAATTGCACGGGACATTTTTTGTCATTCCGGCACACGCCTTCGGCCCTTGTTCCCGAAATACTACGGCATATTACTCGCCGTACGAGGCAAACCGACGTTAAAATCAATTCGCTCCCGAACAATCACCGGCGGGAAACGACGACGCAAATCCGCAAAATACTCCGATTCATAACGTTGAGCACGCTGATTGCGAATTCGATTGCGAATCTCATTCTGCGCTTGAATAAACGGAACCACGCTCTCCTCTTCACGCTCCAGTACCCGAATAATGTGCAACCCCCGATTGCTCCTGATGATGACCGAACTCAACTGGCCAACCGGCTGCGAAAAGACCGCTTGCTCTAACTCCGCCGAGGTCAAACTGCCCCTCGTCGTCCAGTCCCAAGTTCCCCCATTCGATGCCGTAAAACCTTCCGAATTCGCCTTGGCAATGTCCTCGAACGGGGCCCCCCGGGCAACTTGGTTGCCCATCCAACTAATTTTATTCCAAGCATCTTGTTCCGTATTATGGTTGGAAAGCAACACGACCATTTCCTGCCAACGCGCTCGGGCTGTCGAGGTGAACATCGCCAAATTCGCATTGTAAAAATCTTCCATTTCTTCGTAGGTGCACTCGCCCGTCGCACGTTGCATCGACATACCAACCCATTCTCTGACAATTTGCTCGCGAATCCAAAGTCGGCGTTCTTTTTCCAGGGAACTGCCGAACTGTTCTTCCAAATACCGCCGCAAGGCCACAATGTTTTCGACGTTGAACTCTTCTATCATCGCGGGTATTTCAGTCCGGTCAAATTCTTCGCCTTTTTTGCTATCGAAGAAGTTTTTTTGTTCCGTTCCCATCGACGCATCATAATCGCTGTAGATGAGCGCAAGCATAATTTGTTGTTCCAACACGTCCGCATAATGCTTTTCGACAAACATACTGACGAACTGTTCGACTTCTTCGTGCGGCACGTTGGCTCGTTCCATCTCCGGCATTTTTTTGAGGTTTTCCTGGACAATTTGCAGAGCCAGGCGGCGCAGTTTGGGAAGCACATCGCCCAGCAAAATAAACTGCGTTCCGACGCGGGCGACCATTTCGGTGCCGTACACCGGCACGCTTTCAATCATCGTCTGCGGCGGCATAGTTTGAGTCGGCAGCGTCTGATTCGGAGGTGTATATCGCGTTTGTTCAAAATTCGGAATCTCTTGGAAGTTGGATGCCGGTACAACTGGGGTTTGCACGGTGGCAAACGACTCTTGCGGCGGTGTAACGCCATACACGGATTGCTGCGGGGCAGGTGTTGCAGCCATCGGCTCCTGATAGGGTTGCGCAGGGCCCGACCAATGATCCGGCAGAATCGGCGCAGAATGTTGGGACACATCGAACGGGTCGGTTGGGAGACTATTCGCGAAATCATGCGACGGATTTGTGTACGAATCATACGGTGATGCCGGCACAGACTGCGGTGTTGGATCGGCATTCCAGTTTGTCTGTTCCCAGTTGCCGTTGCCCGCATCCCAATTCGCATTGGTACTGTCCCAAGCCTGAGCGTATTCGGGAGCCGGCGGTGCGTATGCCGATGTTTCATATATGGGCGGCAGCGGCGGCTGGGCGGGTTCGGGCACGACGACCATTGGGACGTGTGGCGGATTCGTCGCGTGCAGGATGTCGTTGTGTTGTGTATTGCCGAATGAATTGTTACCGGAGGGGTATTGCGAGAGGAATCGGGCGAGTTGATCCTCGCTGGAAATTTTTTCGGCAGGTTCGTCGGAGTTTAGCGGCAGTTCCAACCCGATAAACGCAGCACCTTGCTGAAATATCGCAGGATTGGTAATAGCCGCAACGGCCCCGAGTGAGGCGGCAAGAAAAATGAGGTAAAAAAAGTATTTCACGTCGTGGGTCTCGCTTCAAAATAACTGCCGTTGAGACGAACCGGCACTGTTCCGGTGTGGTATAGTAATGATTTGACGGCAATCAGGCAAGAGGAAAATGCGGAGAGCGTTAGGCGACGCGTCGCAGGGCGACACGCCTAACGCCGGAAAGATGATTCGAGCCAAATGCTACCGCCCGACTCGCTGCTTCAACTCCTTGGCGGCTTCGCCGAGCATTTTCAGATAAAAATCGCTCGGCAAGCCCTCCATATCAATGAACCTGTTCACGCCGCCAACCGGTGGATTGTCCGAAACCTTGAATATCGCCGTCGCCTCGTCTATCTCGTCGAACATCGCCTGATAAATCATCGTAACGCCATTATTCATATTCCCCCGGAGTTGCGTGGATAAAAACTCGCCTTTGAGCCGCGGGATTAAATTGAACCTCGCCCGTTCCGGCTGATTCCTGCCCATATAGAGATTGTGCCAACTAAAGCCCGGAAACACCACGGGCATATATTCGACCCCGTTTTCCTTGCTCCAAGCAAGATCAGCCGCCGCAACATTTCGGGTATGATTTGCCGCCTCACGCGGTGTGTGGTAACGGCCAACCGTCCAAGGACTCACAATATCCGCCTTGCGGATGATTTCGTGCAACAACGGGTCATCAATCGCATCGCGATCCAATGTCCGCCAAAAAGTCGGTACGCCGACCTTGACCGTATTGCCGCCGTATTGAGGGTCGTCTTTCAAGAACGTGATCAATTCGAGACATTCCGCGAGCGTGTACCGTCGACCGTCGCTGAAACCGATTCCCCAAATGCTGACAACCGGCTTGCCGTTGTGATGCAGGTACATCCGGTCTTCTCGGATTTTGCTTTCATCGACGAGTTTTTTCCAGTCATCAACGAGCGACCCCATCATATCGCCGGGCCGAGCGCCGGTAAGGTCATACATCATTGCCCAGGCGCGATTGTGTTTTTCGGCACCGTATCGGACATTATCCATCACGACATTGTTGTCGTTTCGTCCGGCATCGTTTCGGGTTACGCCGATGAAGCGTTGCAGGAATACGCCGTCGGTTCCATATTCTTCCATCCATTGAAAGTGCCGGGCAACGGTTTTTCGGTTACGGGAACTGAAAACGTGGGCAACGGAGCCGTCTTCGTGTCGGAATGCGGTTGGGACTTTTTCATCATCGTCGAGTTCGGAAACATCGGGCCACATTTCGATGGCGGCGAAGTTTTCGGGCCCGAAATTGCGTCCGTAGTGGAACCAATCTCGATTGGAGCCATCCCCGGGCGTTCGGAACCAGCCTTGGTATCCGCTCATAATTTTTCCGGTCAGCGTTGAGGGATCGACCGGTTGGGATGCGTTTGCGGAGGGCAAAAAGATAATGGAAGCACAAAGGGAGCCAATGAGGAGTCGGAGCATTGATGAATACGATGAAAAAGTGCTTGAGAAGTGCTAGTCTAGCAAAAAATGGTCATTTTGCAAGCGATTTCACCCGGGGGACACAACTTTACTTTGACCGATTTTTCGGATAAAATGGCCTGTACTCTATAATCCCTCATTCATTTCACGAAGGAATACTCTCATGATCACACGCCGTTCCCTTCTCAAATCATTGGCCGTCGGCTCCGTCGCGGCTGCCGTGCCTGCCGCAACGCTCATCGCTCAAGCAGAAGAAGAATTCGAAAAACTGACCCTCAAAGGCGATATAAAACAGTCCGTCTCCAGATGGTGTTTCGGGAACATTCCGCTCGATGCCTTCTGCGTCATCTGCAAAAGGTTCGGTATGGTCGGAATCGACCTCATCGACGAAAATGATTGGGATACCGTCATTAAACACGACCTCATCGTTACCATGTCCAACGGGCCCGACCAAATCGGACACGGTTTCAACCGCCTCGAACATCACGACGGATTGATCGAACGATTCGAACGCATCATTCCGCTCGCCGCCGAAAAAAAAGTCCCAAACATTATCTGTTTTTCCGGCAACCGCAGGGGTATGAGCGACGAACAAGGCCTCGAAAACTGCACCATCGGCATCAAACGCCTGGTGCCGATTGCCGAAAAACACGGTGTTACTGTCCATATGGAACTGCTTAACAGTCTGCGGGACCATCATGATTACATGGCCGATAAAACCCCGTGGGGTGCCGAACTGGTCGAACGCGTCGGCAGCGAACGCTTCAAATTGCTCTACGACATCTATCACATGCAAATTATGGAAGGCAATATGATAGACAACATCCGCAAGTACAAGGATGCGATTGGACACTACCATACCGCAGGCGTACCGGGTCGGCGTGACCTCGATGACCAGCAGGAAATTTACTATCCTGCCGTGATTCGGGCGATTAAAGAAACCGGCTACCACGGGTTTGTTGCGCACGAATTCATTCCGAAAAACGGCATTCAGTCATTGCATGAAGCAGTCAAGATTTGCGATGTGTAGTTTGGTGAGGATGCACAGAAACGGGAGGCGTTTGCATAAAACGTCCCCGTTCCCGCTCGCACGGCTTGAAATCCTGGGAAAATCACGGTAAAATGGCAGGGACTGTCTTTGTTCGTCTTCAAGGTTTTTTCTATGATTATTGCTGCTTCGACATCCTGTGTACCCGGCGAGCCGCTTGCGGATATATTCGACCGTTTAGCCGATATGGAATACACGAGCGCTGAATTAGTGATAGGCGAGCAGGGCTCGCTTCAGCCCTCACAAATTGCGGAGAATCACGAAGCCATCGTTCAATTACGCCGCTCGTCCCGGCGAATTCTTCCCATCGGGATTTATTTCGATGTCGAGCCGGAAGCCCCCAATTATGTTGAACACTTTACGGCAGCCTGTCGCTTGGCCAAGGATTGTAAAATTGCCGTCATCACGGTTCACGCAGCCGCTCTCGGTATGCCGTTCAATGAAGAAATTGAGCGTCTGCAGGAATTGGTCAAAATTGGCGTGTATTACGGCGTCGTCGTTGGAGTCGCGACTGAAGGCGGTCGGATTACGGAAACTCAGGAAACAGTCGGAAGCCTTTGCAAGTATGTGAAAGGGCTGGGCATAACGCTTGATCCGAGTCATTACATTTATAATCTCTCGAAGCCAAGGGACTATGAAGCGATATTGCCGCATGTTTGTCATGTTCGCTTGCGGGATACGACGCAAAAACATTTTCAGACGCGGGTGGGACAGGGAATTGTCGATTTTGGCCGATTGATTGCTCTTCTGACGAATGTTGAGTACCAAAGGGTTTTATGTGTAGACCTTGCCGTACTTTCGGATGTTGACCAATTCGGCGAACTCCGAAAAATGCGGTTATTATTGGAAAGTTCGCTCTAGAGCGTGTCCTATTTTGCTTTGGCCTCGTTCTCGTCCTTGCGGCGGAATGATAGGTTTGCGGCCTGGACAACATTGGACCTGCCCTAACTCACGCGGGACTGCGCTCCGTTCCCAGCCAAAACTTGCTATAATACCTCTATGCTCTCCCTGTCCACAGCATCGCTTCTCCTCGGCGGTTTGGCAGCCGTTGCCATTCCTGTGCTGCTACACCTCCTCATGCAGGGAAAACCCAAAGAAATTGAGTTTCCCGCCGTGATGTTTATCCTCCAAAAAATCGAAACTCATCGCCGAAATTACAGACTCAAACACATCCTCCTCCTCGCTATGCGAGCACTCCTCTTCTCCCTGCTCGGCTTCGCACTCGCCAAACCCATCCTCAATCTCGGTACTTGGACGCCCTTCGCCCAAAATCCAGACTCCCTTATGTCGCAACTCGCAACATCACTCGGCAGCCAAGATGCACCCATCGCCGCCGCCATCGTTGTCGATACCTCCCTGCGAATGAACTACATCGCCGAAAATAAAACACGACTCGAAGAAGCACAAGATTTCGCCCGATGGATCCTCCGCCAAATCCCCCAAAATAGCAGCGTTGCCATTTTGAGCGGCGATCCCGAATCCGCCGTATTTCAGGTCGATAAACTCGCCGCCGAAGGGCAAATCGACCGACTCCGCATCACTCCGCAAGGCCGGCCCGTTCTCGAAATGGTGCAAAATGCCGCCGCACTGCTTGCAGGCAGCGAATTTGAGCAAGCCGAACTGTATGTTTTGACGGACTTGTCCCAGCCGGGTTGGTCTCTAACTAACCTTACGGGCTCTGGGACCGCACAGGGCCTGTATCGCCAGATAGGGGCCGAAGTTTTCATCGTCGATGTCGGCGTGCTCGAGCCGAACAACTCATCCATTCAACGGTTTTCGCTCGTTCCCGAAACGCCGATAGCGGGCGCCCCAGTGCAATTCGATGTTCAAGTCGCCCACATCGGTCCCGCAACCACGAAAACGGTCGAATTGGTTATCCTGCAGAGCCCGATGGGGGCCCTAACTGACGTTGCGGGCTCAGGGAATGCCGAAGTTGTCCGAACTTCCCGAGTCGTCGATTTCCCCGAGGGCGAATCGCAGCAATCATTTTCAATGGTATTAAGCGGTTTCGAGTCGGGCACCCTGCAAGGCAAACTCCGTTTTGCGACATCGGATGCCCTACCGGTCGATGACCAAGCCTGGTTCACGCTGTCGGTGCAGCCGCCGCAGCGGATTTTGGTGTTCGCGGAGCCGCCCGTTCGGGAATCCGCCTTGTTTCTGCGGTATGCGTTGGAAACAATTCCGTTTGCCGTTACGGAACGGCCGATTGCCGACCTTGCCGGAATGACGATGACGGAATTGCAAGAACACCAGGCCGTTGTGTTGCTTGACCCGCCGTCGTTGATGCCGGGAACTTGGCGCAAGTTGGCCGACTACGCTTCGGCGGGATTCGGCGTTGCAACGTTTCTCGGCCCGAATGCGGACTCGCTGTCGTCGTTTAATGACCCCGCCGCAACGGAAGTTTTGGGTGCCAAGTTGGTTCGGGAAGCCCGAAACCTCGAGGGCGATCTTTGGATTGTGCCCGGTGTGTCGCCGATTTTCACGCCGTTTCGCTCGGTACCGGGCTGGACGCTCGATCGGTTTCCGTGGAGTGCGCAGCCGGTTTTTCGGTATTGGGAATTGGGCGAACTTTCGCACAGGGCGGATGTTGCGGCTCGGTTTTCGGACAATCGGGCTGCGATTGTTACGCAAACGCTGAATCAGGGCAATACGGTTTTGGTAACGACGCCGATTTCGCAGACGGCGGAGACGCTGGGGCCTTCGGAGTTGCCTTGGAACAATCTGACGCACGGCGAAGCGGGCTGGATGTTCCTGTTATTTGCCGAGGGAATTGCCAAACATCTTGTCGGAATGGGCAGTCAGCGGTCTAATTTTAGTGTTGGCGAGCCGGTTGTATTGAGGCCGAATGTCCCGACGCTTCCGGTAAGTTGTTTGTTGGGCACGCCGCAGGGAACGACAGAGCGATTGACGCCGGACCCTGTTCGTCGGGAGATTGTGATACCAATGACGGCGGAAATGGGAAATTATACGGTTCGGGCTGGCGGAGCGGGCCAATCGGCATTGAATTTAGGATTTAGTACGAACATCGCGTCGGGTGCGACGGCATTGCAGAGAGTAGATGGTGCGACATTGGATCGGCATTTTGGAGAGGGCAATTATCAGGTTGTGCGAACGCCGCAGGAGATGGTTTTTGGAGCGGCGCGTGGTCGGGTGGGGCAGGAAATTTACGCATTGATAATGTTTTTATTGGCGTGTTTGTTTGCGGCGGAGTACGTGTTTTCCAATCGGATTTATGAACGGTAGAGCGTATTCAGAATTGGTCTGGACGTCATCCCGGCGCAAGCCGGGACCCAGACATTGCGTGCGATGCCAGATCCTCTGGGTTCCGGCTTTCGCCGGAATGACGGTTTTTTGTCCAAAACCGTCATTTTTTTACCTTTTCAACTTGAATTGCTCGATCAATTTCTCCAGCGTGTTCGACTGGCCACTCAGTTCCTCCGATGCCGCCGCACTCTCTTCCGCCGTCGCACTGTTCTGCTGCACAACCTTCGCAACCTGATCCACCGCCTCATTGATCCGGCTGATGCCCTCATTCTGCGAAAGCGACGCCTTCGCAATCTCTTTGATCAGTTGACCGCTCTCGCCAATGCCGGATACAATTTCGCCCAAACTGGCCGATGTGTCTTCCGCGATCTCCGCGCCATGCTTCGCCTTGTCCATCGAGTTGGCAATCAGTTTAGTCGTATCCTGTGCCGCTGCCGCACTCTTCGCCGCCAAATTTCGCACCTCTTCCGCAACCACCGCGAATCCCTTGCCGTGCTGCCCAGCCCGGGCCGCTTCGACTGCCGCATTTAAGGCCAACAAATTCGTCTGGAATGCAATATCGTCAATCGCCCGGATGACCGCACTGATATTTTTGCTCGCATCGTTGATTTCATTGACCGCTACCATCATTTCTTCCATCTGTGTGGCTCCCTTCTGGGCACTTTGCGTAATTGTGCTCACCAAATCAGCGGCTTTGCTTGCCAAACTCGCATTTTCCGTCGTATTTTCGGAAATACTGGAAATCGCAGTGGAAATATCCGCTATCGTGGCGGCCTGCTCGGTCGCGCCTTGCGCCAAGGCCTGCGAACCGTCGGCGATTTGCCGGGAACCAACGGACACTTGCGTGCTGGATATGCCGATTTCCTTAAACATCTTGGTCAGATTATCGACCACATGCTTTACCGATATGCCCATCACATCCTTGTCGGACAGAACTTCGGTCTCCTTGGTCAAATCGCCGTCGGCCAAGGCTTCCAACTGCTCGGAAATGACGGTAACATGCCGGAGAAACGAAAATGTTGCGGCCATTGTTTGGCCGATTTCGTCTTTATGCAGCAGGTATTTATCCATTTTCCGTTTGTCTTCCGCACTGATTGCAATTTCTCCCGTGGAACCTGCTTGCTTCATAAATGCGGCAAGCAGTGTCAACGGTTTGCCGATAAGCCCTGCGATATACAGGCTTAACAAAATGCTCACCGCAAAAACAACGACCAGCAGGATAAAATTGACGATCATTCCGACGCGTTGATTATCTGCGGCCCAATCTGCACTTTGCTGCGATTTCAGCGTCGTCAGAATATCCACGTACTCTCGAATAGGCCCGCCGTAATATGCTAAATCGACGGTAATTGTGCGAAACACGAGGTCCGCGTCGTTGGCCAGTCCGGCGGGAGTCAATTTTTGAATGCAGATATTTTGGTAAGAAATGAGCGACTCATAGACGGTTTTAACGGCTTCGTACTCTTCCGGGTCGAAAGCGTTGGGATTTTTGCCTTCAAAAATGTCAAGATAATCTCGAAAACTTTGGATGGCAATGTCCATATTGGTATTCATGGTGCCGATATGCCGCAGAGTGGCGGCTTCTTCGGTGGCGCGTCCGATGTCCCGAGTTGCGCTGCGGACGTTTCCGTAAGCAATAGCGAAGCGTACCATGTGGTCGAGAGGATCGGTAATGTACATCCGCTTTTCCTTGGCGGCATTTGCGAGGGCCATTACGTTGTAGATGTTGAATCCTGCAATGAGAGCAGTGAGCAGGGCGATGATTGAGAAACTGACGGTTAACTTGGTCGCAACGTGAAAATGTTTCATATTTTTTCCTTGAAATCGTTAGAATCGCAGTGTATCATGTTAGCCAGACAATTTCAACGGGGTGTGCAAGGGGGGGGTAGGGCACAAGCGGGAAGCGTGCCTCTGAATGCTTGACACCAGCACTCGGATACTCTAAAATCTCCGCATATAAGCAATTCCGGGATTAAGGAGAACAACCATGCACAAAGCCTATTTAACATTCATACCGCTCATTCTATTTTCCGTATGCACGGCCCTGGCAGAATTGACGCCGGCGTCGCCGTTTGCGCCGGATTCACACATCGTTCAAGATTGGATGCTCCAAGATGGACGAGCCACTCCGCCCGATGCCGCGTACATCCAAGCGGGCATCCAGCGACGTGCCGAACGGCTGAAAACGCTCAAAGAAACATTTCCAAAAATCATCTTCGTCAAACATTTCGACCTCGGCGGGTCCCACTACGCCTACACCGAAGCACAAAGCGATGCACAACACGAACGCAATTTCGTTGCCGGCTCCGCTCTCTGTATCCTCGAACTCAATGCCGACGGCGAATACGAAGAACGCGTCCTTTTTTCCGACCCTAACGGCGTGATTCGCGATCCAGACATCTCCTTCGACGGAAAAACGATTGTATTTGCCTGGAAAAAATCCGATCGACTCGATGATTACCACCTGTACGACTACGACGTCGAAACAGGCGAAATCCGGCAGTTGACCTTCGGGCTCGGCTTTGCCGATTACGAGCCGTGCATTTTGCCCAACGGCGACATTATTTTCAATTCGACCCGATGCGTCCAAATTGTCGATTGTTGGTGGACGGAAGTCTCAAACCTGTACATCTGCGATAAAGATGGACGCTTCCTTCGTCGGCTTTCTTTCGACCAAGTCCATACGAACTTCCCGACGCTTTTGGAGGATGGGCGAATCATCTATACTCGCTGGGATTACAACGACCGCGGGCAAATTTTCCCCCAGGGCTTATTCCAGATGAATCCCGACGGCACCGGACAAACCGAGTTTTACGGCAATAATTCCTGGTTTCCGACGACCCTTATGCACTCACGCGGCATCCCGAACAGCGGCGGCAAGGTCGTTTCGACGTTTTCGGGACACCATAACCTGCAATACGGAAAACTCGGAATCCTCGACATTACGAAGGGGCGACAGGAAAACGATGGGGCCCAGTTAATTGCCCCGATCCGCGAAACGACTGCCGACCGGGTCGACGCTTGGGGGCAGGAAGGCGACCGGTTTGCATTCCCCTATCCGATTAACGAACGTGAGTTCCTGGTCAGTTACAATTCCGACCCGCACGGCGGGCATACACTGCGGACGCCGTTTGGCATTTTTTGGATGGACGAAGACGGACAACGCGAACTCCTCGCATACGATCCGGCAATTTCCTCGCACCGGCCAATGCCGCTTGCTCCGCGTGTTGCCCCGACAATTCGGCCTTCAATCGTGAATCACGACGTCGATTACGGCACATTCACGATGCAGGATGTCTATTTCGGTCCCGGAATGGAAGGAATCGAACGAGGTGTCGCCAAAACATTACGCGTCATCGCTCTCGAATTCCGCAGTACAGGAATCGGTGAAAACAGCAGCAGTGGGGAGTCCGGCTACGCCATCGTGAGCACTCCGATTTCGGCAGGCAATGGAACCTGGGACATCAAAACGATCCTGGGCGACACCCCGATTCACGAAGATGGTTCAGCAAGTTTTTACGCTCCGGCCAAAACGCCGCTGTATTTTCAGGTTTTAGACGAGCACGGGCACTCGATTCAATCAATGCGGTCTTGGTCGACTTTGCAGCCGGGCGAGGCGTTTTCGTGCTTGGGTTGCCATGAAGACAAAAACACCGTCTCCATCCCATCGCCGGTGTTGGCCGAGGCTCTGCGGCGTTCTCCGCTGCCGTTGGAACCGTTTTATGGAGAACCCCGCGGATTTAGTTTCACTCGGGAAATCCAGCCGATTCTCGATGCCCGTTGCGTGGAATGCCACCAAAATCCGGCAAAAGACCCGCCTTATCGCGGAGTTGCCATCCGGCCGCTCGCTGGAAATTGGACACGCCGGGCAACGGGTCAGCCCCTGTTCCAAAATTTGCAAGATTGGCATTACACCACGCAACAGCCGGGCGACGATTGGATGCAGCCAGAGTATTTTGCCCGAGTACAGGACTTGCCGAAAGCCGCAGGCGGAATCGGTTCGATGCCGAGCGGCCCCCTCGCGACACCTTGGAACACTCCCGATATTTGGGTTTGGAACACCATCGAATTGCCGGAAGATTGGCAGCCCCAACCGCTTGTTTTGCGGTATTTTCACGATGAAGACACCGTGATTTATGTCAATGGCCAAAAACTTTTCAATGTTACCGGATACAATACGAATTATCAGTTCGCCTTGATTACGGCCAATGAGGCTCAAGCCTTCAAGCCGGGAATCAATCACCTGGCGGCTCATACGCACCAAACGATTGGCGGGCAGGGGGTCGACTTCGGGATTTGGACAATTAGGCCGGACATGCGGCCGAGCGAACCGGTTGCATCCACTGAAGTTGCCCATTTGCCGTTTAGTTTGAAGGGAGATCCGATCCGTGATGCGGTCGCCAAGCGTTATTGGCCGCAATCCTACTTGAATTTGACCAATTCGCGGCTGAACCGTGACGGGCACTACATTGCCGTGCAAACTCCGTTGGTTAATTGGATCGACGTGCAGGGGGCTCCGCCGATGTTGGCACCGTATGCGGCTGGTGCGGCAACGAGCGGCCTGATGAAAATGCTTGACCCGAACCTCGCGGAGGACGGCAAAACGCATCATGATGTCAAACTCACGCGAGAGGAACTCCATAAAATTGCAGCGTGGCTCGATATGTTGGTTCCGGCATTCGGATGCTATACGGAAGGAGCGGCTTGGAACGATGACGACAATCGGAAATTCGATTATTATGAGTCGAAAAAGCGTGCGATGGAAGATTTCGACCTTTTGAACAATCAGCAATATGTTGCTTGGCTCAGGGAAGGCACCTTGCCGCCGTTGCCGAGTGATCCAAATGCGTACCGCAGTTTGCCTATCGGTTCAAAGGTTGCCGACGCGACGGGTTGGCGGGTGAATTTCGACAAACCGATTCGGACTGACCAGGTCGTGATTGCGTTTTCGGCAGACGGCCCGAATGCGGCTTTTGTCGAGGAATTGTCGATCGAGTGTTCCAATGGTTTCACGCAGAGGCTCACGTTGCAAAAAACCGGCAACGTTCGTCGGCAAGTGTTTACGTTCCCGCATCAGAATGATGTAACTTGGCTGAAACTCTCCGATTTCGCATCGGGACAACCGGTCGGTGCCGCAATCGAAGTGTTTGGGATTGAGAATTAGCGGCGACTGTTTTGTCGGCAAAACTGCGCAAGCGCGTGAGCGCAGTTTTGCCCTATTTTGACACTCGCAATCGCCCTGCTATTCCACGAGACGCAGTTGATTCGTTGCGACGAAAATGTTGTTGTGCTGCACCCTAACGGTAAAGCCGTATTCTTCGCCGATAACTTCCAAATCGCTCTGGATGCTTCGTATATTGACCGTCGCAGGAATGGTCAACTGGCCAATGAGCACAAAATTGCCATCCCTGCATCCGCCAAACAAGTCGGTAATGTTAATGTCATGGCCCGCAAGATAGCAACTGAATTCTCTAACGATGCCGGAATGCCCTTTGCCGAATGCCGTGATGATGAAATTGTTGTCCGGCAAAATGTCTTTTTGCGTTTGCGGTTCATAGCGTCGTGCGATAACCTGATAATTGTCGCCTAATTCGGGAGCCTGCCGGACTTCTTTTGCCAATTCGTCGGGTGCTTTGCTGCCGGGCAAATCAATGATCATAATGAACGTGAAATAACCATCCAAAACGGTTTGGCTACACGATAAAATATCTCCGCCGAGTTTATCTACAACGGAACTCACGCTGGCCACGATGCCGGGATGATCATCCGACAGCACACTTAAGACATATTGCATAGTTTGAGAATCGACGAGCGAAAACTTACCCCATTTTACAGAAAAAATGTGCAAGGTGTGTGAGAATGTGCTTGGAAGCCCTCAAAACCGTCGTCCCGGCGATGCCGCCCGGCGGTCGGCAGCCTACCTGGATTCCGGCTTTCGCCGGAATGACGATGGGGCCGGAATGACGCTTTGCGAACAAAAATTGAGCACACCCTCCGGTTGGGTTCACTCCGCGATTCCCTTGCAAATCGTAGCATAGTTGTTATCATGTCGGCAAAGGCATGGTTTCGCTTTCCGGCTCATTATCCCATTTGCTTTATGGCAGCACCGACTAAAAACAAAAAAATCGCAGCCCTTGTCAAACTCGTTCAAAAAAAGTGCCGAGGTGCCGGTTTGACAGCACCGCCGCAGCGGTCCGTTTTGGAAACACTCATGTATGCTGCACTCCTCGAAAACGCACCGTTCGCTCAAGCAGACCTCGCTTACACTGTTCTCGAAAATTATTACATTGATTGGAATGAAATCCGCGTGTGTTCCGTTCGCGAACTTGCTGACACCTTGATTGACCTGCCCCATCCCAAAGAGGCCGCCGAACGCGTGCGCAACGCCTTGCAAGGGATATTTGAAAAAACATATATGTTCGACTTTGAAGATATGCGTAAAAAAGGAAAACCTTTGGCCGAGCATATCGCAACGCTCGAATCAATGTCCGCAGGAACGCCCTATATGATTCAATATGCCGCACAAGTTGCGCTCGATGGGCATCTCATTCCGTTCGATGAGGCAGCATTGCGGATTATGCGCCGGCTTGGTTTATCGCAGGTCTCAAGCGATGGCACCCAGGAAGTTTGCATCGGTTTGGATCGCGTCATTCTGAAAAAAGCCGCATTAACCTTTGCCGCTCAGTTGCATCACTTTGCGGCGGGCTACTACGATGTGCCGGACTCACCGGAATTGTTGTCGCAATTAAGTGCGATTGATTCAGCGGCTGTCGAACGCAGTTGGGAAGCACCGGCTTTAGCATCGAAACCGGCCGTTACGGAATCTGCATCGGTACAGGGCACGGCGAGTGCTGTCAAGCCTGTGTCTGCTAAGCCGCCTGCAATGCAGGCTCCCAAGGCCAAAACTGCCGACACGAAAAAGTCGGCCAAAAAATCGGCAAAAAAAGAGGAGGCTCCGGCACTAAAAACGGAGAAAAAAACGGCATCTAAGCCAGTGAAAGCACCGGAGTCAGCAAAGCCGACTTCGGCTGCAAAAAAAACGACTGCGAAAACTGTGGTGAAAAAGGCACCGGCAAAGGCGGCCAAAAAAGCAAAACCGCAGTCTCCCTCGAAGGCTTTACGCAAACAAAAACCGAAATAGTGGGCGTGTCGTTTGGAATCCAGAGGAATGGGGCGATGCAGGATGTGCGGCTAATGGCGGAATGGTGGAACGTCTGCCGCCTGGGTCCAATGGAACCCGTTTACGGCATACTCTTCAACAGCCGAACATCAAACACGCCGCCTGCGATGTTTCCCTCTCTTGCGGAAAATTTTACCGTAATGCGCTCCTTGGATTGCCGCATTTCCGCAGGTATTTTATATTCCACATTGACGAATACATCTTTATTCCACTTGCCGGAAATGTTTTCTGTTGCCAACAATCGCTCGTCGATGAATATGTCAAATGTCCGATTGCCGGTTTCGTTGCCCCAGTAACGAACCATCAAGAATAAATCTTCCAATCCTTCGGTTTGCATTTCGTACTGGAAAAATCCGCCCGACAAAGCATGCCGCCAAGCCTCATTTTGATGCATGCCCGTCTCTGAATGCTGTTGCCGCATCAAATGGTCGGCTTCTGGTTGTTGCTCACCAGTGTTCACCGCATCAATCGTCCGAGCGTCCAAAATCAATCGTTGCCGTTCACTCCCCAAGATGTGTGCAAACATCTGATCGTACTCCTGTTGTGTGCCGGAATACCAATAAACCATATATCGGCTATCGTGAATGCCGAAAAAGGGTTCAAATATCAAGTCCCTATCGTCCTGGAACAAGTCGGGAACCGTAAAATGGAAAGGCTTGCCAGCGACAGGCTGCATGTTTTCCAGTTTGGTTTGTATCGCTTCCCTTGTACCGATGAGCGGCGGAGTATCGAACAGAGAAACCAATGCTCCGTGTGCAATGTGCGCCCAGCGATGGTCGTTGGCAAGCAACCCCCGCAAATCGTGTGTTCCCATACGAGTTCCCAAAACAATCGGACCTCGCAAGATTGAAACATACTCCGGCACATTCGGCAATTCCTCGAGGGTAATCTTCATAGGAAAACTGATTTCGACCGTATCACCATCTTGCCATTCTCTATCAATCGCAATATAAGAAGAAGGCGAGGAATTGACTGCATAATCCCGGCCATCGCACACTACTTTCATCGTTCCCGGCTGAACCCACCAAGGAGAACGTATCTTAACAGTAAAACGGGAAGGATTCTCGGTATTGATCGTTAACTTCGTGTTTTCTTCATTAGGGAAGTTGGTATTTTGTATTACCTTTATACCCTTGTCTTTCCAGTCCAGTTCGGAAGCAACGAAAAGATTGACATAGAGCGTATCATCAACATGGGTATAGATAAACTCGCCGTACTTTCCATGATTTTCCAATCCGGTACCGACGCAGCACCACATACCGCTGTTGGGTGCTGAGTAGTTTCGGTAATGCCCTGGCCGCATCGAAGTAAAATAGACATATCCGCCATGTTCGGGATGTTGAGTAGACAGAATATGATTGAACATTGCACGTTCGTAGTAGTCGGCAAACTTCGCCTGCGGATTCATGCGGAATAAACCTTTTGCCAACTTCATCATGTTGTAAGTATTGCAAGATTCGGGCCCTTCGCGTTCATGCATATAACTGATGCGGTCATCTTTTGGAGGAAAATGTTCGCGTCGGCTGTTCCCTCCGATAGAAACCGAACGATTGTTGACCACCGTTTCCCAAAAGAATTCACCGGCAATGGTCTGTTGCTCATCGCCGCTCACTTCGCCGGTTCTTTGGTAGCCGACGGCTTTGGGAACCTGCGTATTGGCATGCAAATTATCGAGTTCATCTCGGCGAACCGAGGCGCTTGCAAAAAGATAACAGTCGCCAAAACGTTTGGCCATCACCAGATAACGTTCATCGTTGGTCATCTGATAGGCATCGGCATAAACTTCGTTCATCCCGCCGTATTCGGTACGCAACATCGCTTTCATTTGTTCATCGGTGAGCGAGGCGGTTACATCTATTCCCCAATCACACAATTTAAGGAACATTTTTTTTGCTTCTTCGTTGCCAGTATAGAGCCAAGCATCTCGGAGTCCAGCAAATGTTTTATGAACGTTGTACCAGGGCACCCAAGCACCGCCGAGGTCAAATCCGTGCCCTTGGATTTCGCCTTGCCGGATTCGATGCCAGAGTGCGTTGCCGTTGGGCACACCGCCGATATAACCATCGTCGTTTGCTTCTTGCACACGTTTCATTTCGGCAATGATATACTCCATCCGTTTTTGTAACTCTTTGTTGCCCGTTGCGGCATAGTGAATTGCCAGGGCACTTAAATAGTGACCGGCAATATGTCCGTCTAGTCCTTGCCAGTTGGGGAAGAATTCGGCTTTTTTAGGCAGTCCGGCTTCGTGAAGGAAGGGAGCCAACAAGCGGTCGGTATCGTATTGCAGCAAGACATCGACGTTCAGGTCGAGCGCGTGTTTGAAGGGGCCGTCGAGCAATGTAATGTTGCTTAACGGAAACGCATTGCGATACAGTTTTTCCTGGGCATTCAGATTGCTTGCGATGAAAATAATCCATGCGAATACGAAAAAATACTTCTTCATCTTGTTTAATGTAGTAAAGGTTGACAAAGACGCAATTTTATGATCACGTCTGTTAACATTCTTTCATACTATTGTGCCGTGATTGTATCACTGACACGGAAAAAATCGAAATCCGCATACCCGCCTTCGCTCGTCTTGGCAAAGTTATAAAGCGCAAAACGGTAACCCATAAAGTGATTGTTGATACTGTACGTCATATTGAGCGTGCCGCCAAGTTTTTCCCAATTTTCACCGTCGTAACTGTAAAAAAAGTTACCCGGATTGGCTGGGCCCATATCCGCAACCGTAAAATCACCTTCCGCTTTCAGATGTATCGTATTTCCCGTAAGCGGGATACGGGCATCTTCTTTTCCGGCATTCGTTATATGACCATCCCGCCAATCATTACTGAGCGTCGTTACCAGGTACTTGTTACCGCCTTCCATTTTCACGCCAATCGAACCATATTTAGCGGCAAACAGCGCAAGGCCTGCCTCGTCGCCGTCTTTCATATTGGACACATCAAGCAAAACCATCGCCGAACTGTACGGGCCAAACACACGCTGTGTTAAAGTATTTCGGGCATTAAGCAAATGCCTTTCCGCAGCACCGCGGTTTAACATCGCTTTGAGCCGCAACCAGCCCGGCCGTTCGGTTAATGTCCAATAACGGTTGTCTGGATTATGATTCCATTGCCAAGCCAGGTGCAAATTGGAGCCGTTGTAATCATATTCACCTTCCACATAACTAACGCGGGTCGGTTTCGGCGAATCGACATAGAGCGGCTTGGGCGCACTGTTATCAAACTCATCGGAAACAACAATGCTTTTGATTTCTTTCCCTTGAATGGGTTTCGTTGCAGCCCTCGCCAGATTTGTGTGGGAACCCGTTCCATCCGCATTTTTCCCGAACATCGGCCAGCCGTCAGTCCAAGTGATCGGCATTAACCAAGGGAGTCTCCCTGTGGGGCCGCTGTCGCGAAACGCGAATCCCCACCAATTCCCGTTCCCATCATCGACGATGGAACCTTGAGCGGGCCCGGCGGCGGCTCCGCTCGTTCCCGTGCTACTGCCGTCGTATTTGATGCCTTCCATCGCCATGACTTTGGATTCCCAGGGCCCGTCTAAACTTTTGGCGCGATGGCAAACGACAGAACGGGGATTCCCGGGAGGCCAAGTGATTGCGAAAATATAGTAGGTATCACCGATTTTTTCGATCTGTGCTCCTTCGGCAAGCCCTCGTGTGGGAGTTTCTCCCGTGATGGGATCGGGACCGTGCAAATTGGAAATAACCGTCCGGCGCTGCGCACCCGGCATCACTCCGGTTACTTCCTTATTCAACTCAATGACATAAAGCGGATTGGCATTCCAAACGAGCCAATTTCTTCCGTCATCATCGAGTAGCAGGCCGCAGTCGTGGTATCTCGCATTATGTTCATAACGAGTCCAGGGCTTATTTTCGGGATCATCATTATGAAAAAAATAGGTTTTACCGGAAGTAGGAGATGGCACGACGAGATAAAACATGCCGTCCTCATAACGCAATGAACTTGCCCAAGTTCCTTGCGAGTACATGTGATTGTTTCCAGCCAGTTTATTGTTATCCGTATCTTCCATGACGAAGTAGCAATAACTGACGGTTTCCCAGTTGACCAGATCGTAGGATTTCATAATCGGCACGCCGGGAGCCATGTGCATCGTGGTGCTGGCCATCCAAAATGCGTCGCCGACTCGAATTAGGGTCAGGTCGGGAACATCGGCAAAGATAAAGGGATTGGAGTATG
>WRKP01000027.1 GCA_009778035.1 Planctomycetaceae bacterium
GCATAGTCCTTCCAAGTTTGCCGATGCACGTTTGATTCGATTTGCAGATGATTTCGTCATTATGGCGAGAGACATTGATGATCGAATGATCAAGTGGGTTGAGGAAAAGATCGAAGGGTGGATGGGACTTTCCATCAACCGAGAAAAGACGAAAGTGATTATGGCGGAGCAACACGGGACGACTTTGGATTTTCTAGGATATTCATTTCGATATGACCAAAGTTTGCGAAGCAAACAAGGTCGGTACTGGAACAGAATACCCTCGAAAAAGTCTCTCAAACGCTTTTGTGCTAGGATACATGAGATCACGTCGAATGATTTTAGTCCGATTGGAGTCGTCATCATCCGCTTGAATCGTTTTATGCGAGGCTGGTCAAACTACTACGGTACGGGCTATCCTAGTCGGACGTTCAACGCCCTGAATCACTACGTCAGACGGATATGGAAATTTCTACGACATCTGAGTCAGCGTCCTTTCAAACCACCTGAGGGGATGAGTTGGTATGAGTTCATCTACAAGAAATTCAAGTTGTATCAGGTGAAACCCAAACCCAAGACTTGCGTGCAAGCCTTGCGGTGAGTGCATTCACGTCCGCCGGATGGGGGAAATCCACATGTCCGGTGGGAGGAGGGGCGAGGCGGCAGAGCGAAATGGTATGCGGCTAGTGAGACATGGAAGGGGAAACCCGGAAACAGAGTTATGCCGAAACCGTCAATCACGCTGTCCCTTGCCTACTCGACAGTGGTGCTCCAACACTCCCGCCGGGCCGCTGCGCCTCCTCCAGAATTGACAACCGCACCCCTTTTTTATAGAATGGCACTATGCAACGTATAATGCTCAAATCGAAAATTCACCGTGCCGTCCTGACCGGGACCGATCTGAACTACGAAGGAAGTATTGCGATCGATTCGGCCTTGCTCGAAGCAGCCGATATTCTGCCAAATGAACAAGTCCAAGTTCTCAATGTGAATACGGGCACCCGAATTACAACATATGCGATTGCTGCCGAACGGGGATCCGGTACTGTGATGCTCAACGGCCCCGCCGCACGGTCGGGAATCGTCGGCGATGTCCTCGTTATCCTGACATTTGTCAACCTCGATGCCAGCGAACTGGCCGGATACAGTCCAAAAATTGTTCACGTTGATGGCAACAATGGAGCCCCTCGGGTGTAAATCGCGTTGTAAAACTAAATTCGGAGCGTATTTCAATTTACTCTGGACAAAAAACCGTCATTCCGGCGCACGCCGGAATCCAGCCGAGCGACGTGCTCCCCGTTTCCCTGGATCCCGGCCTACGCCGGGATGACGAAAGAGCGTCCTGGCCAAATTGAAACACGCTCTAGATGGCAAATCCCGAGCCGTCGGTTGGCCTTTGGAACGAGGCTTGAAATCAGCGGTCAACCCAAAAAGCAAGGCGGTTGGCAACCGTTTTAACACTGCCATCTGCTTGAACAGTCGGCCAATCAAACGAAACTGCAATATCGGTTTTCTCAAAGCCAAATTTCTGAAAAATCATCTCCGAGTCAACATAGCCAACAGGCCGTCGCACATCGTTCGGCTCCCTGTCAACGGCGAGAAAACAGAAACGAGAACAACCTTGTTCCTTGCCCGCATTTTTCAGCGTTTTAAGCGTTTGCCTGCCGAGGCCTTTGTTGCGGTATTCAGGCACGAAAATCATCTCGCCGAAATAGAAAAACTGCTCCGGCACGATGCCATAGCGATACAGTTGTTCGCTGGCTTGACGGAGGATTTCCTGTTCATAGGAAAGCATTGTGCCAATGGCAATGCCGACAATTTCACCGTCGGCATCCATATCCCGTACAAGGATCAAGCGTGCGGTTGGGTCGGCGATGTATCTTGCAATGTATTTCTGCTCCGCATCGTATTTTTGCACATGCTCTTCCATCCCGGCATAGAGATAGGGATATTCCCGAAAGTATCGCAGTCGAAATTCGGATAGTTTTCCAATTTCGGCAGCCAGGCTTTCGCCGTGATGTGTTTGGATGTCAATGTTCATTGCAGGAAATTGTCAGGGAAAATTTATTTTGTTCCGATTTTGCTATGAGGCTTCTCTGGAAACCGCCATCCATCGCACACATTATCATCCTGGCGCACACACTGTCATCCCGGCGCACGCCGGAATCCAGCCACTGCGTGCGATGCCGATTCCTCTGGATTCCGGCTTTCGCCGGAATGACGAAAACGCGTCCAGAGCAATTTGAAACCTGTTCTAACGTTTAGTACGCATCCATCGCATCGGGCTGATTTATCCAACGGAAGCCGGTTCGCGCTCGAATTTCGTCCAACCAAGCCTCATAAGCCTCAACAAACACATCCGTCTGGCCCGCCGCTTGATACTGCCAAGGCGGCATCAGTTGGAACTGCTCCCATAACGCATCCGCCGACGGAGAACTGCTCGTCAATCGAACCACAAATACCAACGTCTGCGGCTGATTAAACACAGTGCCTGTCTCGCCGACCTGCAAGGAATAGACCGTCGTCATAAAATCCGCTCCCGGCGCAATAATCAAGCGATTGTCAAACGACGCATCGCCCTCCGCAACCCCTAACTCGCGAACTTCGCCCAACATCGGCGGAATTCGTTGCAACACGGCCGCAAAAGGCGAAAGACTCCCATACGATTTCCACGTAAAAGGCTCCGTCGCAACGACCGGCAAATCGCTTCGATCTGCAAAAGCCTCGACAAGGGATTGATCCGACGTTTTTGCCTCGTTTGCGAGTTCCTGTGCCTTTTGCAAGGCTAATTTTCTCGCTTCGACCTCTTTCCAACGCTGAACGGCGAAATCCCGAACTTCGGCCAAGCGTTCCGGCTTCAACTCGGGATTATGGCCGGTAACCCACAATAATACGACATTTTGGTCGCCGACGAAGGTTTCGATCTGAAAAAGCAACGGCTCACTGTGGAACATGCGCACGAGATGTTGCCGTTCTTGCAGTCCCCGAGCCAGGCCGGTTTGCATCGCTGCATAGATATTTCCCATCGGGACGGTAACAAGTTCGAGGCCGAGTTCCGCGGCGAAAGCCGATAAATCCGGCATCGGCGGGGGCTGGCGGCCTTGGTAATAATGCTCTAAATAGATGCCGGAGTATTCCGTCATCTTTTCCTGGACCAGCGACAGGGCGTCGATTGCCTTACGCTCGGCCAAGGTTTCGCGGATTTGCTCTTTGACCTCATCGAACGGACGGTACAGAACACTCAAATCGACCGGGACGTCGGCAGATTCGCTTGCAGACTCCTCGTTGGCCGATTCGGATTCCGTGATTTCATCATCGTTCTGATAAGAAACCAGCCGCGTTGTGACGTTTCTCTCCGTCATTGCGTTGCCATCCAGTCCGGGCTCTGTTTCGCCGGGCTCTGTTTCGCTGGGCTCGGTTTCCGTTGGTTCATCCTCTTGGCCCGGCCCAACAGTCGGCGGCTCGACAGTCGGCGTGATGACATTACCCGGCGTGGGGAACGGAGCCGTCCCCGTCCCTGCACCCGGCAGAGTCGGGAAAATACCGCCGGAGCCGGGAAAACGCGGCGATTCCAGCAGCGGTGAGACCGGTCGGCGGAACTCAATGTCCTTGTTCTCCTCGTAATAGGCCAAAATTTCCTCGTCGGTAATCGAATCCAGCAACATCTGCGTCGGTTCGGCAATGATGTACTGGAATGCCAACTCGACCGGCACAATAAAGCCGACTTCGGACGATAGCGGATTGTGCCTTTGTGTTTTATGGGCGTCGAAAAATGCGTTGAGTTGCCTGTCCGTCGGTTCGCCGACTTGATTGACAAATTGAGCGACGGGAACGGCGGCGGCTTCGACGGCGACTTGCCGATTCAGCCGTTGAAACCAGTCCCAATGCGTCACGGGCGAGATGGCGGTGGTTGACAAAGAAAAACGCTCAAACGATTTTTCCCATCGGATTTGACGGATGAGGAGTTGCTCTAATGCTTGGTGCGACAGGCCGGAAAGCCGAAGGGCATCGCGGTAAATTTCATCGGAAAGCAGGTTGCCGGAGAGTTGCGAGAGGAGATGCGAGACATCATTCCAATCCGGTGTAAGTCCTTCGTGTTGTGCGTGTTGAGTAACGAGCCAAACGTTGACCAGTTGTTCGGGACTACGGAGTTGTGCAAGTCGGACGATATAGGATTCCAGGGGCCTGAGGGTTTGCATTCGCTCAAATCGGTTATCGGCATCGGCTTCGTCGTCGAGGAGTTGTCGGTAGAGCACTTCGAGGAATCGCCTTAGGGCATCGTGATTTTCTTGGAACCGATAGAGTTCAGCTTCGGTAACGCGGCCGAACTGTCGGGATTCGGCGATGGTAAGGATTTGCGAGCCGGGCCCTCCTCGTCCTCCGCCGACGAGGTCGAGTATTGCGGGCAGGAAGATGAAGGAGATGATAGCGAGGAGAGTGAGTCCTGCCATCCAACCGGTTTTATTTCGTTGAAAAGACCTAAAGGGGTGAAATGCCATAGAATGGGTATCCTTACTGAAACTGAATTGTCTAAAGTCCGCTTTCCCCGCTCATTGTACCATAAATGCAGTCCGTCGGCAAGATTGGGGTGTGTCAGACCCTTTTTTGATTGGATGTTCGTAAGTCATGATGGGACATTGACTTATGAATGCAACATGAAATTTGGAAGCGATGTGCAGACTTGATAAAGTGTGTCAAAGACACTCTTTATTAAGGAGTTTCACAATGACTTATGCTAGAAAGCAGCTTCCCAAGTACTGCCAGCAGTTCATTAGCGGCTGGTCTCAAGATGTCTTCAACATGCGGCTCTGCAATATCGATCACTACCCAAAGAGTTCCTCGCTTCCGATGGGCAGTATGTTCCTTCCCTGCAACATTTCGATGGCGGCGTCCGGATTATCAAATCGGAAAACAATGATCGCACCGTCCTTTATTTCGCTTCGACATTCATCGAGTTTGATACGTTGCGAAAAGCCGTACATGTACTCGATATTCAGTCCAGATTCGTCGATCACATCGAGAATATCGGCCAAGCCGCCAGGCCGGTGTCCCACGATAAGAGCAACGACCTCGGACACGCGGACGATGACGCCGTTAGTTTCAAACACCTCTTTGGCACGCTCCCAATCTTTAACTAAAATCCGCAATATACCGAACTGTTCCGTGTCGGCAAGGGCCATCGTTTCGATGTTGATACCGTTATCAGCAAGCGTTCGGCAGGCTGTCCGAACGTTGCCCGGCTTGTTTTCCAAAAACAGGGAAAGTTGCTTAAGTTTCATACTACACCGACTTCGTTATGGCCTAACCGCCTCTCATGTATTCTAGCAAGTGCCGATAAAATTTGCAATGCGTGCCTGTTTGAACGGCGGCTAGAGCGAGTTTCAAATTGCTCTGAACGCGTTTTCGTCATCCCGGCGCAAGCCGGGAACCAGGGAAGCGGTATGTACACTGTTTGGCTGGATTCCGGCGTGCGCCGGAATGACGATTTTTTGTCCAAAGCAATTTGAAATATGCTCTAACGTTTATCGCAACAAAGTTTGACACCCGCTTGCACAAATCAAACGATCTGCTAAAATGACCCCAGTTTGGTAACGGTGCTGTCCTTCGCCTGCGTTGAAGGACAACAACAGGGAATCCAGTGAAAGGCTTTGTTCATCCAACATCGCCCCAGTCTGGAACGGTCCTCGCCGCTGTAACCGGCATAAAAACATTCATTCTTTAAGCCATTGACCAATATAGGTCGAGAAGGCGAAATGTTTTGCCGGAAGTCAGAAGACCTACCGATTGCCGTAAGAGTATTTCCTCAAGCGATGGACAAGGGAAATGCAAATCATCGTAAATTCTCCCTACTTATGTCACGTAAACCGTATGCGTTCACACTGGTTGAACTTCTCGTCGTCATTGCTGTCATCGGCATGCTCATCGCCCTACTGCTTCCGGCCATTCAAGCCGCCCGCGAAGCCGCCCGGCGGATGTCCTGCTCCAATAATCTCCGCCAAATCGGCATTGCTGTACACAATTATCATGACGTCTATCAGCAAATCCCGCCCGGAAGGGAAAACCAAACGATGTTCGGTTGGGGAGCACTGATCCTGCCCTACGTCGAGCAGGGAAACCTGCAATCACTCATCAATTTCAATGAAAAAATGTACAACGAACCCAACCGCACGACGGGGCAAACGCTCATCCCCCTTTTTCTCTGCCCGAGCAACCAAGAACGCACCGTTCGGGATACGGAATTTTACAATCCCGACAGGGGTTGGGCGATGGAAATACTCCCGTTGGCACCGAGTCATTACGGCGGCATTCTGTCGGAAAGAATTACTCCCTTCGGTGCCGCCTTGGAAGCGGACGGTTGGACTCTGAAAAATGATGAACTCGGCTGTATTTTAATGAATCGGCGGATTGGTTTTGCGGCAATCACGAGCGGGCTGTCCAATACGGCAATGATTGCGGAGGCCTCGTCCTACGAAACCATTGATCCGCCGGTCTATGCCAATGGCAGTTGGATTAGCGGAACGAACATTTTCCGAAAGACGACCGCTCCGATCAATTACAGGCCGCGGTGTGAGCATTTTAATACATCGGAACCCTGGCATTGCTCGGAATGTTCGGCATATCAATATGAGGTGCGTAGTTTTCATCCTTCGGGAGCGTTTTTTTTGTACGCAGACGGTTCGGTGCATTTTTTGGCGACCGCGACGGCGATCGAAGTGCTCGGTGCGTTGTGTAACCGAATGGGAGGACTGGATTCGTGGTAGGGCACACGAGCGGGAAGGGCTGGGGCTTGTCAATGACGCTCTTTTGGTTAAAATGAAGGGCGTACGTTGTCGGGAGATTAATCATGGCAGGCAAAGGAAAAGGGAAAAAAGGCAAGAAAAAGGCAGAAACGGTGTTCCTCGTTTGCGAAGAAACGGGCGATTATAATTACGCCGTCCGAAGAAAGCCCGGCGGAGAGAAACTCAAATTGAACAAATACTGCCCAAGACTGCGAAGGCATACCGTCCATAACGAACGGAAAAAATAGGGGGCGGTGCTGATGCTAGAGTGTCTAACTCCTCTGGATAAAAAACCGTCATCCCGGCACAAGCCGGGATCCAGACATTGCGTGCGGTGCCGATTCCTCTAGATTCTGGCTTATGCCGGAATGACGATTTTCTGTCCAAAGCAAAAATGGATACGCCCTGATGTCCCGAGCCCTACTCATCCTATCCTACGGTGCTCCGCAACGGCAAGAAGACGTCCTGCCGTTCCTGCGAAATCTCTTCGCCGGTCGAAATGTTCCCGAAGAGCGAATCAACGCCGCCGT
This sequence comes from Planctomycetaceae bacterium, assembly GCA_009778035.1. GTDB lineage: Bacteria > Planctomycetota > Planctomycetia > Pirellulales > Thermoguttaceae > WRKP01. The sequence goes on from WRKP01000027.1 coordinate 7,289, forward strand.
ACAAAAATACGAACGCGCCGTACAAAAAACAGGCCGATACAGCCCCCTTAACACAGAATGCCAAAATCTTGTCGCCGGGATTCGTCAAATTGATCCCCATCGGCCCATCTACTGGGGAAATCTTTTTTGGCATCCGCTGCTTGCCGATACCGTCGCCGAAATGCAGCAAGACGGTATCGAACACGCCGTCTGTTTTGCGACATCGGCATTCGATTCGCCGTCCGGTAATCAACGCTATGCCGATGCGTTGACAAAAGCGATGAATGCCCAGCCGCCGATCATCATCGAAAAGTTGCCGTTACCCTTTGCGGAGCCGTTTTTCATCGAATCGCAGGCCGATCGGCTGCTCGAAACACCGTTCGCCAGCACGCCGGCACCGTATATTTTGTTTTCGGCACACAGCATTCCGCTTGCCGATGCTGCTCGGTCGCAGTATGTCGAGCAGTTGCAGTTTTCCTGTCGGTTGGTCATTGATCGGCTTGGCAGCGACATCCCCTGGGAGTTGGTGTATCAAAGCCGGAGCGGCCCGTCGGGGGATTGGCTCGGGCCGGACATTAAGGAACGCATTGAGCAACTGGCCGCAGAGGGACGGTATCGGTCGGTCATCGTATCGCCGATTGGTTTTTTTTGCGAAAATATGGAAACGCAGTATGATTTGGACATCGAAGTCGGCGAATGTTGTGCAGGATTGGGACTTTTCTATCATCGTGCGAGGGCGGTCGGCTCGCTGACGAAGGCTTGCCGGATGATTGCTGCATCCCGCATTGCTCCGCCCGGCGGGGTGGTTAAAACCCATAGAGTGGTGTATGATTCCAAGCAAGATTGAATTTTTTTGCCATCTTACGATAGCGGTTCCGTGATCGTTTGCTCTGTAAACATTATCGTTTTTAACTTCATTTAATGAGTCGCTCCATAAACATTTTAGTTCAAGTCTTGCTGATTGGCGGTATTTTCGGCTTCCTGTTTTGGAGTGCTTTCAATGCAACAGATTCCGAAGGCAAAAACGTGTTCGTCATTCTCCTAGAACAACCAAAACGTTACGGATTTCTCGTTGCCGCATTTTGGATTCAGTTCCTGGCCGTCGCACTCGTGATTATTCGCTGGCGTTGGCTGCTGCGGACGCTCGGATTGCAATGTTCCCGCACCGAAGCGTTTCGATTCGGCTTTTTCGGGATGATGGTCAACCTCGCCCCACTCGGCATCGTCGGCGGTGATGCGGCCAAAGCCATCCTCATCGCCCAGCGGAATCCCGAATCCCGGTCGCAGGCCGTCGCAAGCGTTTTTATTGATCGACTCATCGGACTGCTGACCATGTTTTTGTGCGGTACGGCTTTGCTCTACTACACCGGTTTTTATGCAAGGCCGGATATTATTGCACAAGTATTTACCTATCTCGTCGTTGCCTCCGCGGCGGCGGGACTGCTGGGAACGGGAATCGTGTTTCTCCCCTTCTTTGCAAAGGGACATATCGAACGGCAAATCGCGAAAATTCCCGTCTGCGGAAAACTGCTCAGCAAATTTGTCAATGCCTTGCTGATGTATCGAAATCACAAACGCTGCCTGCTGCAATGTGCTTTGCTCACGATTCCAGTGCATTTTCTTTGCGGTTTGTCGCTCTATTTCACGGCAGTTGCGATTTTTCCGACCGGAGGAGAGGGGGCAGAAGCACTGACGGGCGTTCCTGACTGGATTGAACACGCGATGTTGCATTGCATCACGAACACAACGACCTTGCTTCCGCTATCGGCGGGGCCTTACGAATTGGTTTTTGAGCAATTTTACCAACTGTATGGGATGACCGTCGGAATGGGCTTTATTGTCTCCCTGATGTACCGTTTTATCTGCGTTTGCACGGCCATTGCCGGGATGGTGTATTATTATGCGTCAATGTTAGGGCCTCGTTAGCGTGCCCCGTACGGGCCATCGCACATGGTGTCCTGCAAATCGAGTATAATGACCCGATTCTGAAGTTCGTGTCGCCAACCTCTAAACCCCTTTTCGTTGATGGAATATACCTTCGATTATGCTGCCGTTGACATTGATACGCCTTACTACATTATTGATAGGGCCGCGATTCGCCGAAATATGGAAATACACGCCGACGTCCAACGGCGAACCGGCTGCAAAATCCTATTAGCAATGAAAGCCTTTTCGACTTGGTGCGTTTTTCGCGATATGGCTCCCTACCTCGCCGGCGTTTCCGCCAGCAGTGTCAACGAAGTTTTTCTCGGAAAAGAAGAATTCGGCAAAATTATCCAAATGTATTCGCCCGCTTATTCCGAACCGGAACTCCGGGCCGTATTGCCCCTGATTGATTACCTGATTTTCAATTCCAGCAACCAATACGAGCAGTTCAAGCCCCTTGTTAAGCAAAGCGACCGAAAAGTCCGCTGCGGCTACCGAATCAATCCTGAATACTCCGAAGTTCAAACGGAAATCTATAATCCCTGCACGAACCGTTCCCGATTCGGGATGCGGCATGAAATGCTCCAAGAAGCCTCCATGCGGGGAATCGACGGCCTGCACTTTCACACAATGTGCCAGCAAGGCTCCGATGTGCTTTTCCGAACGCTGGAAGTCGTCGAAGACTGGTTTGAAAAGTATCTGCACAAAATCAAATGGATCAATTTCGGCGGCGGACACCACATCACCCGGCAGGGATACGATGTCGACGGCCTCTGCGAAATTATCAATGACTTCAAGAGCCGATACGATATGGATGTGTTCCTGGAGCCGGGCGAATCGCATGTTTTGGGAACCGGCTTTCTCGTATCGACGGTATTGGATGTCATCGAAAATCCGACGAGTATTGACGTCGTGATTCTCGACACGTCGGCATCGGCTCACATGCCGGATGTGCTCGAAATGCCGTATACGCCGGAGATTTTGCGTGCCCGATGCGTCTTGGAGTCGGCGGATATTAACATGCCGCTCGAAGAGGGCCGGTACAAATACATTTTGGGCAGCAAGACGTGTTTATCCGGCGACATCATCGGCGAATATATGTTCAAAAAGCCGCTGAAAGTAGGCGACCGCATCGTGTTTGCGGACATGTCGCAGTACACGATATGCAAAAACACGATGTTCAACGGCTTGCGTTTGCCGAGTATCGTGACGTGCGACAGCGATACGCCGGACGGCGATATTCGCATTGTCAGGCAATTTCATTACGAAGATTTTAAGGGCAGGTTGTCGTAGGACAGCCACGGTGAGCAGGCTCTAACGCTCCTGTAAATGCAAAATTGTCAGGACGCGTTGGAAATCGCGGTTATCCGGCTCCATTTTTAAGGCCGATTCCAACTCCCGACGAGCCTCCGCACGCTTGCCCAACTGCATATAAAGCAATCCCAAATTGTACCGAATGCGAGCATTGCCCGGACGCAGCCGAGCCGCCCTGCTTAACTGCTCGGTTGCCTCGTCCAGTCGGCCCTGTTCGGCCAGCAACAATCCCAGCGAATACGCCGCATCGCCCTGCTCCGAATCAATCCGCAATACCATCCGAAATTGCTCCTCCGCTTCCGCCGGCTCGCCCCGGTCATTGTGCAGCATCGCCAAATTGATCCGCGACGGAATGAAATCCGAATCAACCCGCAACGATTGACGATACAATTCCAACGGCCTCGCCGTCAATCGGCGAATATAATCATTGCGAATGCTTACGGCCTCCTCGAGGTCCACACGGGGAGCGACGCCTCCGGCTCGAGCGTTTATCTGTGCGGCAAACCAACGCTCCACCTGTTGCCGACGAGCAAATTCGCGGTCATACTCAAATACCGCAAGATTCAAATACGATGCCGCCTGGTCGTTCAAAATCCGGTACGATGCCGTATATTCCCGAGCCGCCGACTCAAATGCACGCCTCGTTGCCTCATCGCTCAAGCGATCAGACACACTGGCCAGAACCCGAGCCGACTCCAGCCGGATCGCCAAAAGCGGATCGCTTAATTTTTCGGGAAGATGCCGCAATTTAACCTCCGCAGGCTGAAAATACAGCGATTCAACCGCCGCCAAACGAACCAACGGACAACGGTCATCGAGCGATTCGAGGAGCAACGCGGACTGGTCGGGCGTCGCAATCCGGCCAAACAGAGACAATGCCGATGCCCGAATGATGTCCCGGTGGTCGCGATCCGTTCGGTCTTGGACGACTGCCGACAACAACGGCAACGCTTTCGGGTCGCCTTGCCGTCCCGACGCGATGGCCAACGCATAATGCTCCGATGAAATAGGGCTGGCAACGGAATATCCGACAATGTTTGCCGTCCGCATTTCGCCGTACCAATTTTCAACATGTTCGTGCGCCCATTGGAGCGTTTCGCCCTTTTTCCGGTTTTGATGACACTGTGTGCAAGCGTTCGGCACACCGGCCAGCATTGTCAATTTGGGACTCGGCCTGCGAATGCTGTGATCCCGACGGGGATCGACAACCATATAGGTCGATTGCGGAAGATGGCATTCGACGCACTGCGTGCCGGGTTTCGACGAATCGGGATGGAAATGGTGCCGCGGAGTGTCGTACATTGTCGGCAGATGGCACTGCGTGCAGAGGCGATTTCCCGGAGACCGCAAACGCAAGGAATGCGGATCATGGCAATTCGAGCAACTGACGCCTTTGGAATACATTTTCGACTGCATAAAGGAGCCAATTTCAAAGGCTTCGTCTAGCAGTTGCCCGTCGGGATAGTACAGGGGCCGATCGGGCATATCGGGCAAGAAAAAATTGAGCAGGGGCTCCAACGGCGGTTTGCTGCCTTCCTGGATCACACGCCGTCTTGTATGGCACGCGGCGCAACTTTCGACATTTTGCCGACTATCCAGCCGAGCGAGCATTTCGGTTCCCTTGGGGAGCCCGTCTTGCCAACGCGTTGTGAAATTGTATTTCCGTGCCGTTTCGACGTGTTCGCCGCAGGGACCGTGACAGGATTGGCAACCGACGGTCATCTCCGTGAAGGTCGAACGGTAGGTCAGCGTTTCGCTGTCAAAGTTTTTGCGGAAATCGGTCGTATGGCAATCGGCACACATCGAGTTCCAATTTTGGAGCGGTTTCGTCCAATGGAGCGGATCATGTTTGGGGATTTGCTCTTTGGGATAAAGATGGAACCAGCGTTGGTCGATGGAATCCCAGGCGACGGGCAGGCATTGGAGGCGGCCGCCGTCGGTTTCGACGAGATACTGCTGGAGCGGTTGGAAGCCCAGCGTGAAGAGGATTTCAAATGTTCCATCATCGGTTTCGGCCATAAATTTTTCGCCGTCGCGATAGAAACGGAAGTTCGCGAAATGGCTTGCCGCCACGCCCTGCGGGGCGTTTTGCTCCCGCAGTCGGCCAACGATTCGCGACTGCGCTGCCGTAATATCGCCGGGCCGATTGACGAGGAGCGATTTTCGGTATTCGGTTTCATCGTCGAATTCCCTGCGTTGTGCATCATCCATCACGTGGCGTAATTTTTCGGCAATGCTGGGTTTGGCATCAAGGCAGGCGAGGGCGAAGTCTTCAAATCGGGGTTCGAGCGTTGGCTTGAATTTGGAACCCGGCAGGTTGTATCCAGGAACGGCACTTTGCGGCATTCCCGGCTCTTTAAGCCGGTATTCCCGCATTTCCCAGGGCGGCTGGGGCGAGTAGAAAATACCGTCGATGAGTTTTTTGAGGGTCGCATCGTCGAAATGGAGCAGGTCATCGAAGCCGATATGAAGAAATCGCACCTCGTCAAAGTTGCCGAGTACGGAATCATTGTGTGCGTGTTCCATAGAGCGGCGGTGATCGCTTTTTTGCCAATCGTCGCTGGCTTTTTGATGGCATTCGACGCAACTTGCCGGTTCGGCATAGCGTAGGTCTTGCTGGAGCGATGGCGTCGCGGCAAGGGAAGCGGTTGCCGACAGCATCGCGGCCATGAAGAGAGGCACAGCCGCTCGATTTTTGTTCAACACATCCATATTGTATTTCAAGGCCCTTATACCGTCAAAGCCGTATCGACCATTCGGCTTGCTTCGCTTAAAATTTCCTGCAAATGTTCTTCGCTCTTGAACGATTCTGCATAAATCTTGTAAATGTTTTCCGTGCCCGAAGGACGAGCGGCAAACCAACCGCCAGCCGAAACAACCTTCAATCCGCCAATGGACGCCCCATTGCCCGGCGCGTTGATCAACTTCGCCGTAATCGCATCGCCCGCCAATTCCGTTGCCGTTACCCTGTCCGGGGTCAAATTTTTGAATGCCGACTTCTGCTCCGATGTCGTTGCTCTATCGACCCGAGTGTAATACGACTTGCCGAATTTTTCTTCAATTTCCCGATACAACTCGCCGGGGTCTTTGCCCGAGCCTTTTAACTTTTCTGTCGCCAAAATTTCCGCCGCCAGCAAGTTCAAAATGATGCCGTCCTTGTCCGTCGTCCAAACAGTCCCGTCTTTGCGGAGGAAACTCGCGCCCGCACTTTCCTCGCCGCCAAAGCCGAGCGTTCCGCCAAAAAGTCCCTCTACGAACCATTTGAACCCGACGGGCACTTCGACCAATTTCAAGCCCAAATCCGCAGCGACTTTGTCGATCACCCCGCTCGAAACCAGCGTTTTGCCGACGCCTTTGCCTTTCCAGTCCCGATGCGTAAACAGATATTGGATCGCAACGGCCAGATAGTGATTCGGGTTCATCAGGCCGACGGACGGGACGACGATTCCGTGGCGATCCGTGTCCGCATCGTTGGCGAAGGCGATGTCGAACTGGTTTTGTCGATCTGCCGAACAGGGTTCGGCGGCTAACATATCGACCAAGCCCCGCATGGCATACGGACTGGAGCAATCCATTCGGATTTTGCCGTCGTGATCGACCCGCATAAAAGAAAACGTCGGATCGACCGACTTGTTCACGACGGTGATGTCGAGTCCGTATTTTTCGGCAATTTGTTCCCAATAGGCAACGGCGGCACCGCCGAGCGGGTCAACGCCGATTCTGATTTTAGCATCCGCGATGGTTTTCATGTCGATGACGTTTTCGAGGTCGGCAATGTAATCCGTGGCGAAGTCGGTTGCATCGCCCTGCGGCGCAGAATCGCTAGCCGCCGCACCCTGCCCGGCCAGCAATTCATTGGCTCGATTTTGGATCCAGCCGGTAACGTCGGTATCGGCGGGGCCACCGTTGGGCGGATTGTACTTGATGCCGCCGTCCCGCGGCGGATTGTGCGAGGGTGTAATCACAATGCCGTCGGCTTGGGTTTCGTTTTTGGCATTCCAAGTCAAAATCGCTCGGGAAATGACCGGAGTGGGCGTGTAGCCGTCATTTTGTTGATAAACGACATGCACACCGTTTGCGGCGAGGACTTGCAAGGCCGTTTTTTGGGCGGCATCGGACAGGAAATGCGTGTCTTTTCCGAGATAGAGCGGCCCGGTATAAGATTGTTTTTTTCGGTAATCGCAGACGGCCTGCGTGATGGCGAGGATGTGTGCTTCGTTGAATGACGCATCGAGGGAACATCCGCGGTGCCCGCTGGTTCCGAATGCCACCTGCTGGTCGGGATGGGCAACATCCGGTTTTATTTCGTAGTATGCTCGTTCGAGGGCATTGAGGTCAACGAGAATGTCTGGCGGAGCCGACTTGCCGGCGAGTTCGTGAATCGGCATGGTGCAATGGAATTGGAAAGGATTGGCCCATTATAACAAAATGCAAAAACAAGCGCAAGGGGATGACCAATCGTTATATTTTACATAATCCGACCAACCGATACAGCCGGAGGCGAAAAAGTGCGTTTTTTCTCATTTTATCGCCTTTCGGAATCAATTTTGATACGCCGATTATTCGATAGATAACGGTGAGAGGGAAGGGATTCCCCTAGGTGCATTTTTGCCTTTTTCGCTAAGGATGGTGAAATCGAACAAGAATGTTTGTTAAATCCGGGCAGGGTATGAAAATGCCAGACCGGAAAAGACAGCGTTGGACCAAAGCCAACCTATGGACGAGACGGGGATGCTTCGCCCCGAAAACTGGGTTTCTCGGAAATAGTTTCCCTTTTGGTTTCGCTCAACGAACCTAAAATGCAAGGATAATAACCGGTTGTGGGAACAAAGACAGGATGTCTGCTGTTTCCCAGCCGGCCTTGTTTAATCGCAACACGCAAAGGGTACATAGCATGATGTTATGCACCCTTTTTGTCTGTATACCGTAAACGGGTGAAAACGCAAAAACGACTGATCCAAACAATCGAACATTACGAATCGATCCCATCGACCAATGATAGGGTACGAGAACTCCTCCGGCAGGTGGAAAAACCGAAATTGCCCTGCTTGGTCATTGCGAAACGGCAAACGGCCGGACGCGGACGCGGAAATAAACGGTGGTGGAGCGGCGAAGGGGCAATTTTAATGTCGCTGGGCCTCGAATTGTCGCCGGATTCTCTCACCCGCGACCAACTGCCTATGCTTTCGGCAACGACAGCCCGGGCCGTTATCAAAGTCTTGAAACAGTATTTGCCAGAGCATCAAATTGAATTCAAGCAGCCGAACGACGTCCTCGTCGAGGGGAAAAAAATCAGCGGCATTTTGCTGGAATCGCCGACTCCGCTGCACGCGATTCTCGGCATCGGACTGAACGTCAACAATCGCCTTGATAGCATTCCAGAAGAGTTTCGCGATGAAATATCGGCTCGGTCCATTACATCAATGTGCGAGTTGTTGGGGCACGAAGCGGATACCAACCGGCTCATCGACGAATTGCTGCGGGAATTGACAAGTGTTCTCGCAAACGGCACACATTGAATTCTATTCGGAAATCTCGCTATTCGGCAACCTCGAAATCGTCATTCCGGCGAAAGCGAAAACCAAAAGGAGAGTGCGTCGCAAAGCGACGCGGCTAACGCCGGAATGACCGTTTCCGAATAAGTCTCCGAATAAGTCTCCGAACAAGTCGATTGCATCCGCAGGATTTATCCTGTCTGGCACAGTTCGATGACCGCTCCTTCATGTTCGATGAAGGCGATTCGCATGCCTGGCATCGGGGACATAGGGGCAAGCAAAATGTTCTTGCCGGCAACGGCTGCATCGAGATCATCGACACGAAACGCGACGTGCGGTTTCGTGCGGATTGCCTCGTGCATCGGACTGTTCGCATCGCATTTTAGCCATTCGATGCCGAAGGGGTCAGCCGACGGGTCGGTGATATGAACGCCGAGTTCGGCAACGTAGCCTGCCCACGTTTTTTCGCGCGTAGTGGGAACGCCATAGTGTAAAAATTGCATAGGTTTTCTGTAGGTAAAAGGAAAGGTAAAAAGGGAAGGCGATTAGGAGGGTTGATGTTGCCGGTTTCAGGCATGACATCAAAACCAACTAATCATTACCCCCTAGGGGAATCGAACCCCTGTTTTCGGACTGAGAACCCGATGTCCTGGGCCACTAGACGAAGGGGGCATTCAATGCACATCGCATTATCCGCTAGGCGATGTGTTTTGTCAAGCGTGCAGCAGTTGTCCGGTATGCCGTATTTGAAATACAAGGAACCTCCCCAAAACGGCATGCATACTCCCGGTGCAGGACACGGCCGTTTGCGGTATACTTACAACACTATGACACCCTTCATCCGCACCGTAACCGGAGACATCCCGCCGGAGCAACTCGGCATCACCCAGCCGCATGAACATATTATCTTGCTGCCCGGCAAAAGTTCGCAGGTCAATGCTGCACTGCTTCTCGACTCGCCGGAATGCGCGATCCTCGAATTGACCGATTACAAAACGGCCGGTGGTGCGTCGATTGTCGATGCCCAGCCGATATGCGTGGAACGTGCTCCCTTGCTGCTCCAAGATATATCGCTCAAATCCGGCATTCGAGTCGTTGCCACGTCGGGTTTTCACCGAGCCTGCTTCTATCCCGACGGACATTTTCTGTTTACCGAAACGGCCGAGCAACTGGCGGAGCGAATCATCCAGGAAATCACTGTCGGTATGTTTGATTATTCGGCCAACCAGCAGACGTCCATCAAGGCCGGCGTGGTGAAATGGACGAGCGAGTATCATCACATTCCGCCGGTAATGCAGAAGGCCGCTGAGGCGGCGGCCATTGCACATCATCGAACCGGCGTGCCGATTTTGACGCACACGGAGATGGGAACGTGTGCATTGGAGCAGGTCGAACTGATCAAAAAATACGGAGTGAAGCCGTCGGCAATGATTTTGTGCCATGTGGACCGAAATCCCGATAAGTATTTGCACAAAGAGGTTGCTTCGACGGGCGCTCGGCTGGTGTATGACGGCGTCGCGCGTACGAAATACTGGCCGGATTCTGTGATTATGGATTTGATTCGAGCGATGTGCGAGTCGGGATTTGGCGATCATATTATGTTGGCGATGGACAGTGCTTCGCGGACGATTTGGCGTCATTACGGTTACGGGCCGGGTTTGGATTATTTATTGAAGGTATTTGTACCTCGGCTGATGCGAATTGGTTTTTCCGAGAGTGGCGTTAAGCGGTTATTGGTCAAAAATCCTGCATTGGCACTGTCTTTTTCGTCGGACTGTTGCTAGAGGGGCTGCTCGCCCGAGCCGGGGGCGTAAGCCCCCGGGTGAATCCAAAAAATGCTCTTGACGCAGGCCGTTTTATTTGCTAACATTAGAAGCGTACAGGAATAAATGCTGTATCTTTCAAAATAGGATTTAAGGTGTCGGCTCGATTTTGCCGACTGTATTTACTGTTTGCAAGGTCTGCTTGCAGGTTGCCGATCTTTCTATACGAAAGCAGTGCGGTCGTTCTGAACCCACTCTGCCGGTTCCTGTTTCGCTAGGTTTTGCTCAGTCGGCCTGCCTAAAGACCGATATTATGTGATTTGGAACGGATGCAATCCGCAAACGAAGGGAAAATACAGAACTTGGGTAAAGTATACGGCCTTTTTTGTGGTAATGATGGATTATTACTTTCGGCAAAAGCCTATAACCGTAAAATTTTGAGCAATGAAAAACATATTTGATACGCTTTTAGAAATTGGACACGATGAAGATTTCGTTCCCATAGTTACGGAAGATTTTCGTCCGACCGATGCGCCGGCGGGGTCTCCCACAAAGTTGGAAGTGTTGGCGGAACGTATTAAAAACGGCTTGCCCCTTTGGCATCCCGAAGACCGAGCGGATTTCGTCGGCCTTACCGGTACGATTCGGCCAAGGGACAGTACATAGTTTTTGCCCTGGCAGCACGGGTTGGCAAACCGGCACGCCAAAATACCCGGTTTAACATTCGACGAGGATCATTTCGGCGATATTTTTGTCGAGGGCGATTCGGGTTTCTCCGACGGCAAGCACCAGCGGGATGCTCGAACCAGGCGTGCAACCCCGCAGGAGTCTGAAACGCGTTCCCGTAAAGAGCCCCATCCCCATCAATCTGCCGTGGAGTTCCACGTCGGCGACGATGTCAACGATCGTGCCGACGACGTCGTGCGGAAACTTGCTCAAATTCATAATCTTTTCAGAACGGGAACGGTAAACTTGTTCGGCAGCCATCGGTTTATGAAGGTTCATTATACACCAAATTCGCAATCCGTGCCGCACAGTTTTGTCGGCAATGTGGGGAACTCGAAAGAGCCGTTAAAATCGTTAAAGTTTCGCTAAATTGACTCCGATTTAGGGAATTAAGACTTTTTACGACACAACGCGATGCCCTTTCAAACGATCTACACATCCGGGACGGGAATGATGGGTATGGAGAAAAAACTCAATGTGATCTCCAATAACCTAGCCAATATCGAAACGACCGCCTTCAAAAAGCAACGCTGCAATTTCGAGGACCTCTTCTACGATAATCTCCGCTATCCCGGCTCGCAAGACATCAACGGCGAATTCGCCGCAACAGGTATCGCCGTCGGAGTCGGAACCCGGGTAACGAGCATCCAGTCCGATTTTTCGATGGGTTCGATTACCGCAACCGGTCGAGACCTCGACGTTGCCATCGCGGGAACCGGATTTTTTCAATGTACCGATCCCTTTACGGGCGACATCTTTTTCACCCGGGCGGGCAATTTTAGCGTTAATCCCGAGGGGACTTTAGTGCTTGGCAGTTCGCATACGGGCCGACCGGTCGAGCCGGAAATTATGATCCCCGATGGCGTTTCGCATCTGCAAATCGACGACAGCGGAAGGATTTGGGTGTCGCAAAACGGCGATGTGCAGGCCTTGCAGGAGATCGGGCAGTTGGAATTGGCAACGTTCATCAATCCAGAGGGCTTGCTTCGGGTGGGGGAAAATTTGTATCGTCAGACGGAGGCGTCGGGCGAGGCGATCATTAACAACCCCGGCGTCAACGGGACGGGAATGCTCAAGGCAGAACACTTGGAAATGTCGAATGTCGCTCCGGTCGTTGAGTTGATCGATATGATCACATCGCAACGGGCGTACGAATTGAACAGTAAATCGACGCAGACGGGCGACCAAATCCTGCAAGCGGTAATCAGTATCAAACGGTAACAGACCTGTTTGGAAACTTTCGCGTCATTCCAGGCAGTCCAATACCGCCTGCATATCCGTCGGCAGCGGAGCGGAAACCTCCAACTGCTCCTGCGTAATCGGATGAATAAACGATAACCGAACCGCATGCAATGCCTGTCGGCAAAGCAAGACCGTCCCCTCCGGCTTTTCCTCCGATAACGAAAAAGGCACTTTGCCCAAAAGTTCTTCCTGCGTTGCCGTCTTGCCGCCGCCGTAAATCCGATCACACAAAATCGGATGGCCAAGATGAGCGAGATGCACCCGAATCTGGTGCGTCCTGCCCGTCTTGGGAAAACAACGGACGCTCGACCATTTGCCGTAACGCTTGACGACTTCATAAAAAGTCTGTGCGTGTTTCGCATCGACCGCATCCGCCGACACAATCCGCATTTTTTCCTTGCTCCGCGGGTGCAGTCCAATCGGCCAGTCCAGCATATCCCTATCAAGATAGGGATTACCCAGCACGATGGCGAAGTATTCTTTGTGAATTTGCCGATTTTCAAAGAGCAGAGCCAATTTGCCGTGAATGGCATCCTCTTTGGCAATGAGAATCGCTCCGGTCGTATCGCGATCAAGCCGATGCACCACGCCGGGACGCACCGAACCGCGAACGTTGCTTAATTCGTTGCCGAAATGAAATGCCAAGGCGGAGACGAGCGTGCCCGACCAATGTCCCCGGGAAGGATGCACGACCATATCGGCGGGCTTGTTGATGACGGCGAGATATTGGTCTTCGTATAAAATGTCGAGCGGAATATCTTCGGGAATCGGAGCATCGCGTGCAATTTCGGGCAGGGTGAAATGGATGACCTGTCCCGGCTTCAGGCGGAATCCGGGCTTGCCGTTTGAGTAGAAGGCATCGTCTTCAAGGATTCGGATGCCGCCGTGCATAACGGCATTGCGGATGAGCGTCCGGCTGTATTGCGGCAGGTGATGCGTCAAAAACACATCGAGCCGCCAGCCGGATTGATGCGGTTCGACGATAAAGGTGCTGATTTCTGTCATAGGGAGTTTGAAATGGATGTCGGCAGTATGTCTGTTCCGTAACCCGTCATTTCACGCGGGCCGAAATGCACGGTGCTATATCAACAATGCCCAAATTTAGGCGGTAAACATGCGGTTGAGCAATTCCGTCAGCCGTTTGACGGACTCCGCCCGCTGCGCTTTGATGCCCAACATCGTCAACACGCCGTCCAACACCGTACGTTCGAGCATCCTGTCCAAAAATTTTGCGGCTTCGTCCGGCAAGTTCACCGAGCCCGTGCCATAAGACAGGAGCACCCCATCATCTTCGGCCTGGCCGCGACGGCGAAGAGCCGTCAATATATGGGCCTGCCGGGAAAAAAAATCCGCGAAAACACGCCCGTCCGACCGCACCCTGACCGACGAATACTTGCTGAGCGAAAAATTATACGAAAGTTTATACGAAATATAAGGCGATACACTGACCCGAACATATGCCGCATGCCCCTCGGCAGAATGCCGACCGGCAAGTTGCTCCAGGTAATCCCCGTCAGGCCGCACGATGACACTTTGCGGAAAATTCCAAATTTCAAGCAGCCGGTCTTCCGTCCGTATCGCAAGTTCCGTAACTTTTCGGTAAAATTCCTCCGTTAGCGTATTTATGACGCCCTCTACGTTGCTGCTTTCGATCTGATGTTCTTCCAGCGACAATTCGGCAACGTCAACGAGCAATTCCGCAATCGCCCGATTGGAATTGTCAATTCGGCGGTTTTCCTTGTACTCCAACGAGCGAATCATCTGGTCAATGGATGACTTTTGCTCCGGCGTAAAGACTGCATGATTACGAATTTCCGTCAAAAGTTCCACTCCGCCTGCGTAGTCCCGAACGATGGCATCGTAAGGCCGCGCACAGTGAAATCCGAATGTTTGCAATTTATGCTTCCAAGCCCCGATGTTGTCGTCCGAGCCCGCCGTGAAGTTGAACGCGACGATGACCGGCTTGCCCGTCGCTTTGAGGATTTCCAATGCCGCCAAGGGGTCGGGACTTTGTTCGGGTGCGTTGCTGACGTCGATGACAAAGAGCGTCAGTTGGGCTTGCTCGATGGCGTGCCAGGCTTCCAAATCGTCTTCGTAAGCACCGATTCGCTCCCGCGATGCACCGGAATTGTGGGCTCTCTCCAGAGCATGACGGCAAAATTGAACAACCCATTCAATCGGCACGGCAAATGTCTTGTTTTCCTGGCAATACCGGCGGACTTCCTCGAGTCGGTCTTCGCTGTACTGGAATCCCGGCGTGTCCATAAAGCCGATGTAAATTGCACCGGGCACGTGGGTATGGGCAAGCCCAAAAGTGGCAAATTTTCGTGTTACGCCGGGCCGATTTTCGATTTTGGGTTTGTCGGCCCCCGACAGTCCGCAGAGCGACGCAATGATCGACGATTTGCCGATATTGGTGGTTCCAATAACGCTGACCAAAGGGGCGGTGGGTGTGTTCATAGGGACTTTCATATCAGGCGTAGCGCAGTCCTTGGATTCGGCGATATATTTTTCAACTATTACATCGGCGGAACACCAAACCCGCCCTGCGGAGGCATTCCCGTAGCACCCTGCGGAGGCATTCCCATCATCCCGCCCTGCGGCTGCATCGTTCCGCCCATACCACCCTGCGGTGGCATGCCCATCATCCCGCCTTGCGGAGGCATTCCCGCACCACCCTGCGGAGGCATCCCCATCATCCCGCCTTGCGGCGGCATTCCCGTACCACCCTGCGGAGGCATTCCCATCATCCCGCCCTGTTGCGGCATCCCGAATCCTCCAGCGCCCTGCGTCTGCATCATATTATTCGGCATCATCGTTCCGCCCATCCCTCCGACGCCCATACTGCCATCCATCATTCCGCCCTGCTGTTGCTGCATTTGCATCTGCCATTGACGTTGCGTCAGCAATTCTTGTGCTTCCTCGGGATCCCAACTGCGAATATCATCGTCGGTATTGTCGATTCCATCGGGGCCTGCCGACCAAATTGCGGGATTCACCCGACCCGTAAACTGGTTGACGCCGTAAAATGTCAGCGAACTGTCGTACCGATAGGGGTTCCCCCAAGGGTCTTGCAATTCCCTTTCGCTCCGAATATAGGGCGTAGGCCGTTGTCGGCGTTGCGTGAACAGTTGTTCGTTATGGATCCAGGCAGTCCATTCGTTTGTTAAAACAGCCCCTGTAGTCGGCACCGCCCCGCTGTTCAATCCGCCTGCCGGGTTCATGGGATCCATCGTCATTGGATTCATCGGGTCCATCCCGCCTTGTGCCGGCATATTCATCGGACTCATAGGATTCATGCCAACTCCGCCTGAATTGCCGACGCCCATCGAATTTGGTTGGTTTAAGAGGTCGGGCCCGATGCTTTGGCTTCCCCCCATCATGGAGGAGTTGTCCATTCCCGGCATCATGTTGCCGGGTTGTTGGATTGCCGGTGTAACGCCTACATTATCGGGAATGAAAAGGAGGGCAAAGAGTCCTTCGGCATTTGTTGGATATCTGTTGTGGTCGGCATGGTATCGCAGGAGTTCTCCTTGGAGTTTTTCGATGGAGATTCGTGCTTGATCTGAGCGAAAGCGTTGGTATTGGTTCCAGATACCGGGCAACAGGAGTGCGAAGAGAACCATGATGATGATAACGACGATAAGGATTTCGACGAGGGTGAAACCTGCCGTGCGATTGTGCAGAGTGGGCATAGCGGTACTGTTTGGGATAACGGTCTGTTCGGCGACATGGGATAGTCTAGCAGATAATGCGTTTTTAGCAAGGCGACGTGGCTAATGCACCCGCCGGGGCCGGTCTTGAAAATTCCACTACGTTCGGTAATATATCTGACAATGACGACAGCCGAATATACACAACAGGATTGCGAAACGTCCTCCCACACGACACATCGTACCGGGCTGACTCCCCTCGCAAGCGTACATCTTGCCGCCTATCCCAAGGCAAATGAAGCATTGATAAACCATAAGATGTTGAGCGAAATTCAGTTGATGCGGGAACTCGTTTCGCTCGGCCGGGCCGCCCGGTCAACCGGCCAACTTAAAGTCCGCCAACCGCTCGCCGGAATGAAAGTGATGTTCTCCAATCCCGAAGTTGCCGGTATTTTTTGGGGCTCCGACGTGATTGACAATGTCCGCGTCATCCAAGACGAGTTAAATATCAAGGAAATGAAGGTTTTGGAGGACAAAGCCGAATTCGAGGAGTACGTCTCGTTCACGCTGTTGCCGGATTTCAAGAAATTGGGCCCGAAGTTGGGCAAGCAGTTGCCCAAAGTCAAGGAATACCTTGCCCAGGCCGATGGGGCCGCAATGCTTACGGAATTGGATAAAAACCAAAAAGTGGTGCTCAAATTGTCGGACGGCGAAGTCGAATTGACGAACGAGGAAATTCAAATCCGACTGACGGCCAAAGAAGGCTGGAAAGCCGCACAGGGGCCGAGTTGCGTGGTCGTGCTGTCGACGGAACTTACGGAAGAACTTTTAGCGGAAGGCCGGGCCCGGGAAGTTGTCCGGCTCATACAGGATCGCCGCAAGGAGTTGAATCTCAATTATACCGACCGCATTTTGGTCGGCATTCAAACACCGTCGCAGTTGATCGGGCAGGCATTGCATAAGCACATTGAGTACATCAAGGGGGAGACGTTGGCCTTGGATTTGAAAAAGGGCCGAGTGGCCAATTCGGAGCCTTTTGAACACACGGTCGACGGCGAGGAATTGACCCTGTACGTCGCGTCTGCGGAGACTGCCGCAAAAGCAGCGACGGAAACAGAAATAGCGACAGAACCGGAACCTGCGGAGGAACTCCCATCGGAAAGCCGGGCGCGGGAAATTATCCGCCTCATACAGAATCGCCGCAAGGAGTTGGCTTTGAACGCGACGGATCGTATTTTGGTCGGCATTCAGACGCCGTCGCGGATTATTGGCCAAACCTTGTACGAACATATAGAATACATCAAGAAAGAGACGTTGGCTTTGGATTTGAAGAAGGGCCGAACGGCAAATTCGGAGCCGTTCGAGCACACGGTGGACGGCGAAGAGTTGACGTTGTCCATCGCGGCTGCGGAATAGACATCGGAGCCGCAAGTTTTCGATTGCGGAAATATCCAGATTCGTGTAGAATGGCAAATCCGGGGTGTTCATCCCCGGAAATTCATTCAGATTACACACCATGAGTTTAGGATTAGGATACATTGGCCCGTTTCGCTTGCTGGAAGTGGTCAACCGCGGGCAGTCTTGCTGTCTTTGGAAGGCCTACGATGATGACAAACGGGAATACGTTGGGATAAAAACACTGCTTGAATCGACCGCGAAACAACGTAGCCAACGAAAACTGCTTGAACACGAATACAAGGTTGCATCCAAATTTTCCCATCCGAATTTGATTACAATTTTCCTCTATGATTGGTATAATCGCGTGCCCTATATCGCGATGGAATGGTTTTCGACCGCGAATTTGAAAATGTGGGTCAATCGCGGATATGAGACCTACTGTGAACATCTTCCGCAGATATTTCTGCAATCTGCAAAAGCACTTGCCTATCAACATGGGTTGGGTTGGACACATCGCGACGTCAAGCCGGATAACTTTCTTTTCGCTCCCGATGTCGTTACGGTCAAAATGATTGACTTTGCTCTTGCCAGAAGGAAATCGGCCGACTTTATGAAATGGTTCACGCTTAAGGGAAAAATCCAAGGGACGGCAAGTTATATGTCGCCGGAGCAAATTCGCGGATTGCCGGCCGCGCCCAGTTCGGATATTTACGGGCTCGGCTGCACGTTTTATGAATTGCTGACCAACCGGCTCGTTTTTACGGGCGATTCGCTCAACGATTTGCTCACCAAACATTTGTCCGCCACACCGCCGCCAGTCATCCAAAAAAACAAAAATGTTACACCGGAATTTGCGGAAGTGTTGAGAATGATGCTGGCGAAAAGGCCAAAAGATAGGCCAAAAGATACGCCGGAACTGATTCGGCTATTGCAAACGACGCGTCCCTTTCGCCGTCCGCCCTCCAAGGCCGATCTGCAGTAAGGTTCCCCTTGCCGGTCGCTGCCTCCAAATGTCAAAATAGGCAAATTAACAAATCCGTTCTGATAGAATGAGTAAATGGGATTAAAAGAGTAAATCGGGGAGTGCGGTCGACTCTTATCTTACAGAACCGCTATGGCCGATACATTCAGCAGACCTTGATAAAAGCAATACTGCGATGAACAACATAGCGGAACGACTATTGGAATTGGATGCTCGGCATTGTGAACTGTTGGATAAATTGACATTGCTCGATCAGCAGATCGACGATGTTCTCAAAGAATGGACGGCTCCGAGAGAAGTCCAGCCCGAAAATACGGCATCTTTACCGTAGGATTCCCGGCGCGATGAAGAAAACGGAGAGGACAGGATTCGAACCTGCGGAACTCATACAAGTTCACGGATTTAGCAAACCCGCGCAATAGACCACTCTGCCACCTCTCCGGTCGGCGTCCATTGTACACAATTCGCAGCGTGTGTCAATTACCGTCTGCATTTGAGCGCAGGAGCGGGGGGCGTGAGCCCCCCGGTGAGCCCCCCGGTGAGCCCCCCGGCGGTCGGCAACCTACCTATTTGAGGGGCCGCCTCACCGTTGTCCGGCACAAAATCTTTGCTATAATGGACGCGAAGGTCACATCGCCATGGCATACGACACCGTCATCATCGGAGCAGGCATGTCAGGATTGGCAGCCGGAATTCGGCTCGCACACTACAACCAACGCGTCTGCATCCTCGAACAACATCACGCCATCGGAGGACTCAACTCCTTCTATCGCCAACGTGGAAGAACCCTTGACGTCGGACTGCACGCCATGACCAATTATGTCCCAAAAGGCACCAAATCCGGCCCGCTTTCCCGACTTCTCCGACACCTCCGGCTGACCTGGGATGAACTCGCACTCGTCCCCCAAATCGGCTCGACCATCGCCTTTCCCGACGTTCGGCTCAATTTCAATAACCATTTCGAACTTTTCGTCTCCGAAGTCCGAAAACACTTTCCCAAACAAGTCGATGGACTGATGCGGCTCGCCAACGAGTTGCTCGGGTACGACCAACTCGGGCTCGGTGTCTCCGGCGGGTCCGCCCGGGAATTCGTGAATCGACATATTACCGATCCGGTGCTGACCGAAATGATTTTTTGCCCCCTGCTCTATTACGGCGGAGCCAAAGAACGCGATATGGAATTCGGGCAGTTCAGCATTATGTTCCGCTCCATTTTTTTGGAAGGCTTTGCCAGACCCTTCGACGGCGTGCGGCTGATATTGAAGAAAATGCTCAACAAGTTCAAAACGTTGGGCGGCGAATTGCGGCTGCGGACGGGCGTGCAGCGGATTTGCTCCAAAGATCAGCGTGTCGATAAAATCGCCCTGAGTGATGGTTCCGAAATCGAAGCCAAAAACGTCCTTTCCTCCGCAGGCTGGCAGGAAACGATGCAACTGTGCGATGTGCTCGAAACGAAAGACCAGCATTTGCTCGGGACGGGCCAACTCGGTTTCATCGAAACGATTTCGGTTTTGGATCGCGAGCCCAAACAGTTCGGACATGACCGGACGATTATCTTTTTCAATGATTCGGAGCGTTTTTGTTACGAAAAACCGGAATGTTTGGTGGATTTGCGGAGCGGCGTGATTTGTTCGCCGAACAATTTTGATTACGCGGAGGCGATGAGTGAGGGCATGATTCGCATCACGGCTTTGGCGAATTTTGACCGATGGAAGGGGCTTTCGCCGGAAGAGTATCAGGAGCAAAAGCGTCTTTGGTACGAAAAAATCCAAGAATCGGCAATCCGTTTCATGCCGGATTTCCGCCGGCATGTGATAGATACGGATATGTTTACGCCGACGACGGTGCAGCGTTTTACGGGCAAGGAAAACGGGGCGATTTATGGTGCACCGGACAAAAAATACGATGGCCGAACGCATTTGGATAATTTGTATGTTTGCGGAACGGACCAGGGGATGGTCGGCATCGTTGGAGCGATCGTCAGCGGCATTACGATTGCCAATCGGTATCTTTTGTCGGAGTGATTGCGGCCTCATTGCAGCCGTCTGAGTTCATCAATCATCAAAATAGGTCCTTCGTTCAGGAGTCGCTCCTGATGTTCCAAGGGGAGTTCGGCAAGGATTGCGGCAAGCCGTCGGCTTTCTTCGATGCCGACGACTTCGGAAGGCAGCCAAATGCCCGTTTCCGGCGACAAACCATCAAGACGAGTCTTCAATTCGACAATATCCGATACCCTTTCCGATAACGGCTTCGGTTGACGGAGTGCGATTTTCTCGTATGATTGCAAGGATTGACGCCAATGATAATAGTTTTGCAATGTTAAGAGCAATTCGGCCTGCCGCGGGGAGGCTTCGATATTGCGGTGCAGCGTTCGGATTTGCGACCTCTTTTCCCGCGATAATAATCGGTACGGCTGGAGGTTTCTGTAAAAAAGTTGATTCAATTCCGTATCCGCACCATTCCAAAAACTTCCCGTCGACCGGTTCCAGGCATTGGACATTCTGATACGGAAACTGGGTTTGAATTCGCTGGCATCCGGCAATTCCGCATCGGGCAGTGCGGGCAAAAACACGCGTTTTGCCGTTAATTTCTGCAAAAGTTCAAGCCCATCGTCATCGTTGGTGATTGCAAGATACATATCGAGCCGTTCTAGTTTGCGGCGAAAAGAAGGATCGTCAAAAGAAGTCCGCAGGCCGACTTGCAGGAATATAAAAAAAATTGCCAGGCCGACGATCGCAAAAACGGCCCATTGCTTCGCCGGTTTTTTTTGCAATGCAGGAACATGTGCAATCGACAGGGAAAGAGCGACGGTTTTCAGCGTTGTTTCAATTTGAACGGCATCGGCATCTTCCTTTTCGAGCAGTTCGAGGTAGTTCCAGGTTTCTCCCAGGAGTGTTAATTTTTCCTGCAATTCCGGCTCCTCTGCAAGCCGCTGTTCGAGGGCTTCCCTATCCTGCGGCGTGATTTCTCCGTCTAAATAGGCAATCAGCAGGGCTTCATCCGGGGTCGGCTCCATACCGGTATTATACCGTGCAAGCGTGCGGGGCGTTAGCCCCCGCACTTGCGATTGCGAAAAACGCGGCTAAACGCTAGAATACCAACTGCTTAAACGATTCCACACTTCCTTCCGCGATGCAGCAACGGCTTGAGTTTGCACGAAAAATCGCCTACCAGGCGGGAGAACTGACGCTCCGGTATTTCTACGCAAATTGCGATGGAACGCAAAAACTGTCCGTCGAAAACAAAAACGATGAGTCGCCCGTTACGGCAGCCGACCGCGAAACCGAACAATTCCTGCGTCGGCAAATTGCCGAATCCTTCCCCGACGATGCCGTCTTCGGCGAAGAATTCCCCTGTACCGAAGGAACCAACGGCTATCGCTGGTTAATCGACCCGATTGACGGCACGAAATCCTTCATCCACGGCGTGCCGCTTTACAGCACGCTTATCGGCCTGGAAAAAGACGGCCGTTGCATCGGCGGAGTGATTGCCTTGCCGGCATTGGGTGAACTCGTTTGGGCCGGCGTCGGGCTCGGGACCTGGCACGAAACGCAACGGGGCGGGGCAAAGCAGAGCGAGCCGAAACGGTGCAGGGTTTCGGACTGTGCCGATTTAGCCGATGCGACGTTCGTCGTCAGCGAAGTATTGACATTTGACAAGGTCAATCGGCAGGATGCCTATAAAAATTTGGAAAAGAGAGTGCGGTTGACGCGGACTTGGGGCGACGGTTTTGGATATGTTTTGGTCGCGACGGGCCGGGCTGAAATTATGCTTGACCCTTTGATGTCCGATTGGGATGCCGCACCGCTTTTGGTCATTCTCGAGGAGGCTGGCGGACGTTTTACCGACTGGCGGGGAAATGCAACGATTTTCGGCAAGGAAGGCGTCGGAACCAACGGAATTCTGCACGAGAAAGTGCTGGCGGCCCTTTCAGAAACGGAAGTAGGAACGTGCAAGAGCCTTGCATGCCCTGCCAATTCAATGTAAATTCATTTCCATCTTGCCATCCGATATTCACTATGAAAATCTTAATCATTCTGGGCCATCCGAAGCCAAACAGCCTCAATCATGCAATCGCCGAAGCCTGCGTTTCGGCCTTGAAAAAACAGGGACATGACATCATATTTCACGATCTCTACCAGGAAGCGTTCGATCCGGTATTGCCCGTCGGCGAAGAACTCTTGCCCGAAGGCGAACTGCCCGACGTGATACAAAATCATCTTCGCAATTTCAAGGAAGCCGAGGGCGTGATCTTCATTCACCCGAATTGGTGGGGCGGGCCGCCGGCCATCCTGCGGGGTTGGATTGACCGCGTCCTCCGCACCGATTCGTGCTATAATTTTACGAAAGACGGCGTCGTTTCCCATGTCGGCGGGAAAATTGTACAGGTCTTTTCGACGTCTAATACGCCGCGAGACGTCGAAATCAAGGTTTTCAGCGATCCGATTGAAAACTTTTGGAAGGTCATCGTATTTGGTCTGCTCGGCTCGAAATCCTTTGAACGCCGTAATTTTGAGTCCGTCGTGTTGAGCACGCCCGAAGACCGGCAAGGTTGGCTCGCCGAAGTTGAATCCATTATCGCACGCCGGTTTTAACCCCCTCACCCCCACCACATTCCCCCATCCAGCCATGAATCCCACGCTCACCCTATTCCGCAAAGAGTTCCGCCAGCACGGTGCCTTCGCACTGGCAATGGTCTTCCTATGCCTCTGCTTTCAAATTGCATACCAGATGGGCGAAAGGCTCGCCGACTACACCTCGCACAGCGACGCGTTCTTCTACATCGCCCTCGTCGTGACCGCTTTTTACGCCGGAACGGCCGCCGCTCTCGCGTATTCCACGGAACATGCCGACAACACCTTTATCTTCCTGCGGAAATTGCCGATTTCGCCCGCGACCATTGCATGCGGGAAAATCGGCTGGGTGCTTTGCGGCACCCTGTTGGTACTCGTCGGCAACCTCCTCCTCACCGCCGTTTGGCTCGGCGCCGTTTGGACGGGCGGTCATTTTCACAGCGGAATCGCGATTGCCGCCGGAACCGGAATCATCGAAGCATTCGTCTGGGGAATCTTCTGGTCTACCCGATGCCGAAGCCAAATGAATGCACTCCTTGCGACTTGTTTGTGTGCGTCGGTTACGCTCATTCTCCTGGGCAACATTTTCCAGCCGAACAACACCGATGTCGTCGATGCGTATATTGCCATTATGCCCCATCGGATCGTGGTCATCCTTGTCGTCGGTTTTTTTGCCGTCCGCGGTGCGTTACGCTGGTTCGACTTCGCTGCGGCCCAGAGCCCCTGGTGGCGTACGATAGGCAGTCGATCGCGATTCAAAACATCACTCGGCAACGCCGACATTGCCGCCCGGCGGTCGGCAATCTGCCTTCTTTTCCGCTATCCGCAACGGGTACAATCTCCGTTCTTCGCCCTTGTGCATCAGCATTTGCGACACACCACGCTGCTCTACCCCTTGGGCATCCTCTGTTTCCTGATCCTTGGGGCTGGCTGGCTCTTGCTTTATTCTGACGGCAAAATGGGCGACCTTTTTTGGTCGACACTGGGGCACTGCATTTGCATCGGCGGAATCGTGATTTTTTGGGGAAACATTTTTGGGCCCGACCAAAGGAATGATTCCTACCGTTTTTTGAGCCGGGTTGGGATTCACGAAGGCACCGTCTGGTGGAGCCGTATGTTGCCCGCTCTGCTCCTCTACTCGTTCCCGCTCGCGTGTTTATATTTCTATGCTGCGATGGACAATTTCGCCAGCGGGTGGGATCCTGCTGACACCGAAACTTGGAGAGACATATTTGATTTTGCGGCGATATTCTTCACCATTTGGCTGATTCCGGCGGCGTTGGGCGCATTCATTTCCATATCGCTGCGCAGCCAAATCTTGGCGGTAACTCTGACCGTGGCAGCATTGTCCTTGCCCTCTATTTGGGTAATATTCACGTTCCATTTTTTCTGGGTATCACCGGCGTGGACGACCGTACCGCTCTGCTTGGCCCTGTTGCTTGCATCTCGAATCCGAGCAGGATATTGGCTTCGGGAAAAGTTTACCTGGCGAAGCCGATTGATCCCGTTGGTCCCATTTTTCACGGTGCTGCTGGCCATTCTCGTTGCATTGCCCTTTGTGCGTGTCTATTCCGTGCCTTACGTTTCGTGGGCAGAGGTTGATGCTTTTTTTGACCAGGCGGACTTGGGCGACATGCGGCGAAGCCCGGAAAAACGCAGGGCTTTGATCGAATACATTGCGAAACACAATGCGGTCCCGCCGGAATATCAATCTCTGTACCTCGATTTTTTCCACATGCTCGAATTGGATCCGCAAGCCTGCTCGTTCGAGGAATATCTGCTGTTATCCTATTTGCGAGCGAGTGAAATGTCCCGTCATCCTGTGGTTTTTTCTGACGGTCGCCATTTTTTGCGGGGGGATTGGGATCGGCAAAACTTAATTTCCTATGTGCCTTGGGAGTCGGTGCGTGCGGACCGGCGTTTGCGGCTGGAACTTGTTGTATGGCTTGTTGATAATGGGTATCTTCCGAATGAGGGCCGAGCCGCCGCAATGCGTCGTTGGAATGAGGATGGGCGGAATCAGAATGCCATTTTTGATGCAGATGGGTGGACTGTTGCGGATGCTTCCATTTTGGATGAGCGGAATTTGTCTTTACGGCCACTTGGTTTGGCATATTCGGCGATTAATAATTGGTATATTGATCAGGGCACATTGCCGTCGTCGTTGGAGGAATTGGTAGAACGGGAGTATTTGGAGGCAATTCCGTCTCATCCCTTCACGGGCGAGTTGGTGCAGTATCATGAAAATGCTCTGCTACCGCAAGATGCTCATTTTGCTGGGGCTCTGACGGTTGGTAGGGGTGGTAGTTCGGCTTGGCTTGGCAGGAGTCGTGATTGGTGGAATCAGATGGCGGATGTGGAGCGGCCGTATGTGCAGTTGGGCAATAACTGCTTGGTGATACGCTTGCCGGAACCGGAGTGATGGCCTCGCAAGCCTGCACAAGAGCCTACAACACAACGAGCCCCCCGGCTCTAGCAACACATTTTCTGCATTTTCGATATACTACGTCCGAATGCAGCCCTGCCATTTCGCTCCCTTTCGCCGCCGCTTAACCCAATGGTTTCACAAACACGCCCGATCCCTGCCCTGGCGAAATGTTAATGATCCCTACCTCGTTTGGATCAGCGAAATTATGCTCCAACAAACAACCACTCAAACCGTTCAAGGCTATTTTGCCCGCTTCATCAATGCCTTTCCTACCATCCAAGCCCTTGCCGAAGCCGATATTGATTCCGTGAACCGTCTCTGGGAAGGACTCGGATACTATCGGCGATGCTCCCTGCTCCATCAAGCCGCAAACCAAATCGTTGCCCAATTCAACGGCCAGTTTCCCGACAATTTTCAAGACGTCCGCAATCTGCCCGGCATCGGTCGCTACACCGCCGGCGCAATTCTTTCCATCACCTTTGACCAACGCTTGCCAATTCTCGAAGCCAATACCTTACGCCTGCATGCCCGACTGTTGGCGGAGCGCGATAACATCCTGCAAGGTCCGGCCAATGCTCGGCTTTGGCAGTTTGCCGAAGATATTTTGCCTCGCCGCAATTCGGGCAACTTCAATCAGGCCCTGATGGAATTAGGCAGCCTCGTTTGCACGCCGAAATTGCCGAAATGCAATGAATGTCCGGCAATCATGTTTTGCGAGTCGGCAAGACAAGGTTTGCAGCATGAAATACCGACTCCGCAGGCGAAGCCGCAGAAGGAATGCCGAACCGAGGCCGCTTTGCGTGTCCGAAAACGGGGCAAAACGCTGTTAATTCGTTATCCTCAAGGCTGGCGTTGGGCGGGACTTTGGGACTTTCCCCGTGCCCAAACGCAGGCCGAATCGTGCAAAACGTTTTTTACGGATACGATCCTGCAAGATCGCCTACTTCAAGACAGACTGTCGGAACTGACGGGCCGACAACTGATTCCGCAAAACTTGATTTGTTCGCTCAAACACACGGTAACGAAGTATCGCATTACATTATTTTTTTACGACGGAATTGATGCAGGCCGAGCCGATGGCAACCCGCAGTGCGAAACGCGTTGGGTCAGCACATCGGAATTGCAAAAATTGCCGTTGAACTCGACTGCCCGAAAACTGGTACAACGGGATGATTGACTTCCATCTAGAGCATTTTTCGAATTGGACTGGACTCGTTCTTGTCCTTCCGGCTTGCCGGAATGACAGGATAGCAAACAATTTGCCATAACTTCCGGCAAACATTAGAGCACAAACGTTTGCATCTTATATTTCGCAGGAAGTTGTCCGTTCATCATGCCTTAACTCTTCTCTTTGTCAATTATGTTGTATCATCTTCTTGTACAGGGACTTCCGGCAAAAACAAGACTGTGAAAAACGGGCGAATGTCGTTCGGCAGAATGTTTTGAACAGATTGTCCAGCGGATTGATGCTGAAAATATCAGGACAGTTCAAAATGCACAAGCCCAACTTCAAATAAGCATCACGGGAACATTGGCATTAGCATCTCCTACTGCTGTAACTGATTGGATACCATTTCTTTCGGAATTGAGTCAGCGGCTGGAGGCAGAACTAGGGAACAACATGACCGACCTTGTCGAAGTGAGAAAGAAACTTCAAGAGATTGCAGTCGCAATGAAGTCATTTGAATTGCCAAATAACATGCGAGCAACGTTGCAAAGCATAGATAATTCTACTAACCGAGTGCAAGGAACACAAAACCGTGGATTCCGACCACTCTTAACACGATAACCTCCTTACACAACATAGAAAACATGCAAACTTTTACCGAACACCCATTTCCACTGGAAGGCTGGATGCCGGAGAGCGAACCGGAATCAGGTTTTGCGTTGTGGAATGATCTTCAATCCTCGCAGTACAACGAACATGTTCAGCGTGAAT
>WRKP01000028.1 GCA_009778035.1 Planctomycetaceae bacterium
AGGCGGTATTGGACGATGTATCCATCGGCACCCGCCACGCGGTTCCAATAAAGTTCGATGGCAGTCGCGGTGGCAACGCCAACAGTGAAGCCCGACGGTGCCATAAGCCCGCCATCATAGGCTCCGATGGGCACTCTGGTTGTTTCGCTGTCGCGGAAAGTACCGTCGAGGCCGTTTGCGACATGTGTCGCTCCTTCGATGTCTCCCACACCGCCGTCCCGGAACACATGAGCAAGAGTCCCTGACGTCCCAACGACAATGATAGAATCATCGCTGGGGTGGTATCTCCCCAGCCACCCGGAGTCCTCGTCGTACGGCAAAAAATCAAGGAGTTCGGCATCAACACCGTGTAAATTGTTGCCGAGAACCCGGTCTCCTTCGACGGTGCCAATGAGGTTATTGGTACCCGGGAAGGCAGTCGCCTGGTTTATTGCAACGTCATTGCCGCCAATATTTAGAGCCACAATCGTGTTATACACGTGATTGCTTCCCGTTAACGTTATCCCGGCTCCCTCGGAAGCAGTATTTTCGACAATGGTACTGTTTACGATGTCTGTTCTACCACTGGAACTATACACTCCACCTCCATTGCCATAATCACCACCGTCAACGGTATTTCCCGCGATCACGCTATTCGCGATGATCAGCTGGCCGAGACTCGTAGAGTAGATACCAGCCCCGTGATTCCCCGAGGTATTTCCGGCGATGATACTGTTTACGACAGTTAAATTTCCTTCGACGTGAAGAATACCCGCACCGCTATTGTTGGCACGCGTCTCTGTCTCTCCGAAGGCATACCCATCGGTAATGATTAGTCCCGCCAAGATGACATTTGTGCCGGAAGAGCCTGCCACGTTGAACACCCGCGATTGATTGTTTGCACTAATTTCGACGGAAACGCCGGGCACCGTCGCGGTCCCGCCGGCCCAACCGGCAATGGTTACGGAGCGATTGACGTCCAACTGCCCCATTTGTCCGGTTACGACGTTAAGTTCTATCGGGATGAGCGAATTGACGACGATAAACTCCCTTTCTTGGTTGGCCAGGGCATTGCGGAGTTGTGTAATATCGTGGACCATTTCATACCGCGAGTCGCCGTCGGTAACATTGGAATTTGCCAATCCGTAATGATCTTGGATGGCTCCCCAAATGCCGGCATCGAGCATTTCGCGGCCTTCGAGTTCTTCGATTTTGCTGACTCTCCCCCTATTTTTTTTGCGTCGGATGTCGATTGCCGTTTTTGAATTTTTGCCGATGGAATTATTGCCAAATATGCGTCCGAAATCGAAGTTATTTATCATCACGATGCTCCTGGTGGGGGATTTATTTGAAAAGCGGAAAAAAAGACTCCCGTGTACCACAGTATACCATACAAACAGCCGAAAAACAAGCGGTAAACCTCGCAGCTGGCAAATTTATTCTAGTCCGAGTGGATTTTTAGGGCATATCTCAAATGAATGGGTTTGGACGAAAAAACCACCCATTCCGGCGCACTCCGAAATGACGATTTTGTGATTATCTCTGTCAACCCCTTGACGCAGATTAGGGAAATCGCTTTAATTACGGCACTATGGAACGCTATGCCCATCTGAAACGGACTGATGCCGAAATCTACGAACTCATCCAGCAGCAGTCGCGGTACGAAACCAGTACGCTCAAAATGATTGCGTCCGAAAGTTACGCATCGCTCAGCGTGCTCGAAGCCTGCGGCTCCACGCTGACCAACAAATATGCCGAAGGCTATCCCAATGCACGATACTACGAAGGCAACGAATACGTCGATCAAATCGAATCCCTGGCCATCGAACGCGGTAAAAAACTCTTCGGTGCAGAACACGTCAATGTCCAACCCTACAGCGGCTCGCCAGCCAACCAAGCCGTCTATCTCGCACTCCTAAACATCGGCGATAAGTTGATGGGAATGCCCGTTACCGACGGAGGGCACCTCACGCACGGTTGGAAAGTCAATTTTTCCGGTATCAATTACACCCAAATCCCCTACGGCCCCTGTCCCGATACCGGCAAGTTCGATATGGATAAAATCCGCGAAACCGCCCTGAAGGAACGGCCAAAAATGATTTGGGCCGGTGCGACGGCCTACCCCCATAAAATCGAATACAAGGACTTTCGGGCGATTGCCGACGAAATCGGTGCCTATCTCGTTGCCGACATTGCACATATCAACGCATTGATCATCGCAGGCATTCATCCTGATCCCGTGCCGTATTGCGATATTGTTACGAGCACGAGCCATAAGATGCTTCGCGGCCCTCGGGCTGGCTTTCTGCTCTCGAAAATCGAAGACCGTCTGCAAGCGAACAGCAAATTGAACCTTGCTCAACGCATTGACCGTGCGGTATTTCCGGGCTTGCAAGGCGGGCCGCATTTGTCAATCATTGCGGCAATGGCAACGGCATTTAAGGAGGCGCAGACGCCGGAATTCAAGGATTATGCGGTTCAAATTGTCAAAAATGCCAAGATGTTGGCCGAATCGCTTTTGGCAAAGGGATATACGCTCTCTGGCGGCGGGACGGACACGCATTTATTGTTGCTTGATTTTCGCGAGGCGGCGTTTACGGGCAAGGAAGCGGCGAAGGCATTGGCACAATCAGGCATTATTGCGAATTTTAATATGGTTCCGGGCGATCGGCGTAGTCCTTTTGTAACGAGCGGCGTTCGACTTGGCACGCCGGCATTGACTGCGATGGGCATGAGGGAGCCTGATATGCAAAGGGTTGCGGATTGGATAGACCGTGTTTGCAGGAATATGGAGCGGATCGAGGAACATGCACCGCTCATTCGCCGGGAGATTGCCGCATTTTGTTCGCAATTCACCGGGTGTGGTGGCTAACGTCCCCCATTCCTTGGATTTACAGTGTCGTCCCCCGTGCTCTTGCGATTGCACAAATACACGAACAACGCGATGCCCGCCAGGCCGAAGGCGATGCTGACGTTCTGCGAAATCGTCATGCCCGTTCCAAAAAACGGTGCCTCGTCCGTGCGCACTATTTCTATGAAAAAACGACCCAACGAATACAACATCATGAACGTCGCTAACACGAGTCCCTCACGCTGCCGGTAAAACTCCGTCCGACCTAAAAAAAGCAACACGCCACACAATAAAAACGCGAGAAATGAACTGTAAATCTGCGTCGGATGAACCGGCAACACCACCAACGGTTCCAATACCAGTCCATGCACTACCTGATAATGGTGTGCCGGACTGTCCAGCGGAAATGTAATCGCCCAAGATGTATTCGACACGCTGCCGAAACAGCAACCATTGAGCAAACATCCAATCCGGCCAATCGCGATGCCCAGTGCAACAGCCGGCGCCATAATGTCAAATGTCCGCAATATCGGCATGCCGTTGAGCCGCATAAAAATCAGGGCCGTCAAAATACCGCCGATGATGGAACCAAATACGACCAAACCGCCCTGCGTGAAATTGAGCACATTGAGCAACGATTCCACCGGCAGGAATCGTCCGGCTTCATCGACCCGGCGAATGTCTTCCCAGTATTCCGTTACGAAAAAGATTCTCGCTCCGATGATCCCGAATACCACCGTCCAAATGCACAGGGAATAAACCTTTTCGACGGAAATCCCCTGCTTTATCGCAAGATGCCGAACGAGGAAAAAGGCAAACAGGACGGCAACGAGCAGGCAAAATCCATATCCTCGAATGGGAATGCCGTCTTCCTCCGCAATGTATGGAAGGATGAAAACCAAGAGCACGCTGCCGATTGCAAGCATGGCAACCGAATGGCCGACGTCGGTGATTTTCCGGTGTTTGAAGTATTGCCAGGCGTGCGAAAGCAGGACGATTGCGAGCAGCACGGCGAGTCCAAGCCCCCAGCCGAAGACGGGCAGGCCGAATAATGTGTCGGGAATGTGAAATAGTGTTTGACGCATAGGAAAGGAGGCAGGAGTTAGGAGCCAGGAGGCAGAAAAACTTGTTGCGTAACTTGTCCTTCCGGCACACGCCGGAATGACGATTATTTCCTGGCTCCTAACTCTTCAATCAATTTCGTTCGGATAACAGTCGGCAATTTTACCGTAAACGCGGTGCCTTTTCCTTCGGTGCTTTCGACGCGGATGAGGCCTTGGTGCTGTTCGATGATGTTTTTGCAGTTGGCCAGTCCGAGTCCCGTTCCGCCCTTGCCGGTTTCGTCGGGAGCGGACTTCGTCGTGTAAAACGGCTCAAAAATCCGCGGCAGTTTGTCCTGCGGAATGCCGATGCCGAAATCACGGACGACGAAATCAATCATTTCGTTTTCTTCATCATAATGTATTTTGAGCGACAAAGTACCGCCGTCGGGCATTGCCTGTCGGGCATTGATCAGCAGGTTGAGGATGACTTGTTGGATTTGATTTCCGTCGGCCATAATTTCGGGCAACTGTTCGGGAAACGCTTTTTCCAGTGTGATACGGTACTTGGACAGTTCTTTTTCTAGCAGGAGGAGCGAGTCCGATACGAGGCCGATAAAGTCGGTGGGTTCAAATTCCTTTTTTCGATTTTTTGCGGCGGCCAAAATGGTATTTGTGATTTTAGCGGCTCGGTTGGCGGCGGCCAGAATTTTGTCGAATGCTTTTGTTCGATTGGCCTCATCTTTATTCCGCAGGCCTAATTTGGCATAGTTGATGATGGTCGTCAGGACGTTATTGAATTCGTGCGTAGCGGTACTGGTCAGTTCGCCGAGGGCGGCCAATTTTTGCATTTGCATCAAGCGTTCTTCCAAGGCGTCGATTTGGGAGAGCAGTTTTTGGATGTCCGGCGGCGTGTGCATGGGATTTCACTCCATTGTACCAAAAAAATCACATGACGGTTTTTGTGAGCACCCGTTTCAATACCCGCAGTAATCCACGGCTCGGGCGATTTCGGTATTCAAATCCTTACGCTGCACAATCCGGTCGACGTAGCCGTGTTCCAGCAAAAATTCGCTCGACTGGAACCCCTTCGGCAACTCCATACGGAGCGTTGCTTTGATCGTTCGCGGGCCCGCAAAACCAATGAGAGCCTTCGGTTCCGCAAAAATCAAGTCGCCGAGCATCGCAAAACTCGCCGCGACACCGCCCATCGTCGGATTCGTCATAATCGAGATGAAGAGGCCGCCGGATTGGTGGAATCTCGCCAATGCCGCCGAAACCTTCGCCATCTGCATCAGCGAGAGAATGCCTTCGTGCATTCGCGCTCCGCCGCCGCTGCCCGAAATGAGAATGAGCGGCAACTTTTCATCCTGCGCACGTTCGGTAATTCTCGCCAATTTTTCGCCAACGACGCTGCCCATACTGCCCATTATAAAATGCGAATCCGTCAGTCCGAAAGCGATGCGCCGGGCCCGAACGCTTCCGATGCCGGTTACGGCGGCTTCGTTGAGGCCGGTCGCCGTCTGGTCGGCTTTGATACGTTCGGGATAGGATCGCCGGTCGCGGAACTGGAGCGGGTCGGCCGTTTTAAGGTGTTCGTCGGTTTCAATAAAAGTTCCGGCATCGAAGATTTGTTCGATGCGTTGTCGGGCGGGCACGTACCAATGATTGCTGCATTCGGGACAGACGTTGAGGAGTTTTTCGGCTTCTTTGCGGAATATGGTTGCTTGGCAGCCGGGACAACGCACCCAGAGACCTGCCGGCACGCCTCGCTTTGGATTTTGTATTTCGCTCCCCGTTTCCGCCATTCTCGTTGGTGTGTCAGTTTGAAAAGGTAATGCGATTCTAGCAAATCGGTTGTAGAAAACAAGAATGGGAAGCGTCCGAGTGCGGTCAAATTGAGCGACGCGAACGGGGACGCAATGAACGTTCGTTTATGGTACACTCTACGGGGCAACTCCGTTTTAATGCTACCACGTTATGAATCAATCATCGGAATACCTAAAAAGTCTTTTCGGAATGGACGGCGAAGTTGCCGTTATCGTCGGCGGATCCGGCGAACTGGGCGGGGCTTTGGCCGCCGGACTAGGGCAAGCCGGAGCACATACCATCATCGCAGACGTTGCCGAAGAACCCTGCAAACAACGCATCGAAAAACTCCAAAGCATCGGCATCAAAACTTCCTACTGCGTAACGGACATTACCGACCGAAAGTCCCTCCAAAATTTGCTTGCCGAATCGCTAAAAATTACCGGAAAAGTCGATATGCTCGTGAACTGCGCCGGGATCAACGTCGGCACGCCCTTTCTCGAAGTCGATCCCAATCTTTGGGATAAAATCTTTGCCGTCAACCTCAAAGGGACGATGGAAGCCTGCCAGGTATTCATCGAATCGATGCTGAAAAATCCTGAAGGCGGTGCGATTCTCAACATCGGCAGCGTAACCTCGGAACTTCCGCTTTCCCGCGTTTTTGCTTATGCGGCCTCGAAGGCCGGAGTGGTGAATTTGACGCAGAACATTGCTCAAGAATTTGGCACGCAGAAAATCCGTGCGAATGCGATCTGTCCGGGCTTTTTCCCGGCGGAGCAGAATCGCAAGTTGCTGGATGACAAAAGGGTCGAAAACATTATGAATGGTACGCCGATGCGGCGTTATGGGTCGCCGGATGAACTGATCGGAGCGGCATTGTTGTTGCTTTCCAAGAAGGCGGGTAGTTACATGACCGGCTCGACCGTGTACGTCGACGGCGGGTTTACGTGTTCGTGGTTCTAGGCTTTTGTAGTTCTGGGCTTTCGTAGTTCTGGGCTTTCGGAAAGCCTAGCCGTGCGACTGCCAAGCCGGTTTGTTCAAAATTTCGGCCAAAATGACTGCCTGAACGATACCTTCCGGCCTTGTCAAACAATCGTTGAGATTGATCGCAATGGCCGGTTTTGAATGGCCGGTAAACTGAACTCCCTGTTCGTAGATTCCCGTCATACTGTACAAATCCGGCCGCACCGTGGGATCTATCGTCGGAGAAACAATTCGCGACGGGTCCAACGTTCCCGGATCGGCCTCAAAACGGTGTCCTTCCCCTTGCGGAGCCAATTTCTTGCTCAAGGCCTGCCGACGGGGCGGCGATGAGTCGCGGGAACCTGATTCATACGGCAGGGGATCCTTGCCGAACGGCTTCGACAGCGGCGACTGGCCGAGTGTATGCCTAATCGGCTTTGGCGGCTTGGCGGCTTTCGAACGAGTGATATTGATGATTTCATCGTCGGCAACGGGTTTTTGGCCTGGCGGGCGTTTGTTCTGTTGTGCCTGCTGTTGCTTCAGTTGCTGTTGTCTCACGACTTCACTGGCTTCCCTAATGCTTTTGATGATATGCGAAATGATAAAAATAATCGCAAAAACAAATGCTAGAATGCTACCTTCCATTGTATTTTTATTGGTTGGGGTTCGTGTGGGTATCCAAGTTTGCGTGCAATCCGGCACATCCTTGTTTTTTGCGAGTTGTCGCCATTAGCAGGATGTTAATCCGCTCGCAATAGGAGTGCCGAAGTGTCTAATTTACCATTTTTCGTTGCCATTGGCTAGAGCATATGCGGAATGTGCCTGGACGCCGCTCCGTCATCCCGGCGCAAGCCGGGAACCAGCAGGATAGGTCGCACGGGCTCGTCTGGATTCCGGCTTGCGCCGGAATGACGAAAACGAGCCAATCCAATTTGAGAAATGTTCTCATCCCAAGCACTCGATCTGCGCATAAATCTGTTGTTCCGTAAAGCCTTCCAAATCAATGCACTTCGACGGACACACCGCAATGCACGTTCCACAACCCATACACAAACCCGGATTCACTCGAGCCGTCCACTTCACAAATTGACCATTGCGATCCTTCAACGCCTGCGGCTCTATCGCATTGTATGGACACGTCTTGCCGCACGCTAAACACGCAACACAATGCTGCTCATCCACTCTCGCAATTTCAGGATCCCGCGTCAACATCGGCTGACTCAACATAATCAAAACCTTCGCCGCCGCTGCCGATGCCTGTGCCACCGCATCCGGGATGTCCTTCGGTGCCTGACACGCTCCACATACGAACACGCCCGCCGAATTCGTCTCCACCGGACGTAATTTTGAATGCGATTCCGTCAAAAAACCATTCGCGTCGTAACCGACTCCCAATTTCTGAGCCAAACGATCCGCTCGCGGCGGAGAATACATTGCCGTTGCCAAGACGACCAAATCCGCCTCTATCGTTACCGGAATTCCCGCCAACGTGTCCATTCCCTTTACGATCAATTTCCCATCTTCCTGCGTGATTTTGGAGACCCGACCCCGGTGAAATATCGCCCCATCCTGCTCAATCGCCCGACGGACAAATTCATCATATTTTTTGCCGCCGCTGCGAATGTCCATATAGAATACATGTGCCTCCCCGTGATGGACTTTATGCTTGTACAGCATCGTGTGCTTGGCCGTATACATACAGCAAATTTTGGAGCAATAATCGAGCCCCTTGGCATTGTCGCGGGAACCGACGCATTTGATAAAGACCACTTTTTCCGGTATTTTTCCATCCGAAGGCCGTCTCGGCTCTCCGTTTGTCGGGCCCGATGCCGAAAGAAGACGCTCAAATTGCAATCCGTCAATCACGTCGGGATATTTGCCGTAGCCGTATTCGCCGTAGCCGCTCACACTCGCCGCAAGCGAAGCATTCAGCGGCTTTTTGTCGATCGTATAAAGTTGGAATCCCGTCGCGACAACGATTGCCCCGACTTCTTCCGTAACGATTTCGTCCTGGTCATCAAAATTGATGGCATCGACGGGACATTTTTTGGCGCAAATACCACATTTGCCCGACTTAATCATGCTGCAATGTTCGGCATCAATGACCGGCTTCGCGGGAACGGCCTGCGGGAACGGAATGTAAATTGCCGTTCGGTTGCCGAGGCCGTAGTCGAACTCATTGGGTATCTTTTTTTGCGGGCAAACCATCCAGCATGCACTGCACCCGGTGCATTTTTCGTGATCGACATATTTGGCTTTTTTCCTGACGCGGACTT
This sequence comes from Planctomycetaceae bacterium, assembly GCA_009778035.1. Taxonomy (GTDB): domain Bacteria; phylum Planctomycetota; class Planctomycetia; order Pirellulales; family Thermoguttaceae; genus WRKP01. Next base: position 8,919 of record WRKP01000028.1, read on the forward strand.
TGAAGTTGCCGATGTAACCTTCGACGGTATCCACTTTTGAATAGGTCAGCAACTTGATATTGGGATGCTGTCCGACGTCGACCATTCGGGGTGTCAGGATGCACTGGGAACAGTCGAGCGTGGGGAAGGTTTCGGAGAGTCCAGCCATTTTTCCGCCGATGGATGCCTCTTTTTCGACGAGGACGACTTCATGTCCCGCCGAGGCGATGTCGAGAGCGGCTTGGATGCCAGCGACGCCGCCGCCGATGACCATAGCCCTTTTTGTAACGGGCACCTCGATCATGGAAAGGGCGTTGTTATGTTTAACTTTTTCGACGGCCATTCGGATGAGTTCGACGGCTTTGTCGGTGGCTTGTTCTTTGTTGGAGTGAACCCAGGAACAGTGTTCACGGATATTGGCGACTTCGACGAGAAAGGGATTGATACCGGCAAGGGCAACTGCTTTGCGGAAAGTTCGCAGGTGCATGTGGGGGGAGCAGGCGGCGACGACGACGGCATTGAGGCCGAGTTCTTTAATTTTTTGGTTGATCAGTTGTTGTCCGGGTTCGCTGCACATGTACTTATAGTCCACGGAGCAGTGTACGCCGGGGATTTTGGCAACTTCTTCGGTAACTTTTTCGCAGTCGACGGTTCGGGCGATATTTTCGCCGCACCAGCAAGTAAAGACGCCGATTTTCATAATGTCGGTATTGTACCACGTACGGAGCGACGTTGCAAACAGAGCCGCAGCGTAAGCCGCCGAGCCCTGCGGGGCGAAAACGCTTACGTTACGGATTCCGATAACGTTTTGGCAACCGACTCCGCCATGCGTTTGATTGCGGCGAGGTCCAATTTGCCCGTACCCAGGATCGGGATCGATTCCACCTTCACAAATCCCTCCACTCGCGGGATCCAAAGGCGAGGCAAACTCGATGCCAGCAATCGCTCGACTACCTTTTCAGGATTCAACGACGCATCACTATACAAGACCATAATCTGCTCGCCACGCGTCCGATGAGGCAATGCCGTAACCGCAACCACCAACTCCGCCGAATCCGTATCTTCCCTATCCGAGAGAATTTTCTGGATTTCCTCCTCGATCAAGATATGCGGCACCATTTCGCCCCCGATCTTCGATATCCGAGATTGACGGCCCGTTACCCAAACAAAACCATCCCCGTCGATCTTGCCGACATCGCCGGTCGAATACCAGCCATCCTTGATCACCTCCGCCGTCTTGTCCGGCTGCTTATAATACCCCTTCATCACCGTCGCACCTTTGGCAACGATCATCCCAATTCCCTCGGGCGGCATATCTTCGCCCGTCTCCAAATCGACAACTTTGACCACCACATTGCAAAGCGTTCGGCCAATCGAACCATCCTTTTGGTATGTGTGAAAGTTGTCGGAAACTCGGTTTTGAGGAATACACGTTGCCATCACGGGCGAAAGTTCCGTCGCACCAAATCCCTCCGTCGGACGCACGCCATATTTCGCCTCCCAGGCATCAATCAAATCGACGGGAAACTTTTCCGCTCCGCACACAATGCCCGGTACGTTGACGAAATCCTCCTTCGGACAGTAGCGGTAAAAGTTCCGCAAAAACGTCGGCGTCGACGGCATAAAAGTAATCGGGTACTTTTTCGCCATTTCGGCGATTTTTTTCGGCTCCAACGGACTGAAATGAAACACGCCCTGCCCGCCGCACAAAATCGGCAGCCAAAAGTTCCCCATCAGACCAAATGCGTGGAACAACGGCAGGAAGCCGAGAATGGTATCTTTTTCCGTCAGCATCTGCGCCCCGACAAAGCCTCGGCCAACTTCGGCAATGTTATCATTCGTCAGCATCACGCCTTTGGGTTGTCCCGTCGAGCCGGATGTGTAGATAATCGTCATCAATTCATCGGTCAATCCCTTCGCCGTCAAACCGAGTTTCCATTCGAGCAGGCTTGCCGGGACGAATTTTGCCAGCAGGAAGTATTTGAGTTTCGTTTTATTGCTCAATTTTTCGGCCAAATCTTCGGTACAGATCACCTCGGCCTGGAGTTCCGTCTTGAGATGAGGCAGGCGTTCGAGCACCCGACGGCTTGTCAGGACGTGTTTGATTCCCGCTTGCCGGATGCAGTAATTGATGCCTTCCGAGCCGAACGTAAAGTTCAGATTGATGGGGACGCGGCGGTCCAAATTGAGGGCGGCATTGAGAATCCCGCCGCCGACCGACATCGGCGTCAGCACGCCGACGTGCGGTTCCTCTTCACGGGAAGCGAGAATGTGCGTCCGCAGCAATTTCCGCAGTGCAAGGGCTGCCGTCAAAAATTTGTAACCATCCAATTCCCTGCCGGTGGAGTCGGCAAACATCAATCGGCGGCCCCGTTTTTTGCTCGCTCTAATCAGTTGCCTGGCCGGAATCTGCAACTTTTTCGTATTATGTTCCCGATGCGAATCCACGCCGAGTTCCTGGACGGCCAGTTGAACTTGCAACGGATATTTGACGTCATACATCGGCTTGCCGAACGAAACGATGACGTCGATCAAGAGTTTGCGTGGCCGGAGTTTGATTTTTTCGCCGTATTTGTAACTGAACATACTTTCGTGCAGTCCGCCGATATGACACGGGATGATGGGGATCGGCTTGCCGTCCGGTGTTTTGACGCCTTTGAGCATTGCCATAAAACCGGGTTCAAACGCTCTCATTTGGCCGTTTCGGGTGATTCCTCCTTCGGCAAAAACGGCAACGAGTTCGCCGTTTTGGAGTGCTTCCCGGGCCTCCCGAATCGCTTTGATGACATTTTTCGGGCTGCCGGGCAATATCGTGATGAGCCGCGTTTCCCGAACGCAAGGGTCAAGGAATTTGGGGATCATGTCCCGATGGGCAACGCCTCGAATTGGCCGCGGACTCGCAAAATACAGCATGAAACCGTCGAGCAGGCTGACGTGATTGCAAACAAGCAGGGCTCCGCCGGTTGCGGGTATGTTTTCGAGCCCCACGTGCTTGGGCCGGTAAATCCATGTCAAGGCCTTCAAGCCGAACATTAAAAACTGGGCGGTGTAGAGATAAAACAGCATGGAGCAAACGAACAGTGTTAAGAGTCCGGTCGCAATCCAAATCATGAGACTTGCAGTTCCTCCGCCGAATGCACCGAAAACGGCCGCACCGAGCAGCCCGAGTCCGGCAAAGAGAAGCATCGCGGAAAAGGTACAAAAGTTATAGGCAGCAATCATTCTTCCTCGTTGGGCTTTAGGACTGTTTTTTTGAATGTAAGCGGCAAGGGGGACGTCGTACAAACCGGCTCCGAGTCCCGCGAGGAGCATAAAAATCGCCCCGAAAACGTAGGGGGTCGCGAGCGGTGAACCGTAACCTGCCCCGACTTCTCCGGCATAGCCGGGCGTGAAGCCGAGTATAAGTATAAACAATCCCATAAAAAATGCACCGACAGGGACGAGTCCCAATTCGATGCGTTTCCCGGACAGGATGCCGCAAATGAGTGCTCCGATCCCGATCCCGAGGGTCAAGAGAGCGGCGAGCGGCGTGACGTACTGCTGTTGGACCATCAGGTATTCGGTCGCGTATTTGTCGATGTTATTTTGCGCCAAAGCGGCCAGGCCCCAGAAAAACGCGCTGGCGATCGCGACCCAAAACAAGGCCCTATGCGAAAACAGAATCGCAAGGTCTTTGCCGGTTTGTGCAAAGGGATTTTTAGGGAATTTCGCTCCCGGGTCGACGGGTTGGAATTTCGGGATGAAGAAACTGGTCAAGAGTCCGAGGGTTGCGGTGCCGACGAGCACGAGGATGGTAATCCAAATAGCATTTCCGCCGGGAATGCCTGCGACGATGATTTCGTTGTCGGTATATTCGAAAAGGGTCGTCCAGAAGAACACGTACCCGCCGACGATTTGCCCGGACACGATGGCGACCATGGTCAGCATCGCGATAATTCCGTTGGCGGCGGAGATGGAGGTACTCGGCACGAGGTCGGGAATGAGTCCGTATTTTGACGGGCTGAAAAAGGCGGATTGCGAGCCGAGGAGGAAGAGAATCCCGAGCAGGAGAATGACTTTAAGGGGCATCCCGTTGGAGTCGGGCGAGACGGCGGGCCCGAGACAGATGACGCCGACGGCAAGGGCGAGGAGAATAAGTTCGATGGTTTTGCACCAAATGACGGTATTTCGCCGGCTGTATTTATCGGTAACGTAACCGGCGATGGAGGCCCAAAGGATGAAGGGGATGATGAGGAAGGCGGCCCCGAGGAAGCGGATATCATCTTTTCCGTCGGCCATATAGGCTTTTCCGATGGGAACGAGGAGCCAGCGGAAAACGTTATCGTTGAAGGCCACGGTGAATTGCGTGCAGAGCAGGGCGATAAATCCACGGTTCCAGAGCGATTGCGGCATTCTGGAATTATAACGAAAAAAGAGCGCCAGCGCAAGAGTGGGGGGCATGAGCGGGACGGCATCTTGCAATTTTGCCCTGGATTTCGTAAAATGGCGAAGTGTGAGGGCCCATGGAAACTACAAAGCCGATTCTCTACTCCGTCAGCCTGATGGCCGACCAAAAAGCCAGTGCCATCGTGCTCGGATTGGTTGCAATCTGTGTGTGTCTTGCCGTATGGAATTACGGCAACGGCTGGGCAGTGCTCATCTGTTTGCTCTTGCCTATTTTGTCGATAGGATATGCCTTCCTGCCGGTTCGTTTGGAAGTGAATAGTAATGGCATAGTACGGACATCGCTTGGACGAACTTGGCTCATCCGATGGAGTGATATTCGCACATACCAAATCCAGCATAATGGTTTGCTATTGCTTACTCAACAGGAGCGCTTTGTATTGGATCCGCTTTGTGCTTATTTTCTTCCGGTTCCGAAAAGGTTAATGAACGATGTTCTTTATCGGTTCAGACTTTTTGTGGGCGAGTAGTTTTTAGGGGAACTTTTTACATTCAGGGACTATAACAGACATAACCCCCAGACTGCCAATTTGGCAGTTTGGGCCTCTTCATCTTGCACAAGTCTTTTTGCGAAAACATCTTACGGAAAGTCGTTTTTTGGCACACGATTTGCTCTCACTAAAGATGATTAAGGAGGCTACAGCCCAAAACCTGGATAATCCAACAAAAAATACGGAGAATCAATCATGGCAACCGGAGAAAAAATAATCGGAATCGACCTCGGAACGACAAACTCAGTCGTCTCCGTGATGGAAGGAAAAGACGTTAAAGTGATTCCCAATGCAGAAGGAAATCGTTTAACACCCAGCGTCGTCGCCTTTACCGACGGCGGTGGAACTCTCGTCGGAGAACCTGCACGACGACAAGCCGTTACAAATCCAACGCGAACCGTCGCTTCCATCAAACGCTTCATGGGAAGGCGACAAAGCGAAGTCGCCTCCGAAGAAAAAATGGTGCCGTACAAAGTCATCGGCAGCAGTGATGAATACGTCAAACTTGAAATCGACGGTAAAAACTACACGCCGCCCGAAATTTCCGCGATGACTCTCCGAAAAATGAAGGAGTCCGCCGAAGCCTATCTCGGACATAAAGTGAACAAAGCCGTTATCACCGTGCCCGCCTACTTCAACGATGCTCAACGACAAGCAACCAAAGATGCCGGTCAAATTGCCGGACTCGAAGTGGCTCGTATCATCAACGAACCAACGGCAGCATCCTTGGCTTACGGGCTTGATAAAAATGTCAACCAAAGGATCGTCGTATTCGACCTCGGCGGCGGAACATTCGACGTGTCCTGTCTCGAAGTAGCAGACGGCGTGTTCCAAGTGTTGAGCACCAACGGCGATACCCATCTCGGCGGTGATGATTTTGACGAAGTGCTTATCAATCACGTCGCGGAACAGTTCAAATCCGAACAAGGCATTGACCTCCGCAACGATGCGATGGCCTTGCAACGGCTCCAAGAGGCATGCGAAAAGGCGAAACGCGAATTGAGCAGTGCCCAAGCGACCGACATTAACTTGCCCTTTATTACGGCGGATCAAAACGGCCCGAAACATTTGCAGCATAAGTTGACGCGTGCAAAATTCGAACAGTTGACCGACCATCTCGTCGAGCGTTGCCGCGGTCCCGTTATGCAAGCATTGCAGGATGCGAATCTGTCGGCATCGCAGATTGACGAAGTAGTCTTGGTCGGCGGTTCGACGCGGATTCCCAAAGTGCAAGACTTGGTGCGTACTACTTTCAATAAGGAGCCGCATAAAGGAGTCAATCCCGACGAAGTCGTCGCAGCCGGTGCGGCCATTCAGGGAGCGGTACTCGGCGGAGAAGTTCGCGATGTGCTCCTGCTCGATGTTACGCCGTTGTCGCTGGGCATTGAAACGCTCGGCGGTATTATGACGAAGTTGGTCGAACGGAACACGACGATTCCGACGGAGAAAAAGCAAGTTTTTAGTACGGCAGATGATAGTCAATCGGCAGTAACGATTAAAGTGTATCAGGGCGAGCGTGAAATTGCGGCACATAACCGATTGCTGGGCCAGTTCAATTTGGAGGGTATTCCGCCGGCTCCGCGAGGCGTGCCGCAGATTGAAGTATCGTTCGACTTGGATGCCAATGGGATATTGAATGTATCTGCAAGAGACCTCGGCACGAAGAAAGAAACGAAGGTTCGGATCGAGCAGTCGTCGGGCTTGTCGAAGGAAGAGATAGAGCGAATGCAGCGTGATGCGGAGATGCATGCCGAAGAGGATAAGCGAGAGCGGGAGTTAGTAGAGGCGAAAAATAATGCGGAGTCGATGTGCTTCCAGTTGGAGAAGTTGTTGAAGGAGCATGATACGGCATTGAATCAGACGGACAAGGATGCGGTGAATGCAGCAATTGGCCGAACGCGGGAGGCGATGTTGACGGATGATTTATCTAAAATCAAGTCGGCAACGGACCAGTTGGAGCAGGCCTCGCATGCGATGAGCAAGGCGATGTATGAGGCAGCGGCGCAGCAGCAACCGACGGACGGACAGGGCGAAGCGAAATCTCCCGATGTGCAGGGCGATGATGATGCGATTGATGCGGAGTTTGAAGTGAAGAAGTAGTTCGCCGCCTCGCCCTGCAGACGCGGGGCGAGACTGAATACAAAACGGGAATTGACTTTTTTGTAGATTTTCGGCCATACGCGCCGGTGGTTTTCCCGAATCCTTTGATTAGCGGACTGCACACCGGCTGCGAGATGGTGGAAATTCATTGACAAAGCCAGCAAACGGAATTATAATGAAAAGATGAGCGATGCGGAACCAAAACGCCGACGGGGGAAATTCGATGATGCCCTCAAAGGATATTATCAGGACCACGACTCCGTTCTGCCCGATGAAAATACCGACTATAAATCGCTTAATGCCGAATCCGTCGGCTCCCTGATCCTCGGCTTGCTCTCCGTGCTGACGTTTGTCAGTATGTTGTTCATCATCTTTCCCATTATGGGCATCGCACTGGGCATCACGGCCATCCGAAAAATCCTTCGAGCATCGCAGGAACTTGCCGGATTAGAAATCGCTTCCGCCGGTGTCGGGCTTTCGATTGCATTGTCGGTCAGCGCGATGGTTTATCATGTCTATATGGCACGGTTTGAAGTTCCCGCTGGATATATGGCTCTCACTTTTGAGGACATTCTGGCCGATTCCCGAACAGGCCGTATTCCCGACCCTATTTTGCGGCTATCTCCGCATCGGGACGAGCACGGAAATGTCCACAGCGGAACGCCCGTATTCATTGAAGGGTTTATGTTTCCGACGCGGCAAATGACGGAAATCAGGAGTTTTATGCTTGTTCCATCGGTGGAGCAGGGCCAGTTTGGTTCGATCACACGCAATCCAACTCAAATGATAGAGGTAACGTTTTCGGGCGACCGTCGTGTGCCGTACCGTTCGACGTCTGTCAAGGTTGGCGGTATTTTGACCATTAATCCTGATGCGGAGCCGGGCAAGACGCCCTATTCGCTCCGTGCCGATGTGTTTCGGTGATTAGGCTGTTGCATCACTCGGATTCTTCACGCTCGCACTAGTAGCCGCATCTCCGTAACGGACTGGCCGTCGCAACAGACGGACTGCTTGTCGGCTAGAAAAAGTCTGCTAAAATGGTGTAACTGTTGGAATACCGGCTTGAAATGGGCAAATGAGCGACAAACTGATCAATATAATCGAGGAAAAGTGCAAAAAAACGGAAGTTTCCAAGTTTGAAATCGGCGATACCGTCGATGTGCATTGCCGAATCCTCGAAGGCGAAAAAGAACGAATTCAGATTTTCAACGGCGTTGTCATCGCCCGAAGCGGCGGCGGAACCCGCGAAATGTTCACCGTCCGCCGAATCGTCGCCGGTGAAGGCGTCGAACGGAAATTCGCCCTCCAATCGCCCCGAATCGCTAAAGTCGAAACCATCCGCAGTGCCGTCGTCCGCAGGGCAAAATTGTACTTCCTACGGGATAGAATCGGCAAAGCCGTGCGACTAAAAGGCCGACCTGTCAAAAAAGTCGTCGATGAGACCGCCGTCGTCAAAAAGAACCGACGAGGGTCGAAAAACAAACGCAAGCCCGTAGCGGCAGAGTGAGATACGCAAAGCCTAGGACGCAAGGCCAAAGGCGTGAGTCGCTGGTTTTGTGCCTAAAAACCCGGAGGCTTACGCCTCCGGCTCTTGCGCTGGATTTTCCGTTACGGAACAAAACGAAACAATATGCAATACAAAACAGCCGGTGAATCGCACGGCCGCGGGATTTTGGCTCTCGTCGAATATTTTCCCGCTGGCCTGACGATCAATGTCGATGATATCAATGCCGAACTCAAACGCCGACAAGGCGGATACGGACGCGGCGCACGACAAAAAATCGAAGCCGATACCGTCGACTTCTTGACCGGGGTTTGGCGAGGAACCTCAACCGGAGCACCCATCTCTCTTTGGGTTAAAAACCGCGACCATCGCATTGATACCGCTCCCGACATCACGCAACCGCGGCCAGGACACGCCGACCTGGCCGGCTCGATTAAATATGGGATTCCCATCCGGCCCATCCTGGAAAGAGCGAGTGCTCGGGAAACGGCAGGAAGAGTTGCCGCCGGTGCCTTGGCAAAGCAAGTCCTCAAACAGCACGGAATTACGGCAATCGGCTTCGTGAAAAGTATCGGGTCATTTACCTTGCCGGATGACGACGATTTTCAGCCGGAAGAGTTGCTCGAACGCCGGAATCGGAGCGAATTGTACACTGTTTTTCCCGAAAAAGATGCGGAATTGAAAAAACTGATCGACGGCATTGCGGCATCGGGCGACAGCGTCGGCGGCATCATTGAAATTCGCGTTTTCGGCGTTCCCATCGGGTTGGGCTCGCACACCCAGTGGTGTGATAAGTTGGATGGCAAACTTGCCCAGGCGGTGATGTCGATTCAGGCAATCAAGGGCGTGGAAGTCGGATTGGGTTTTGCTTCGGCACAGACTTTGGGTTCGGCGATGCATGATCCGATGGGTTTTGATTCGGCATTCGAGGCGGACCATACACAGGGATTTGTGCGTCGGACGAACAATGCCGGCGGGATTGAGGGGGGCATCTCGAATGGTCAGCCGATTGTTTTGCGTGCGGCGATGAAGCCGATTCCGACGTTATTGAAGCCGTTGGAGTCGGTTGATTTAGCGACGAAGTTGCCTAGTCCGGCAGTGTATGAGCGAAGCGACGTATGTGCGGTACCGGCGGCGAGCGTCGTGGTGGAGAATGTCGTTGCGTGGGAAATCGCCCGGGAATTGTTGGAAGACCGAAAACACATCGAGCCCGGGAGTCTTTAGAGCGAGTTGGCGGCAACCCGGAGGCTCACGCCTCCGGTGAGCCGGAAGGGCTGTTTTTTGCCCAGAGCAAAGTTGAACACGCCCTAATCATCCGCTGCGTCGCCGTCCTTGATGACGAACGCCGCACGCAACCTCGCAACTTCCGCCGCCAAGCCCGCCGTCTTCACACTGTCCAATACATCCTCGAAATTCTTGTACGCCGCCGGTGCCTCATCCAATGGATAACGCCGACAATTCGTCAATATGTCATCCTCCAACATTTCGCGATCCACCGTATTCTGATTCAACGTCCGCATCGCATTCCGTCGGCCCATCACCCGGCCCGCCCCATGGTTAATGCTATATGCCGTCAAGTCCGCTCCCGGTAATCCCACCATCACACAGGAACCATCCCGCGGATTGCCCGGCAACAAAATCGGATGGCCCGTCGAAGCAAACGGCGTGTCCGACAATGCGGGATGCCCCGCCGGAAATGCCCGTGTCGCCCCCTTGCGATGCACCAACACGGATTGCTCCCGCCAAGTCTCCCGACGCACAATGTTATGGCTAATGTAATAAACAAAGTTCGCCTGCACCCCGGGAAAAACTTCTTGAAAAGCCTCCAAAACCAATCTGTTAATCAAAAGATGATTTACCGTCGCAAAATTGGCTCCGAGTGCCAAATCATCAAGATAATCATTCGCTTCGGGCGAGCCGATTTCGGCATAGACCAACTCCCGATCATTGCCGGGAAAGGGACGCCGCCATTCTTTGAACTTTTGCTGCAAGATTTTGAACTGCTGCGTTGCTAAAATGTTGCCGAAACCACGCGAACCGCAATGGGACAAAAACGCAACATGTCCGTCTTTCAAGCCGAACACATTGGCAACGCGCTGGGCGTGTTCATCCTTTCCGATGCGGACGATTTCGCATTCGCCGAAATGGTTCCCGCCGCCGTAGGAGCCGAATTGGAGCATCTTGTTGCCGAAACCGGATAAATGCTTCTCCTTGAGAGTTTTATTGAGCCGCAGTTCCAATGCTCGGTAAGAGCGGTCATGTCCATAATGCACTGCATCTTCGCAGCGTTTTGTCCAATCGAAGGGGATGCCGAATTGTTCGCAGACGGATTCGATTGCCCCTCTTATGACGGCTTGTCGGGGCAATTCTTTAGCGAATTGGCGACCTTTTTTGACGTTTCGCTGTCCTTTGCCGGGCCCGGTTGGCGTGCGGTCGCAGATGGCCTTGATCAGAGCACGGCGGATGGGTTTTTCTGCAATTTCTTCGGCGGGCAGGTCGAATTGCAAAAGGGACATGGAGCATTTAATGTCGACGCCGACGGGCCCGGGATAGACGTGAGACGGCGAAACCATGACGCATCCGATAGGGGCGCCGAATCCGACGTGTGCATCGGGATTGATGATCACGTCGGTAACGCCGGTTGCACTGCGCGAATTGATGGCTTGTTGGAGAGTTTTTTCATCGAAGGTTTTTCGGATGGCGGCATTGCCGATGATGGTGATTGCGGGCAAATTGGCGTGAACGAGTGTTGCAATCGCAGGATTGTCGGTCGGGATGAGTTGCATGGATTTCGGCAACGTAGAGTGTGGCTAGATTATATCACTGACCGGCAAGAGCGGGAGGCGTCAATTATTCATCGTGCTTCGCCGGAGGGCTCACGCCCGTTCTTGCTTCGCCCAAACGCCGAGTCATCTCGCTGTTCAACGGGATTTTCGTGACTCTAGGGCTTTCCGACTCGACGCTCCATTCTTGGGAACCAGCCGAAACATATCCCGCCTGCTGTATTGCCGACTCAAGATGGGATACCTTACTCCGATTCGCGTCGGCTAAAACGGAATTTGAATCCAAAAACTCCCTAAAACTCGGGTCTGTCGGCGTTTGCGGTCTCCTGCCGACCAAAATGCTGTTGACCGGCTGGGCAACCAAAAACGTCTCTTCCAAACTGTTATCGAAACGCGTGATAATGTACAACGGCTTTTCGTCGCCGTCAATATCATCCATCGGCAAAAACAAATTATAACCGTGTCCCAAAGGCTTTTGGTGCGAATAGTATTGCTCAAGCGTGTCCGCCCGAAAACGAAAAACTTGGAGCGGCTTGGATTTGGCCGGATCCGTTTCTTTGGCATCGAAGACGAAGACGGTAACATCGCCATCGACCTTGATGGCCTGAGTTTTCTTTTTATCGTCGTAAAAATGCACCCGACCGGCCATTCCGCGGAGCATTTTCCCCTCGGGCGTTGCTTGGGCGTATGAATTCCAAGCATCGACAATTTCGACGGGAGTTTTGGAAGCATTTTTCGCAAGCGGATTCTTCGCCTGCATTTGTTTCATCGTCAAAGAGGAATGACATCCCGAAACAAACAGCAAGCAAACGCCGAACAGTATTTGAATAAATTGTGATGGCATTTTGAGATTCTACAAGCCGACGCGGAATCATCGTGAATTTCCGCACTGGTGTCAAGAGCGAAAATGCGAAGGGGAGCATAAAGGGCTCGTAATCACAAGAGCGGGGGGCTAACGCCTCTGCTCTTGTGCAATATAATGAACGAAATTGAGCCATGTCAGACAGCACCTTCGCCCTCATCCTCGCCGCCGCAGGGAAAAGTTCCCGATTCTCACAACGGGGATCCTACGAACCCACGGCCAAAAAAACCTTCATGCACCTCGACGGGAAACCCGTTTGGCTCCGCAGTATCGAAAAATTTTTGCGACGCGATGACGTCGAACAGGTTATCATCGTCGCCGCACCCGAAGATATTGACTGGTTTCGCAAGTATTACCTCAACGAAATCAACGATCTGCTCCTCCTCGTCGTCGCCGGCGGAGAAACCCGAATGGATTCCATCCGAAACGGCCTCATCGCCGTCAGTTCCAAAGCCGATTTCGTTGCCGTCCACGATGCCGCCCGCCCCTGCGTTACCGCCCAGGAAATTGATGACGTGTTTTCGGCAGCAAAAATACACGGAGCCGCCTTGCTTGCCTCGCCCGTTACTGGTACAATAAAGAAAGTCGTTGACGGCTTCATCGAAGCGACCTATCCCCGGGAATACTTTTGGGAAGCCCAAACCCCCCAAGTTTTTCGGCGAGAATTGCTGTTCGAAGCCTACAAACAGAGAATAACAGACATTCCAACCGACGATGCCCAACTGGTCGAACGCCTCGGCGTGCCGATTTGCGTTGTCCCGTCGGATCGCGGAAATATAAAAATTACGAGCCAATCCGACCTGGTACTCGCAAAATACCTCGTCGAAATGGGACGTTAAACGATTAGACGCGTTCCAGAATCCGCCATTTCGTCGCAAGCCGGAATGACGGGTTTTGGGGTGCGTCCATTATTACCCTAACCCTATTTACAAAAGATGTCAGAAGCATTGGCAAAACAACAGCAGGATGAAGTGAATCGCGAAGGCGCGCCTTCGGACGGCCTGGAAGATACCCTGAAAGACATGTATCTTTCCTTTCGGCTCGGCGATGAGGATTACTGCCTCGAAATTCGTCACGTAACGGAAATCGTCGGAATCCAAAAGGTTACGGAAGTTCCCGATATGCCCCATTACGTCAAGGGAGTCGTCAATCTTCGCGGTCAAGTGATCCCGGTCATTGACATGCGCCTGCGTTTCAATATGATGGGCAGGGAATACGACGAACGGACATGTATCGTGGTGATCAACCTTCGCGGCGGTCAGGTTCAGGTTGGGTTGGTCGTCGATACGGTCAACGAAGTGCGTTCCATCGAAGAGATGAATGTATCGCCGCCGCCGAAAAGCGGAACCGGCCAGTGTGCTCAATACATCCGCGGGCTGGGCAAGGTCGGCGATGATGTTAAAATCATCCTGGATGCCAATAAACTCCTGTTTGAAGACGAACTCGCCGCCTTCGGGGGATAGCCGCTACACAAATCATGCACGAAATCGAAATCCCCAAACAGTACGAACCCGGTGCTGCTCAAGAAAAATGGACGCAGTATTGGGAAGACCATCATCTATTCCAACCCGACGCTCCACCAAGCGGAGCGGCTCACATCGCGCCGAAAAGCCCGTTTTGCATCGTCATTCCGCCGCCAAACGTTACGGGAGCGTTGCATATGGGACACGCCCTCAATAACACCCTGCAAGACATCACGATCCGTATGAAACGGATGCAGGGATTCGACGCCCTTTGGGTTCCCGGCGTCGATCACGCCGGTATCGCGACGCAAGCCGTCGTCGAACGCAAACTCTTCGAAGAAGAAAAAAAGACCCGACACGACATCGGACGGGATGCCCTCGTCCAACGCATTTGGGACTGGAAAGAACAATACCAAACCCGAATCATCCAGCAACTCAAGGCAATGGGCTGTTCCTGCGATTGGAGCCGAACGCGGTTTACGCTGGATGAAATCTGCGCCAAGGCCGTTCGGCACTTTTTCTTCAAGTTATTCGAGCGGAAATTGATTTATCGCGGCAAACGCTTGGTCAACTGGGATACGCATCTGCAAACGGCCGTCAGCGACGATGAAGTGTTCCACGAAGCCGTCGAGGGACATTTTTGGTATATCGAATACCCGTTAGCCGCGTTGCCCGGTAATACGGCCTGCGCCGCACAGGGTACGCCTAGCGTCTGCGTAGCCACGACGCGGCCCGAAACCATGCTCGGCGATACCGCCGTTGCCGTGCATCCCGAGCCCGAAACCGCTCTCAATAAAGCGATTGACGACCTGCAAAAACGCATTGCGTCGGCATCCGAAAAAGAAAAAGCCGAACTCCAAACGGAACTTGACGCCATCGAACTTCGCAAAACGGACGGGACGCTCGACCGGCTCAAAACGCTTGCCGAACTGGCCAAAGCAGGCCAGCAGGTCATTTTGCCGCTCTTAAACAAGCGGATTCCCTTGATTACCGACACTTGGGCGAAACCGGAGAAGGGAACTGGCTGCGTGAAAATTACGCCCGCCCACGACCCGAATGATTACGAAGTTGGCCTGCGGCATGACCTGCCGATGCTCAACATTCTCAACAAGGACGGCACGCTCAACGAAAATGCCGGCCAATATGCCGGGCTGACGCTCAAAAAAGCGAGGGAAAAGGTCGTTGCCGACCTCGAAACGGAGGGCTTGCTGGTCAAGACCGAGGAGCGGATCATTGAACTCGCTCACAGCGACCGTTCCAAAACGCCGATTGAGCCGTTTTTGAATGACCAATGGTTCGTGCAGATGGATGAATTGGCACAGAGTGCGATTGATGCCGTTAGCCGCGTCGCCTGCGACTCGCCGTCCGCCGCCGGGAACATTCGCATCCTGCCCGAACGATACACCAAGGGATATATCGACTGGCTGTCCGAAAAACGGGACTGGCCCATCGGTCGGCAACTTTGGTGGGGACACCGCATTCCCATCTGGTACTGCGAAGGAGCAAGCGAAACCGAACTCGAAAACGCCTTTGCCGGTCGAAAGGACGTCATTTGGCAATGGAGCAGCGAAGGCAACGCCTGGTGGATTTGCAGTCAAACTGAAGACCTTGCGGAAGGGACCATACCGGGCCGAAAACTCGTTCAAGAGGAAGACGTTTTGGATACCTGGTTTTCCAGTGCGCTTTGGCCGCATTCCGTGCTGGGTTGGCCCGAAACAACCCCGGAACTTGCACAATACTACCCGACGGGCGTGCTGATTACGAATCGGGACATTTTGACCCTTTGGGTCGCCCGGATGGTGCTTGCCGGACTGTTCAATACGGGCAAAAAGCCGTTCGGCGAAGTGTACATTCATCCGAAGATTTTGGACAAATACGGCGAAGGCATGTCGAAGTCGAAGGGCAACGGCATTGACCCGATTTCGGTCATTGCCAAATACGGAGCGGATGCGTTGCGTTTTGCGTTGGCATATCTGACGACGGAGAATCAGGACATCCGCTTGGTATTGGATTTTGAGTGTCCGTATTGCGGTGCTGTGTGCGAACAGACGAAAAAGAATCGAGTGTTGCCGAAGATACCATGTCCGAAGTGCAAGAAGGAATTCCGCACGCAATGGGCGGAGACGCCGACGGATAGGGCGTTGCCGGAAGGCCCGATGATCGGCGAACGGTTCGAGGTTGCGAGGAATTTTTGCAATAAACTGTGGAATGCGGCCCGATTCGTGTTGATGAATCTTTCGGAATCGGACTCATCACCAGAGCCGAGGCCGGAAGTTCGCGGCTCTGATACCGGCTCAGTGAATGTTCACCTCGAAGACCGATGGATTCTCTCCCGGCTTGCGACCGCAACACGGGAAGTAACGCAATCGCTGGAAACGTATCACTATGCCGAGGCTATGCGTTCGCTCTACGACTTCGCTTGGGACGAATTTTGTTCGTTTTACGTGGAAATCGTCAAATCGCGGTTGCAGGATGACTCGCAACGGGAGCACGCCTTGGCGGTATTGGTTCATGTTTTGAGTGCATTGATTCGTTTGTTGCATCCGGTAATCCCGTTCGTTACAGAGGAAATTTGGCAACGGTTAATGTTGGCCAGCCCGCCTGCGGGGCGTTTTGCCGGCGAAACGGCAAACTCTATCGCCGTCGCTCCGTATCCCACGGCGGACGAGTCGGCAATCAATCCTGAAGTCGAAAAACAGTTTGCGGTATTCCAGGAGTTACTGCGTGCTGTTCGGGATGTTCGGGCAAGCCGTAATGTTCCTCCGAAGACGGAAATTGCTTTTTCGGTGCGGTGCGATGAGGCAACGGCAGCGTTGTTGAAGCCGATGGAGCCGTATTTTTTGTCGATGGCGAAGGCGAGAGCGACTGGTTGGGGTTCGGAAACGCAACCATCGGCTCTTTTTGCGGTGGTGCCGTTGACGGGAATGGACGTTTTCGTGGACATTTCGGAATTGATTGATGTCCCGGCGGAGATTGCGAAGTTGGAAAAGGAAATTGCGAGATTGTCGGGATTTATCCAGTCGAAGGAGTCGAAATTGGCCAGTGATTTCATCCAAAAGGCCCCGCTTGCCGTGGTGGAGAAGGAACGGGAATCGCTTGCCGAACTTTGCCAGCAACAGCAATCGGCCAGGGATGCTCTCGAACGGCTGAAACGGTAAGTATATCCCCTCACGCTCCGTTTGCGGTATAATGAAATAATCCTTAAGCCATCAACAAGCAATGCAAATATACATTACCGGCAAGTTCTTCGACAAGGAAAACGCGAAAATCAGCGTCTTCGACCACGGATTTCTCTTCGGAGATGGCATCTTCGAAGGAATGCGTTCCTACAACGGCAAAGTTTTCCGCCTTCGGGAACACATGATCCGACTTTGGAACTCCGCCAAAGCCCTGATGATCGACATTCCGATGACCATCGAGGAAATGGAATCGGCAACGTACGAAACGCTCAAAATCAACAATATCCAGGACGGATACATCCGGCTGATCGTTACCCGGGGCATCGGAACGCTCGGCCTCGATGCTCATCTTTGCAAAGAGCCGCAGGTCGTTATCATTGCCGACCATCTTGCTCTGTATCCCAAAGAATTTTACGAAACCGGACTCGACATCGTAACGGCATCGACCGTCAGAACCAATCCCGCAATGGTCAGTCCGCAGATTAAATCGCTGAACTATCTGAACAATATCTTGGCCAAAATCGAGGGCCATCTGGCCGGTTGCGTCGAAGTCTTGATGCTCAACACGAAGGGTGAAGTTGCGGAATGCAGCGGGGACAACATTTTCGTTGTCAGCAACGGGAAATTGCACACTCCGCCGACGGAAGCCGGGATTTTAGAAGGCATTACACGGCAGACGGTCATCGAAATTGCTGGCGAGATGGGCATACCGGTCAGGGAAGTTCCGATGACGCGGTACGATATTTTCGCGGCGGATGAGTGTTTTCTGACGGGCAGTGCAGCGGAGTTGATACCGGTCGTCAAATTGGATGGCCGACCCATCGGAAACGGAAAACCAGGCACCATGACGATGAAACTCCTGGACCGCTTCCACGAAGAGACCAGGAAGTAATGAAACAGGAAGTGATGAAAAATGTGCGAGCAGCGCACAAACTAACGCACATTCAGAATTGGTCTGGACGCCGCTCCGTCATCCCGGCGCAAGCCGGGAACCAGGGAAACGGCATGCACGTCGCGCGTCCGGATTCCGGCTTTCGCCGGAATGACGATTTTTTCCCAAAGCAAAAATGAATACAAACTAACGCTCCCGGTCTGGCTCGCCCGAAGCGAGTAACCGGCCGCAGAACCCGACTGCGACAATGGCCGCACCGGAAGCACTGGCCAGCGTGCCGAACGACAAATCGCTTTCCCAGCCCCGATAAAAACTCAAAAGCCCAAATACAACGCCGATAATCCCCAAGGCCATCAAGCCGGCATTGATCGTTTCAAGCATACTGTCCTGCGGAACATTCAACTCTTGGCTCACGGCGGCAGGCAATACGATCGGGCTCTGAGTCCGTTCGTCGGCATTCTCTTCGGCTTGCGATTCCCGGCCTCGGAAGAGATTACTGCACTGGGGCTTGATGCGTTGTGAAGACTGTTGGCAGGCCGCCAAAGTTTGTTTCATATTGGCGACCGCATTCAAGGCCGAATCCAGCGACGCATCCTCTGTTTGAGTGTCGGGCTCGTCGTTCGTTTCAATTTTCGCGGGTAAAACAGGCGTGTCGGTGGCCGAAAACTCGGATGTTTGTATGCGTGCGGCCAACTTCCGGCGAAGTTGTTTGAGTTCTTCCAAAGCGTCGAACGGTTTCGCCGGCAGTCCTTGTTGTTCGGTAAGCCAATCAAAATAAGACTCTGCCATGTCGACGTTATCGGCACCGGCCTGACCGCGAGTTTAGAATTTAGGCCATATTGACGCTTATTTCGTGTTTAGCGAATATCCCAAATTGGTCAGGAATCGCTTCCGTTATTCCGATGCGCACATCGTCATTCCGGCAAAAGCCGGAATCCAGCGAATGACTCGCGAGCCGCTCGACTGGATTCCGGCTTTCGCCGGAATGACGAAAAAATGTCCAGGCCAATTTGAATTTCGCCCTAATTATCGCTCCCAGGCAATTACCGCATCGACCAAATAATGGTCGGTCGGATATCGGCCATTGCGTTGCGTGCGGATGATCTCTGCCGATAGGGTTCTTAATTCCGGCGAAATGAACACAAAATCAATTTTTTCCCGGCCCGGTGTGCGAAAACCATGAAATGTACCGACATTCACCGCGTCTGGGTGAATAGTGCGAAACGTATCCGCCAATTTATACGGCGGCTCCCAATCCTTATCATCGAGCCGCATGGACGACCCGAGCATATACAAAACGGCAGGACTCTGCTCGCCGCTGTTAAAATCCCCGATGACAACGACGGGCACATCGCGATTTTTTCGGGCGGCAATCCGCTCCATCAACTGAATCGCCCCGCGTTGCCTTGCCTCTTCGCTTAAATGGTCGAAATGCGTGTTATAGACATAAATTTTCCGGCCTGTCGGCTCGTCGGCCTTCAATTCGTGAAAAAGAGCCGCCGTTACGCTCCTCGGACAGCCTGCGTTGGGGTCGGTTTTCGAGCCGGGAACGTCCGGTGTATCGGAAAGCCAAAATGTTTCTTGGTCGGAAGCATCAATATGCCATCGGTCTTTTTTGTAGTACAGGATCATTGCTTCGCCGGCGTCGGGATCAACTTCACGGGAGCGTCCGATGAAGCCGTGTCCCGGCAAACGGGACGCAATGTATGTTGCTTGATTGAGTTGTGGATTGGGATGCAGGAGCGTTTCTTGCGTGCCGACGAAGTCGTAATTTCCTTCGATGATGAGGTCGGTCATAAATTCCTTTCGGTTTGGCCAACTATTTTCGCCGTCGTTTGCCGTGGAGAAGCGGACGTTGATCGAAAGGACGCGGATGGCATCTTCCGCGAGGAGCGTGCTCGGCATGAGCAGGGATACAACGGCGATGCAACAAAACAAAACGAGGCAAGTATTTCGCATGAAGATACTCCATTGGAGGACGGCAACGTTATGGACATTCTATCGGAAAATGCGGCAAAAACAATCGCAGGAGCATCCCTCCGTATAAGCCGGCGTCCATAACTCGGACAAAAAGACTATAACGGACGTGTCCAGCAGCGGTAAGAGTCGCCCTATAAGCACGTTTACCGCACCGGCCTGCAAGTAGGAATTCCTATCAGCAAAAATGATAACCTCACCGCCATCGGAATCCTGATCGACACCGCGTGCTGAAATTCCCGCACCGACATAGATAGTACCGCTCTGTCCAACAACAACGCCGTGTGGATTAAGAAAATACACATTTCCGCCGATCTGCCCATTATGCAAAAGCGAATTTAACGTTCCATCAATGAAACTATGTTCATTGTGGACGAGGTTGACAAGGTTTCTTGCACTTTCGGGCACATGCAGATTTGTCGTTATCCCGCCGGGAACGTTGAATCGCTCGAACGAGTTGTAACCCGTCGCTCCACAAATGGTCTCCGTGCGGCCATCCGCAATGGAACCAGTGACGTTCACCGACGTTTGAGTGCGTCCATCGGCGAATCGAGTATCAATTCTTGAAATAGTCTTTCGGCTTCCGTTGGGAATTTAACATGCCCGTAATTTGCCGTTGAAGTAGCACCATGTCCTGTACCCGTCGATGCATGATTTGAGGGCGTACCGCCAAGACCTGCGAGTGTCGGCGCAGCAGGAAGAGGATGGCTACAATCCTATTCGCACATTTGAGAAATTCGTTTGCCGGTTGTAACAAGCCTGTGCCGAATTTTGCAGGCAATTCCGACAGGACTCGATTGAAATGGTTGCTTTCAAGTTGTAGTGCTAATACTCCAATGTGATCGTTACTCATATTTATATTTTTGGGAAAATTCTTTGTTAGAAATATCTTTGGCTTTTTTCCCTTGCCCTTCAGCAAGAGCAATCAGCCCCAAATAACCTTTTCTTTCTTTTTCAACGTCGCTTTCCTTAATCTTTTGTAGTTCCATTTTGGTAGACATACGCATCTGTACAAATGATGGACACCCAAACCATGCCGATATGTGATCTTCGGAGATATTTCCTTTTGAAGATAAATACCATTACCGAACATCGCTCCGACTGCTTGCTGCACGAACATACTGTTTCCACTGCGTGCCGGTAAGCCGACGAATTGTTGCCTCCGCTTTGGCAGGACGAGGAACGCCTTCACCAATGTTAAGGAATAAAAACGCACCGGCAATTTGGATGAGCGGGCGGCACTTTGGCATTCAAGGCAACCAGCGTCGGACTTGCATGACTGACCATCGCTCGCTTGCTTGTGAAGGGAGTCAGCATTGTAGGCATTGATAGTAGAATCCATCCACTCATTGACCGCTACGAGTCCTTTGTCGGACATCGACATCGCAGGGCTAATCGGATCATCAATGATAATAATATGAGCAATGCTGTCCCGTAACATTACTCATCACACCGAAGGATTGCCGTTCGCCGCCTGCGCTATTCCAAAGCCGGGTCTTTGATCTTCGCTCCAACTGCACGTAGGAAAAACTCTTACGATACAATTCCGACGTTAACACCGTTCTTGTCTTTGCAGAAAACCGCTCGGCAAGATCATTGTTGACTAATGCACAGTGAGCTACTGTTGGAAAGACTTTTCATAGTAAATGGCAGTAGAAGTGTTAAGACGTTCATCATGTTGATCACTGCTTTATTCAAAAATGTCCTACGGAGCAACACCACCCAACGTTGCCGGTTTCGGTACTGATTACTAATATTCATTCTGTCCGGTAATTCTACTTGCGAAGTAGCATTGCGAGTCGTCCCGAGTGACACTGCAGAATGTTGAGACTCACTCAAACGCGTGTCTTTCAATTTTCCAGTTCATTTTCACCTTTTTCATTGTAAGTGGATAAGAGTGACGCACTGTTCTTCTGGATTCCGCCTGCGCCAGAATGCCGATTTTTTGTCCATAGCAACACGTGAAACGCCGCCAAGCACTCTAGCCCTACTCCACGACAAAGCCGTATCGACGCAAAATTTCTCTGCCCTGATTGGAACGCGAAAAATCCACAAAACGCTTAGTATGACTAAAATTGGATGCCGTACTGAGCGAAATTAAAGGAACTGAAACAACATAACGCTCTCCAGAATTTGCATACAACGGAACCTCTTCCGCAAATGTTTTCGTTTCGACAAGATGTCGGTGCATTTCAACCAAAATGGCTTGCACGCCCTCCCGATCCCCTCTCCGCTCGGTCTCACGCAAAATCTGCTCATTGGCTGCATTGTAAGTTGCAGCATATTTCGCAACAACAAAACTGATTTGGCTTGTAAAATTCCAAACAAGAATCGCATCCACTTCTCTCGATTCTAACGCTTCTAAAAGGTCATATTGTCTTTCATACAACATGACGCCGTTCATCAAAATTTCCGATTCTCCGCCGGGAATGATATTGCCCAGCACCTGCCAAGAGGCCTCTCCCAAGCCATCGAACGACGGATTGATGATTCCCAACCTCCGATTTGCGTTAATGACATCCCTGGCCGAACTGAAATGCTGTGGATTTCCAAGCGGAACAAGCATTGTGAGCGTCAAATAGCAGATGGGAATTTCGCTTGCGGCGAGAGCGGTACTTTGGATTACATCCAGTTGTTTTGCCGAATCGGTCAGGAATAAATCGCCGATCCCTGAAGTCGTAATTCTTCCAATTTGTTCTGCGATATCTGGATTGAGTTGTGTATACAGATCAACGGTGCTTGTTCGGCTGTCCGGCCTGTTTTGCCATTCCAAGGGAAGAGCCAGCCGGCCACCTCTCATGACGATGGCTTCTTCTGTTTGGCTTTCGGTCCGGTCGGCCCTGATGGGAATCAGGATAATTTGGAAGCCGTAGATACGATTAAAAAAAAAGGCGTTTTCTTGCATCACATACCAAAACGTTTCGCTGCAATAGATGTACAGCCGCGGCTCGCCTCTGGGCCCACAGGCGAGGGCGGGTATGATGCAAATCAGCAGGAGGGCGCAGAGGCGAGACATCGTCTTTTTGTGATGAAACCGGCGAACGTCAAAGTACCATAAACGGCAAAAAAATCAATCGCATGCGATAAAAACATGTTCGCCTTTTTACGCCTCCGTCATTCCGGCGAAAGCCGGAATCCATGGAAACGGCAATGCACGCTGTTCCGCTGGATTCCGCCTACAATCCGCTACTCCAAGTCGATGCGGAAATTTTTATCGCCGCGGGTTAACTCAAATACATAACCCTCCGAGTCAATCCCATATTTGGCCAATAACGGCACATACGCCGGCGGCGGTGCATGATCATGCCCGCCCGGCCACGCAATTCGCATCGTTACCGTTCCCACCGGTACGCCATCCGTCGATTGCGTATGCACCGCCTGAAATCGACCGCCCGGCCGAACCATCGCCCCACTAGGACGATAATCCTCCACAAAAAACTCCAAAACCACTCCCTCCAATGCCTCCCCATTGTAGGTAATGACCCCTTCCAACGGAACAACCCGATACGGCGTGTTGCCGCCGCACCCAATACTAACTGCCAGCACGAGGCCGACCAATGCAAACAAACTGTAATGTGCTCTATAAAGCATGTAAAATTTCTCCTAATGGTTGATCGTGTGTAATAGATTTGTGCATAAATCGTCATCCCGGCGCACGCCGGGATCCAGGGAAACGGTATGCACGCTGCTCGGCTGGATTCCGGCTTTCGCCGGAATGACAGTCTCCGAACACGGCTAACATCCGCCTACCAAAGGTAGGTTGCCGACCGCCGGGCGGCAACTGCGGTACTCCGCACTGAACCCGGGGATTGAGATACATTCCCGGCCCTTTGGTCGGCACCGCCGACGCAGCCGCCCGGCGGTCGGCGGTCGGCTGCCTACCTTCTCTGCCTTGCAGGGCGATGCGGCTAACATTCGCCTACCAAAGCGACAGATGTCCGCCGCCGGCATTGGATCCCCCGCCGCCTACCTGAATGCCCGCACTGGCTCGCGTAAATGCAGCCATCCACGCATCCATATTGACCGTGTCGGAAACAAACCGCACCGACCCGTCGCACATCACCACATTCAAGCCGTTCGGATGGAAACTCCGCGGCGTGCGGGTCGCATCACGATTGTAGAGCAAATCGTTCGGCGGAATGTTTCGGAAACCGCTATGCGTGAATATCCCGTATCCTTGCGAGCCGTGATCGACATAGACGAAAGGATTCGCGTTGCCCGTGCTCAAATCCCGTTCGTAATAGTGGGCATTTCGGATCTCGGACCTGGGCAACGTTTTGGAGGAAAGTTCCACTTTGAGCAGCGTGTGGGACGTGCCATCTTGGATCGCACTGAAATTGTATTCACTGTTCACGTGAAAGACGGCCATGCTTCGAGTACGCCGTCCCGCACCTTGAGCGGCCCTTTCCGGCTCTTCCGCTCCGCCATTCGCCGCATAATCCTTGGTGGTATTGGGTCGAATGGGCTCTTGCGGTGATGTGGGACATCGCAAGATCGCGGGAGAGGACTCCGCAACTCTGCGATGACGCACCGCAACTTCATCACTGGTGTCATTCGCGACCGCTCCGGGATGGCCGCAAGGCTCATCGTTCATTTTGGGTTCGCAAGTACCGCCGTAGCCGGAACCTTTGGCAAACGCGAAAGACAGTTGGGTAAAATCAATTTCCGAATGCACTGCCGTTTGTTCGATAAAAGGCAGGATAAACGCGGTCCAGCCCCAGGTTCCAGCAACAGCGGTGCCTGCTCCTGAACCGGCCATGAATGCACCTTCGATATCGCGAAAGTGATCGGGCTGTGAATTGCCGGGGGAGAGTTTGTTATGCACATCGTGGTGCATGTGTTGTGCCAATGCGATGTTTTTCATGTTGTTGGTACATTGCATTCTTCGGGCGGCTTCGCGAGCGGCCTGCACGGCGGGTAAAAGAAGGGCGACGAGCATGCCGATGATGGCAATGACGACGAGGAGTTCGACGAGCGTGAAACCTCGTTTGTCGGTTTTTTGGCAACCTAAGTTGCCCCCCCCCCCCAAGTTAACATTTTTTTGCGACAATTCTGCATAGTTAGGTTCTCCTTTTTGGTTTGGATGAACATGTGTAATGGCGTCAGTGTAGCA
>WRKP01000029.1 GCA_009778035.1 Planctomycetaceae bacterium
CATCCACAAGTTGATTTTACAGAAATCGAATTGGCAGCAATACAATATCCATATCAGGCACCGCCCATTGATGCGGAGGTGGCGGATGTTCCTCCCATGTTGACCACTGAAATACCAACCGATGACAGCACTCTCGACCCAATTATTGATGAGCCTATGATTGATGATGACGCCATGAGTGCTCCTGTTGAAGAAGAGCAGGCGGTCGATACTTCTGTTGAACTTGTTACAGAAGTACATCGAGATACTCGCGAGCGACGATTTCCTTTGTTATCACGCATACAACAACGTAACAGACGATGATTACCATAAAAAAACAAACACTATACTACTGGCTTGCAATTTTTGTATTGCAGGTTTTGTTCGTTGCTTGGTATCAGGGGCTTTTGGTGCCAGATACAGTCAAGCCAGATACGGATTCTGTTGTGCCGCCCGTTGTGCCCGGTGAACTTGTCATGACGGCGACACAGGCAGGGCTAACACAACAAGCGATTGGGATGATTCGTGATGATGTTGAGCATGGACAAATCCGAACAGCAGATTTAGCGATACAAGCATTGTCCGCACTTTTACCAAGTTCGGTACGGCAACGCGTTTTACAAGAACTTGGAAATCCCGATATAGAATATATGCGTGATGCCCTTGATATTCTAGATGGGAAAATTATTATACAGGAATAAGTCCTGCTAACTACAACCTTCAACAAATAGGAGAATTATTATGCACATTTTTATTTCAAACGGATTACGGGGAAAAGAGAACCCGATAGAGTACGTGGAGAAGTGCCGGGCAGCGGTAGCCCGGAAATACCCGGATGGCACCCGTATCGACTCATACTTCAAAGATTTTAACGGCAGCCGAATCGAATTTCTCGGCAAGTCGATAGAGTGTTTGAGCCAGGCCGACCTTGCTGTATTCATGGACGATTGGCACAATTACGATGGTTGTGTTGTCGAACACATGGTATGTCAGAAATATGGCATTCCTATTGACTACATCAGTACAAAGGAATAAACGATGGACAGGGTTTATGTGTATTCTATCTACACACAAACCCATTTATTGACACTAATAAAATAGACTACCATGAGCGAAGAATATCCATTTATAGACGGCCTTACGGAGACCACGGAAGCAGACCAACATTGCTACGACGAGTTGATGTCCCATGCGATACCATTTAGTATCCACTGGGAAAACTTGGATGATAGCATGAAGACCTTCCAATGGGACTCGGAATGGGAAAAGTACATCAAGCATCGTGCGGATTTGTTTGATTACGAGGGACGTGAAAAATACTTGCCGTGGAACTTGTATAAAGACCTGAATGTACAATGGATTGATGGCTACAACTACACACAACGTATCGGCAACTGCTGCGGTCATGCTCACAAGAATGCACTGAAGACATCGAACTTGGTCAATGCTCGTCAAACAGGTAAAATGCCGCGTGAAATTGCTTTGTGCATCGCATACGGCATTGCTCGCGGCAATGGTACAATGCGGATGGGTTCGGGATTGAACTTGAATCCGATGGCACGTTGGTCTGCTACTGTCGGCAATTTTTGGACGGCCGATTTTGGAAAATATGACGGTGGTAATAGAGCAAGTAAATGGCGTAAGGGGTCGCCTGCTTGTGCAAATGCTTTGAAGACGCAGAGCATACCGGTCTACTTGCCTACAGCATCGTTTGATTTGTGTTACGCGGCGTGTGCGGCGGGCTTTGGCATCAACATCGGCAGCGGTGTCTATCCTACTGGTTCGGTACCTAATGGCGAAGGTTTGGCAACGCCGTCTACTTGGAAAAACGGCGGCCATGCTGTTGCGTTGATAGCGGCGTACACAAGCAAGTCGGGTAGGCGATATGTGTACATGGAGAATTCGCATGGTGCTAGATATGCAGCGGATTCGTTAAATCCAAATCGACAGCACGGCTGTTGGATGGAAGAAAAAGACATTGCTCGGATGGCCACTACAAAATATGGCATTTGGTATGTGAACCTCGGCGAGTTGGGATAGCAAAAAGGAGAACATTATGGAAAACACAAACCATTATTTTAGGATACATGTTACAATGACGGCATCGGTAATATGCGGTTTCCTGGTTATTATCACGGGCATCGTTTCGCTATTTACATTGCGGGATGCCGCGTTTGCTTCTACTTGCATCGTAACCGGTTCGGGCTTGGTAGCCGCAGCGAAAGTGTGTAATACCTATTCCGATACCCGTTTGCCGAAAGGGATTTGACCGAATGCCATTTTCGGGTTATAAACACGACATCGAAGTTAACACATTTTACATAACCCATTTCACCTAGGAGAAAAATCATGAGCACAAGAGCAGAAGCTATCGCAAAAAATACTGCAGCCAAAGCACCAAAAACAATAGGGCAAAAATTAGATAGGACGCTGCGAGTGGCAAACGTTGCTGGCAAGAAGACAATGCGTTTTGCAAAGAAGAACAAAGTCGCTCTCATTGCAAGCGGTGCGGGAGCGGCTGCGATTGCCGGTGGAGGTTATTTAGCCGGTCGTGCCAGCGGCAAACGCAAAGCACAAAACGAACAGTAGAAGCATCTACTTTCAATTTCCCACAAAGCCTGGCAGCAATCCTGTCAGGCTTTCTTGGTTTTTGCCATCCCCGAAGACTCCCCGAAGGAGTCCCGTAAACAGTCTTTTTGAATTTTCGCATTAACGCATTTCTTGTCTACGGAAAGAGTTAGGGGAAAATGGAATTTTCCAGTTATCTTGACTCCAAGCCGATGGCATGCTATACTATGGGCGTTCGCAGGGAGCAGAAAAGAATGCTTTCGTCAGAACATGAAAAGACGGCTTGTTAAAAGAGCAGTAACTCTGTTAGCAAGCCTAGCAAACAAACTACTGAACCTAGTCAGATGCTACTCACGATTATAGCCGAATGGCTCTATCTTACAAGCGGCCTGGCGTAACAAAAAAAGGATAACATCATGTCACGTTATATTAACCCTTACACGGATTTCGGTTTTAAGAAACTTTTCGGAGAAGAAGCCAGTAAGGATTTACTAATTGATTTTCTGAATGCCGTTTTGCCGGAAAAACATCGAGTCAAAACGCTCGATTTTCACAATACGGAACAACTCGGTTATACTACTGCCGACCGAAAGGCCATTTTCGATATTTACTGCACCGCAGAAAATGGAGAGCATTTTATCGTCGAAATGCAAAAGGCTCGGCAAGACTGGTTCAAAGACCGAGCACTTTTTTACTCCGCGTTTCCGATTCGCAATCAAGCCCCCAAAGGACTTTCGGAAGGCGAAGATTGGACTTATGAACTCAAAGCCGTTTATCTTATTGCCGTCTTGGGTTTTGAGTATGATAAAGAAGAGGAACGGCGAAAACTGCAACGAAATGTTACGTTGAAAGACCAGGATGGCGATTTGTTTTATGACAAGTTGGAGTTAATTTTTCTTCAGATGCCGTTGTTTGACAAGTCAGAATCGGAATTGAAAACGCGTCAGGACAAGTGGTATTATTTTCTGAAGAATTTAGCGAGTCTAGAGCAGATACCGGCACTACTTCGTGAGCCGATATTTGAGCGAGCGTTTGAAACGGCGGAGATTTCTCGGATGAGCAAAGCGGAGTATTTGGCTTATGAGGCTCACCTCAAAGCATATCGGGACAATAATGCAGTTATGGCAACTGCTCGTGCGGAGGGCCGGGCGGAGGGCCGGGCGGAAGGCAAAGCGGAAAGGGATACCGAAATAGCCCGTAATCTGAAATTAGAAGGATTACCCATAGCCCTGATTGCAAAAGCAACCGGCTTATCCGAAAGCGAAATCGAACGGCTCTAACACGAGCAACGTCAGGCCAGCCGGTCTGGCCTGACTTACCCAAAACCCCTGCGCAAAAACTGCGCACCAACCAAAACGGAACTACTACCATGAAACTAATCGACACATACCAACCGACGAAACTATCGCAGATTATCGGCAATAAACAAGCCGTAACGAAAATCGAACGCTCCATCCAAATGAACGAAGGGCTCGGCGGACTCGTGTTTATGCTAACCGGCACAACCGGCACCGGCAAAACGCTCATTGCGAACATCATCGCAGAGAGTGGCAATCACGAAGTCTATCGGCCCGATTGCACCAAAGATGCCGAGACGGCAACGTTCATAGATATGCTCAAACAAGACATATACTCGCGTCCGCTACTTGCCGACAAGTATGTCTATATCTTTGACGAGGCAGACAAGTTGAGTGTGAACAATATCACGAAACTCAAAACTACTATCGACGCAATCGACCGCCGTCGGCGTCAAGAGTTGCCTTGCTATGTTACGGTGATTTTCACATCGGCCAAAAGAAAAGATGAGTTGTCCGATGGGCAGAAAAAGCATTGGGACGAATTGGTGACTCGGTGCATAAAATGCAAACTGGAAATTACATCGGAAGAGTTTAACGAATTTTTTGCATATGTAACGATGAATTACATCACCGATATGTATAGAAAAATTGCGGTAAAGTCTATACGGGCTGCTTGGGATTTTATAGAAGATAATGACATTCCGATAGCGGGATAACAATACACTATTTTGCTGTTTATGTTTCGGAGCAGTAAAGTAGTATATCATCCGAAACGCACCAACATTAACCTCTGCGCTGAAGTTGCGCACTAACCCAAAGGAGACTTTACCATGAAAATCAGATTTGAGCGAAAAGACCTATTGCCGAAACTTCGATTGGCAAAAAACATAACGAGCCATCTTGGGAACATAAAGATTGTAGCAGACAAACGTCTCGGCGCTATCATACATGCAACGGATGGCAAGCACGGTATTCGCATTCGTTTTGATTGCGAAGTAGCATGCAAAGGTGTGGTGCTCCTGCCAATAAAGGAAATCGTTAACATTCTTTCGCAATCTAAACAGGATATACTCTGGCTAGAAGTTAAAAATGATAAAATTGTCATGCGGGGAGAAGAATGTGGACAATGGGAGTTTTCATTACAAATGTCCTGATAACATGCCTGACGTTGAAGAATTTACGGCAAAGTCTTATCATAAAATTCCGAAAGAAGAATTGCAACGAATGATTCGGCATACGATTTTTGCTGTTGACGAAAACAATGCACGCTTCACATTTGCTGGTGTCTGTTTTGAATGTCAAATGGCAAAAGATTCTCCCAATGAAGATGTAATCACTGCCGTTGCAACAGATGGCAGACGGCTTGCAATACAAAAAGAATATGCAGAGCGGATTGGCAATCCAAAAATAGAAAGTGAAATTATTTATTACAGTGGTTTAAGACTTGTGGAAAAAATCTTGAAAGACAAGACATGCTCAAAAGATGTCAAAATGGCTTTTGACAAAAATAGAGTCATGTTTCATTGTGGGGACATAACGATGTTTTCACGATTGCTAGAGGGACGTTTTCCAAAATGGGATAATGACAAAATAATCATTGGTACTGTTGGATTTGAGAATGACATAGAACAAAAACAAGTAGTAACAGGAATCAAAGATGCTATTGTTAATCATATCATGGGAGAGGAACATGATGATAACGATGATGAAACTATTGAGTCCGAATGGAACGAAGGCATGTATCTTGGTACAGATTGTCATTATGATACAGATAAAGCAGACATGGAACATGCAGATGAGGATTATAATGATTCTATGCCGGAACCAGTAGACGCAATCGCTGCCGATGAGGAAACGTTGTCTGCCGACACTAAATATATTCCGACTATGCAATCCGCTCTGCGTGAAATGATACAACATTCCGCTATTCCAGATGTTTTGGATGGTAGCACATTAGCATCGGTGCAACGGGAAGATGGCCAAGCAGTGAGCGGTGCTATACTGCAATCGCACAAGCGAGGCAAAATTGTTTTTATGGAATGGAATAGCGGTTTTGTCTATCACATTCCGGCTATCTGTTGTAAGAAAAGTAACGGCCAAGGTTTTACTATTTTGTCCATTACGGATAGCGACTTGTCAAGCAATAAGCATCTAGCCAACATGTTTACGGCACGGAGTTTGTTTTAGGCTATCATAAAAATGGACTGATGGAACAGTCCATTTTACTTCAATAGAATATCGACTGTCCCAGTTGTGGCGAGGCATATAGGTTTTCGCTGTTGTCTTGCATAAAATCATTCGGCGATTCCTCCATCGTCAATGAACTACTTGCCGATTCTGCAAACATTTTTATAATCGAATGTTCGATTGCCTCTGAACGGGATCCATTTTGTTCTGCGGCATATTTATCGATGCTTTTGAGCAGTGTCTGATACACAGAGAGCGATACTACTTTCTTTACGTTGTCTTTAGAACGTTTTTTGCGTGATTGTGTTTTGTGTCCGTCATGCTATTATTCTACTATCTTGTTTTCGGATTGTCAAATGACACTGGACGAAGTTTTACAAAATGTGCGAGTAGGCGATTCGTTTTATCGTTCGGCGAAGCCGGATATTCTTTATGAACGGATTGGTGCTTTGATTGAACGCAATGGTCTTGGTTGGGCAACATTGAAGCGAACGCATAATTGCGAATGGGAGATTATGGCGGAGATGAATGACGCAGTAGACAATTCGGCAACGGATTGGACATTGCAACGGGATGAGCGATTGAAAGATTTTGACCCGAAGGCAAAGGCACCGAAACTTCGTTCTCGTTTTACGCAGAGCATACGGCTGGAACCGATGGAGTGATGTGTGTTATTTTAGAAATTGAAGTAGCAGCGGTGCTTATTTTAATTTGCAGCGAAAGCTAAAATAATGGGAGCTCTACCAATTTGGAGTCGAACTCTACTAATTTGCCAGGACAAATTGGTAGAGTTCCGCTTTGCACCCGGCGACACCGGCAGGAACCGGATTTTGTGCCGACAAGGATAAATGTCAAATACGCCGTCCGTTTTTTGTCCGGTAGAAATATGCCTATTTTTCAAGGGTTACACCGTGTTTTGTCGAGTCAAAAGATGTAAGACAGGCCTAAAAGACGTCCGATTTTTGTCCGGTTCGGCAGCGAATAAAAAAACCGCCCGAAGGCGGCAGCGTTCATTTTTCTAAAATCCTGACGATTTCTGACCGACCGCGGCGGAGTGCTGGCAAAACGGGAGCAGCGCGTCCTCGAAGTTTTGGAGCCAAAATGCATGGGAAATAGCATGTGTTTTCCGAAATAGTGTTAAAATTCCCGTGTTTTTGGCATGGTTGGGCTCCCCTTCACGGAAGTCGATTGCCGACTGCTCGTTCGGGAAACGCTCTATCATTTCGCAAGTCGAAAGGAGTTTGGCAGGTGGTGTTTTCGGTTTTTTCGTCATAATCGCTCTCCTTTCCGTGAGCGTGATTGCTCCCAAAAATCACACTAAATTTGCTACATTCTTAATTCCATTACAGGCAATACCATTTTGCGGGATAAGTGCCAACCCTGGTATTGACTATTGTGTTGACCAAACTTGACTGAAATCTCGATTTAAGATTAAATGGTTAATTATGGGAGCAGATGCTATTTGATATACGTTGCCATCCCCTTCTGAAAAGCCGCTATGTTCACATCAATGTGTTCCTTCTTGACGCTTCGCCTGATGGCAGTTTCCCAGGCATCCTTCGGCAATTCTAAAAATGCCGAAATCGCCCCAAGCAACACAATGTTTGCCGTCTTGACGTTGCCGAGTTCGGTTGCCAAATCAAGGGCTTGCACATACAAAAGTCTCGGAAAAAATCTTGCAAGCAGTTGCTCATCCACGTCGGGATAGGGCGTCTGCCCTGTCGATGCGGTAATCGGCACAATTTTTTGATCCGAGATGACGGCCATCCCGTCTTCGGCAAGATAATCAATGTACCGCAAACATTCGATTCGTTCGAGCGAGCCGAGTACTTTAGCGGTTCCTTTCGGCACGAGGGGACTGAAAACTTCTTTTCCATATCGGATTTGTGCGATAACGGAACCGCCGCGTTGTGCCATCCCATGTACTTCGTTTGTTTTCACATCGAATCCCGCCGCGACGGCGGCTTGTGCGACGATTTCACTGGCCAACAAAATTCCCTGCCCTCCGACTCCTGCTAAAACTACGCTCACTGTCATACGGGACATTGTACTGTATGGGATAACAAAAGGCAAGCGAGCCCGGCTACAAATTCGCAATAGGCAACGGACGGCCCCCCTTGCACGGAACGCAAAAGCCGATACAATGACGCCGTTCTCCATCGCAAAAACCGTAAA
The DNA here is from genome assembly GCA_009778035.1 of Planctomycetaceae bacterium. GTDB lineage: Bacteria > Planctomycetota > Planctomycetia > Pirellulales > Thermoguttaceae > WRKP01. The sequence continues at coordinate 8,208 of WRKP01000029.1, forward strand.
GTATCAGGAACAATAGCCGGATGGGCGTATAATTTCTCTCCCAAGAAACTCTCTTTTCCCGCCGATGGCCAATCAGGCCGCTCGGACGGTGTCCGTCCCTATATTCCAACAATCCAAATACTTTATGTCTATCGAACTGTCCGTTGATACCCTCGCACGAACCGAAAGCATCGCCCAAGAGTCGGCAATCCTCGTCGGCGTCTACCTCGAAGGAGAAGGCAAAAATACTTCTCCGCTCGCCGAACTCGCCGGCCTGGCCGAAGCCGCTGGCGTCCACGAAGTCGGCCGTATCACCCAACGCCGACAAAAACCCGAAGGTGCAACCTATATCGGCAGCGGAAAACTTGCCGAACTCAAAGAACTGATTGATGCAACCGATGCCGACATCGTTGTCTTCGATAACAATTTGGCACCAAGCCAAACCAAAAACCTTGAGCAGGAACTCAAAGTCAAAGTCATCGACCGCACCGAGTTGATTCTCGATATTTTCGCGTCCCGAGCACAAACATTGGAAGCCCGACTCGCCGTGGAACTTGCCCAACTCGAATACGCCATGCCTCGCCTCAAAAGGATGTGGACTCACCTCGAACGGCAAGCAGTCGGCGGCGTCGGTCTGCGAGGCCCCGGTGAAAAACAACTCGAAGTTGACCGCCGGTTGGCCCAAAAACGCATTCTCGACCTCAAGTCCGAACTCCGGCAAATCCAAAATCGCCGACAGCGTGAAGTTGCCGCCCGAAAACAGTCCCGAACGCTGTCGCTCGTCGGCTATACCAATGCTGGCAAGAGCACATTGCTCAACCGCCTGACCGATTCCGATGTGTATGTCAAGGATCAACTCTTTGCGACCTTGGACACGCGGACACGCCGTTGGAGCCTGCCGGGTTGGGGGCCGGTGTTGATCAGCGATACGGTGGGTTTCATCAAGAATTTGCCGCACCACCTCGTTGCCAGTTTTCGGGCGACGCTTGAAGAGGCGAACCAAGCGGACTTGCTGTTGCACGTTGCCGATGCGTCGAGTGCGGAGGTTCACGAACAGATTGCGGCAGTCTATGAAGTGCTGACCGATTTAGGCATTCGGGAAAAGGACACGCTTTTGGTTTTGAACAAGACCGATGCGTTGGAATCGCCCGACGCGTTGGCTGTTTTGTTGGAAAGGTATCCGAATGTGGTTCCGATTAGTGCGAAAAGCGGTTTCGGCTTGGATGTATTATCGGCACGCGTGAGCGAGGCGTTGAGCAAGGAGTTTTTGGATTTAACGATCACATTTCCGATAGGCAATGGGCGGTTGGAGGCGATGTTGGCAAGGGAAGGCGAGGTGTTATCGTCGAAATATGATGAAACATCGACGGTGATTCATTGCCGTCTTCCGCAGCATGTCGTCGGTCAACTGCGTCGGGAGAAGGATGCGAGCATCGAAGGCCTGCCCGCTGAAAAGGGCGATGGTTGGCTCGATTAACCCTACTAGAGCGAGTTTCAAATTCTCTGGATGCGTTTTCGTCATTCCGGCGAAAGCCGGAACCCAGAGGAATCGGCATCGCACGCAGTGGCTGGATCCCGGCCTGCGCCGGGATGACAAAGTGAGCGCCGGGATGACAAAGTGAGCGCCGAGATGACGGCTCTTTTGTCCAGTATAACTTGAAATACGCTCGAATTGCAGCAATTAAAACAACAAATCACGATGTCCCATACCATTATCGAAGAAGTCGTTCAACACGAAAAGTGCAGTTGCTGCGGAATGTGCGCTGCCGTATGTCCCCAAAAACGCCTGACCGTCCGAGAAACAGACTTCGGCGAATTTTTCCCCCACGCCGACAAGGAGAAACCCTGTCCCGATTCCTGTCGGCTGTGTTTGAGCCTGTGTCCCTCCGCTCATCGTGCGTCGCCTGCGACACTGCGAACGCACCAAACCTTCGTCGGTGCCGTCTCGCAGGAATCAGAACGCCTCAAAGCCCCATCCGGCGGCTTCGCGACCGCTCTGCTCTGCCGATTGCTCGAAGAACAAAAAATCAATGCCGCCATCGTCTTAACCCCCACAACGGAACGCCCTTGGTTCAAACGCCGTATCGCAACAACAGCCGACGAAATCTTGCAATCCCGAGGCTCCGTCTATCACGTCATCAAAAACGATGATGTTCTCCGCGAAATCCTCGACGGTCCCGAACGACAATATGCCATCGTCGCTTTGCCCTGTTTGGCAAAGGCGATTCGGCTTGCACAAGCCGTCCTGCCGAAATTGCAAAAACGTATCCGCTATGTATTCAGTCTCACTTGCGGCGGGTGCAATACCCTGCACGTTCCCGATTTACTGACCGTCATGTTAGGCGATCGGCAGGCCGAAATGCGTTACCGTTCCAAACAAAATGCGAAAAACGCACTGGATTTTTCGATTACGTTGCCGAATGCCCCGAAAAGTTCTTCCATCAAAATGCTGGGCCCTTTTGGTTTTCTCTGGGGTAATCACATCGGCAGGTTGATCGCCTGCCGGTACTGTACCGATGTGTTTGCCGAATGTGCCGATGCGGTTTTTATGGATGCGTGGCTGCCGGAATACATTCCCGATATTCGCGGAACGAGTTTGGCCATTTCGCGGAGTGCCGAATTATCGGAAATGTTTGCGGCAATGTTTCAAGACGGCACCTTGCAGGGAGGCACAATTTCGCCGGATAAAGTCCATGAAAGTCAGGCTTCGCTGGTTGAAGAACGGCAATTACATTGCCAGATTTTTACGGCATTGGAATCCCAAAAGAGCCGTGGATGGGGCATATCGCCGTCCCCGGAGCACCGCTGGGGGAAACGCTCTATCGCTTTTCACTCCGATATGCGGAACCTATTTCGATACTATTCGCACCGGTTGGCGAGGAATCCGAATTGGTATTCCCGATTTTATGTCATCCGTCTGTTTTGGCTCATTTTTCTTTCGCTGGTTCGGCACCGGCTGTTGAAAAAAACGCTCCAGTCCCTGCGATTCCTGCGGAAGAAGGGTTAGCCGTGCCGTTTGCGGCTCGCACCGCTCAATGCCGCAACCTGAACTGGGCGACCAGTTCCCGTAGCGTCCTCGCCATCGCACTCATTTCGTTTGCCGCACTGGCCGATTGCTCCGCCACCGCCGTGTTCTGCTGCGTAACCTGATCAATTTGCTGCAATCCAATCGTTACCTGCCCCACACCCTGCGCCTGCTCATTACTCGCAATGGCAATGCCCGCTACAAGATCCGTCGTCTGCTTCACCTTCTCCACGATCGCATTGAGCACTTCAGACGTTTGATTGGCGATCTTCCCGCCACGCTCTATCTCCGTCCCACTATTTGCAATCAATTCCGACGTTTCACGCGCCGCCTTCGCACTTCGTGATGCTAAATTCCGAACCTCTTCCGCCACAACGGCAAATCCCTTACCGTGCTGTCCTGCCCGAGCCGCCTCGACCGCCGCATTGAGAGCAAGCAAATTCGTCTGGAATGCAATGTCATCAATCACCTTGATGACCCGCTGAATTTCCGCAGAGTTTTTCGTAATTTTATCCATCGAACTGACCATATCCCGCATCGCACTTTGCCCTTCCGTTGCGGCCTGGCTTGCACCTTGGGCTAAATCACGCGCCGAACTCGCACTTTCCGCATTTTGCTTCGTTTGACTGCTGATTTCATGCATTGAAGCCGTGATTTGCTCCAGACTCGCCGCCGTTTTTTGCGAACCGTCGGCCAAATTTTGGGCAACGCTCGAAACTTCGCCCGCTCCCGTCGAAACTTGCTCCACACTGCTGTTGATTTGCCGCAGAGTATCATTGACCCCATCAAGCATCGTGCCGATGTTGCGGTTTAACTCATCCTCATCGGTTTTTTGCGTAACGGTCGCCTGCCAATCGCCGTCGGCCAGTTTTTCCGTCATTTTGGCAATGGATCGGTAATCCTCCAGCACCCGATTGATGTTGCGGCTGATGGAGCCGATTTCATCCCGACGTTCCAATAATTCCTTGGAGACATTCGTTTGGATGTCCCCTCTCTCCGCAATGCCCCGCAAAATGGCACCGCCGGTAATCAACGGCGTTACCAGTCCTCGAATGATCCAAAACAGGATGCCGGTGGAGAAGAGCAAGCCGATGATGGTTACGGACAGGCTCTGCCACATTTGTTGGCGAACCAGTTCCGTTTGGCGTTCCATCGGGATGCCGATAAAAATCATGCCAAACACACGCGTATCGCCCGGATTGAGCAGGGGGCCGTACCAGACCTTCATGGGGCGACCCCGCACGTTTGCATTCCGAAATACGGGTTCGCGTTTGCCGAAGACGATGTCGTAGATTTCAGGATTATCAAGCGTGGTTCCCACGATACGTTCGCCGGTTTCCGCATTGATGAGCGTTGTTGCGACGCGTCGATCGTCGGCAAAAACGGTGCATTCGACATTGTAATAGCGTTTGACGTCATCGACCCATTCAGAGGTATCGAGGCGATAGCCGCCGGTAACGGCACCGATGCGGTTGCCGGCCAGGTCGACAATGGGGGCAGCAGCACGGACCGACATGGGACTGTTTGGAGTGGACTCGAAATAAACGCATCGACGGCCTGATAATGCCTCATCGACGCTTCGCATCCCGACTTGTGAATCTCCGTATTGCTCGGGTCGATTGGTTCGGAAAATCACTCTTCCTTCCGAGTCGAGGACGGTGAAGAAAGTACATTTTCGAGCGGATTCGAAATTGACGACGAGGTTGCGGACTTGTTCCCGGTTCCCTTCGTTGATGGCGGCAATCATGCCTGCATCGACGGCAAGACTTTGAACTTGGTCGGATGCTTTGCTTTTTAGGGTATCAATATCCCGTTCAAGATGTTGGGAAATGGTGTGAATTTCTTTGTCAAAGATTTCCGTAGCGAATTGAGAGAAGGCTCGGAAGCCAACCAATGCGACGACGGCGGCTAGTACTATGGTAATTGAGAGAACCGGTACAAGGATCTTTGCTAACATGCTTCTGGAGAAATCCATGGCATTTTATGGGGTTAGGGCTGGAATAAGGTCAAGTCGTGTCGGAACGTATGAGTTCTATCGGTTAACAATGCCGAAAGTCGATTCCATCGGACATTGCGTCACCCTGTATTGTAGTCTGTTTTTTCGGTAAAGCAAGAGCCCCGGCGGATACCGGGAAAATTATGCCCCCCGCTCTTGCGCTTTTGTACCCGTTTTTGCGATTTTGCGAATGTTTTTCCTACCCCCAGCGGGCGACGGCAAGCCGATTATTATACGCCGACAAAATATCACTACGCCGCAACATTCCCTGCAATACATCCGGCTGGCTTTCCGATACGACCGGCAACTCCGTGATATTTTCCAATAAGCATATTCGCAGGGCGGTGTACAAATCGCTTTCCAGCGAAATTTTGAGCGGCAACGTCTGAACCAACGCCTCCACCATCAATTCCTGCCCCTGATTTTTATGCCGAAATACTCCCCAAATTTCGCTGGCATTGACCATTCCGACAAACTTACCCTGCTCGTCCAATACGGGAAATGCCGACTCCGGCTTCGAGGCAATGAACTTGATCGCCTCCGAAATTGCCATCGTCTTCGGTATCACGGCATATTCTGTATTGCGTTGTTCAAACGCATCCCGAACCGATAAAACTTTGAGCAAATCCGTCGAATAATGCCCAAAATGAGCCTCGCTGTCAATCGGAGCCAAAACCTGCTCCGAATAGAGCGATGTTTTCGGCGATTGGATTGCGATGTGCAGCAAATTCAGCAGAATCAACGGGATCAGGAATTCATAATGGAAGCCCGACATCTCGCACACAATAATCGCCGCCGCAAAGGGTAATTTCGCAATTCCTGCGAAAAATACCGACATTCCAACAAGCACGCACATCGTAATATCCGGCGGAGCATACGGCACATTAAAATAGGCAAAGAGAAAATGTGCCGCATGTCCCAATGCTCCGCCGACAAGTCCGCCGATGAACAAGGACGGGGCAAAAAGTCCGCCGCTGCCGCCTGATGACACGGTCAGTGCCGTTGCCAGCATTTTCGGCAAAATGAGCGTCAAAATCAGCAAAAAGGGCAAGCCGACGTTCAGCAGATGATACATCCACACATATCCGCCGCCCAAAACCTGCGGAAAGACCAAAGCAATGCACCCGAGCAAAAACCCGCCCAATGCCGGTCTGACCCAATCGGCAATCGGCAAGCGCAGGAAAAAACGGTTCCGAAGTTCCCGAATGCATGTGATGAAAATCAGTCCCGACAAAGCGATAAAGGGGACAAACAGGATAAACATCATTGGGTCGAACGGGGAATGAATTCCGGCGGAATCCGGCAGCATGATGAAATGCACATCGCCGTGAATGTACCGAAAGACCGAAAAACCGACGATGGATGCCAAAATACACGGCAAAATGGCGGCAAGTTCCAATGCGGAACTTGCGTACAGGACTTCGACGGCGAAAAATGCTCCGCCGAGGGGGATTTGAAAAAGTCCGCCGATCCCCCCGGATGCGCCGGCCAGCAATAAAGTCCGCCGATCCCGGGTATTGAGTTGCAATCCCCGCGAAAGACAGTTAGCGGTCCAGGCACTGAAAAGCGTTACGGGGCCTTCAACCCCAGCGGAGCCGCCGCTTCCGAGCGTGAGGAAACTGGATGCCGTTTTCGTGAGGGGAACGCGGTTTCGGAGGGTGCCGTTGCGTTTATGAAAGGAGCGGATTGCATGGTCGGTGCCATCGCCGAAGGCATCGGGAGCGAATGCCCGAATGATGAACCCGCAGAGCAAGCCGCCGAGGGTCGGGATGAGCAAAATGAGGATCCAATACCGGGGCAGCGTGAGGAAGCCGAAGACGTCTTTGCGTTCGGCGGTGTCGAACGCCGCACCGGGCAAGGGGCCCGTCGTTGCGGTATAGTCTTCGGGTTGGGGCAGATCAATACCGACGGCGGGATAAATCGCTTGAACGGCGGATTTGACTTCAAGGAATATGGAATAGATACCGGCGGAACAGAGTCCGGTCAGGCAGCCGATGACGACGCAGTAAACGAGGAGTTTTCCTGACGCATTCCAATCGAATCGGCTGCGGATGCTCTCCAAAACCTTTGCAAGCGAATGTGGGCTGTCTTTCATCGAAAATTTACCTCAACAAATCGCCGGTTTTATAATACTCGGCGATGTGCGGTGCAGTCTTGACCATTTCGGCAAGGTTTGCTTCATTCTGTAAAATGTGTGCTTTATAATCTGCTCAAACGTCATTCCAATCACAGCGGACGCCAAGGAAATACCCTCGGAGGACGATTTTGCGAAGCCGCCGGCGGCGAATCCTCCGATTGGGTCGGCATTAACGCCTTCTGCACCTCCGGTATCGCCACCCGACTCACCACCGGATCACCAATCGAACCCGCAATTTTTAATTGAACAAGTTGATCGCCCACTCCGCCCAATATCTCGCTGATGACCGGTATCGGTACACGGCGGTTGCCCAAACGCGTTTTCATCGTTAAATCAAGTTGCTGATTGTCCAAACGCACCACGCCATCGCCGCGGAGTGAAATCGCTCCGCCCTCCAATACCACCGGGTCCAGATGGATATTCGACCTCGCAATGCGAAAACCAACATCCACCGTACTAAACATTCCCGCATTCGGATCGCTCTCCCGAATCCGCAACTCCCGAAGCAAACGGACAATTACCGGCGCACCGTAAATGTTCGCATCGCGAAGTTGTATCGTTCCCGTTCCCTCGAGCATATCCCTGCTCGCTCCAACACCCCTTAAAACAACATTGACACAATTCAGTGTTCCCTCCGTTTTTTGCTGCGTCGGTCTCACGACATTCGCAACCTTCGCCAAGTCCGCTCCGTGCAGGTCGGCCAGGATATGATACGAAACATCACTGCCCGCAATGACCAATCCCTTGGCCCGCATTGTTCCATCGTAAAATTGAGCCGTCAAGGGCCGAGCGACAACATTCGGAGCCAAATGGTTATCATGGACACCCAAACGAAGTTGATTTCCATCAAAGGAAAAAGGCCCGCGGATTGCCGTCGCCTCAAAACCGGATACCGCCAGCGAATCCAAATGGAGTTCGCCTTGCAGTTGCACATGCTCGTTCGCAGCCCGGCCGGTCAAACGGATATTGCCGCAAATGTCTTCGACCGGCACGCCCAAATGCACACTATTTTGCCGCAAAAACCAATTTAAGTCCCAATCGACACTTTGCTGTCCCTGCATCGACTGGCGGTATTCGATGCCGCCCGAAAGATCGAAAGGCCGAGTGAGTTGGATGGATTCCAAGAAGCCCCTTAACGGATTCGGCAACGCATCCAAAAGTTCCTTATTCGCGTGCAGATGTTCCGCCGTCATCGGGTTCAGGCTGAGCTCGAATTGCCCGTTGGGACTGAATCGGCAATCGAATTCGCTCCGCAATCGCGTATCCCTATGCGTGCCCGACAAGGGAATTGCGGAAAAAATACGCCCGTTTTCGTAATGGATTTCGCCCGCGATATTTTCGATTTTATAAGGGAATTGGTCAGGATAAATCGACAAACCGGGCTGCGGTGCCGTCTGGAATTTCAGGTCTAAATGTTTGAGATCGGTCCGGTATTGGATTTGCGCCGCGAGATGGACCTTGCCGTTGATGTTCAAACTTTGCAGCATTTGGCGTTGGCCCGGCTGGATGAGGGCTTGCATAATTTGCTCGTCAATCGGCAGGTCTTCGGCCAAAAGGGAAAGCACGAACTCCTGCGAATCGCTGGCAACGGGCCGCAAAAATCCTCTGCCCCTAATCATTGCCAAGCCGTTTGAACCCAACATTTCGTAAAATTGCCAAACATTGCCGTCGTAATGCACCAAGCCTTTGACATCACGCAGCGGATAGGGGAAAAGGTCGTACCGCAGGGACACATTATCGAGTGCAATGTCAAAGCGTTTGTTGACGGGCAGATTACCCGGCGGCAATGTAAAAACCAATTTCGCGTGCAGTTTCCCCGACGGATGCAGCGAATTCGCAATCTCTTGCGTTTTCGGCTGGAAAGCCCTAATCAGTTTTTGGTCGATGGGAACATGATCGCCAAAAACTTCAAGCCTGCCCGCAATGTCTTCGTAAATGTTGTAATAATGTCCGTCAATTACCGTGTTATGCGGCGAATCCTGCTTCGATTTGAGATTGAAACGCATCAACGCATTTTCGTAAATGTACAAATTGCCGGAAAGCCGATCAACCCGGTATGGAAATTCATGATAGGAAAAGCCGATGTCCGAAATCTTCATCGTAACGTTTTTCGGATACCAAACACCGTTTCGGCAGGCGAGTTGGGCATACAGGTCGGCCGTCCCGTCGAAATCGAATTGGTCGATGAGCCGATTGGTTTCTTTGTTGAAGAACGGCGACAGGGCTTTCGCAAGTTGTTCGTCGAATCGGCAATCCAGTAAACTGACGGTCAGTTCGGCTTGCTGGTGCGGATTGCCGAAGAAAGAGAATCCTTCTTGGGTGTACGAAGCGGCGAGCCGGGCAAAGTCGCCGTTTCCGGTGAGTTTGTCGATGACAATGCGTTCGCTGGAAATTTCAAATCGCGTCGAAAGTTCCGTGAGCGTGCGGTTGATGTTTGGAAAATCGGCTCGGCCATGGGCCAGTGCCCCGCTGACGGCAAAGCGAAATCCCAATTCGGCAGCAGGATCGGAAAATGCCCTGAAATTGAAATCGAATCGGCCTTGAAACAGCGGCCGTTCCTTGAAATGAGGGTGCGGCGGGATATATTGCCAAAGGTCGTCCGTCCAATCCAACTGTCGGCAATTCGCGGAGATGTGCCAGTGTTTCGTATCCGCCTGAAGTTCGGCTTCGACGAGAATTCGTCGGAAAAAATCGCCCTCCACGGAGCCTTTGATGGGAATGTACCGTGTACGGCTCCTGATTTCCGGCGTTACGGCAAGGTTGATATTGGAAAAATGGAGCGGCGGGCCGGGACGTCGGGCATCGTCATAGAGTAGCGTGCCGTTTTCGATTTCGACCAAGACAGGGTCGGCATCGTCGGGAAAGAGGAAGGCGTAATCATCATCGTTTGCGAGCAGGTCGAGTTCGCAAAATGTCCCATTTTGGGACAGCGTTGCACGCAGGATGGGATTTTTGATGGTAATCCGGCTGATTTGCAGATTTTGCTGGTAGAGGGATTGGAGCGTAACGGGACATTCGATAAACATTTCGCCGATGCGGAGCAGGGGCCTGGGCGGCCCGAGGAGGTACGGCGTGGAAAATTCGATATTTTTGATGGAAATGCCTCGATTTTCGATAATTTGAGCGGAGCCGATTCGGACATCGAGGTTGGGATAGCGTTCTTTGAGTTCTGCGAGGACGTATTTTTGGACGGTATTATTCATTTGGGAATAGACGGCGAGACATGCAACTGCAGCACCGATGATAGCGAGCAGAGTACCCCAGCAGAGTCCGATTCCGATTAGGCGCAGAATTCCCACGGGGAATTATAGAGAACTGGGCGTATCGGGTCAAGCGAGGAATCGAATTGCGAAACCGGCGGATTATTAGGCCCCCTACTGCCGCGATGCCCCCACCCGATTCAACGCAAATTGCTGGATGTCCGCCGATATGTCCGATCCTATCCGCGGACGGGAATCCAACGTCCACGGAAGCAAAACCGTAAATGTACTCCCCACACCCAACTGACTCGATACTCCTATCTCGCCATCCAACATCTTGCATATCTCCCGAACAATCGACAAGCCCAGCCCGCTGCCGGAATGCTCCCGCGTCATCGTGTTGCCCTCCGCACTACTCGTTCCCTGTCGGAACTTCTCGAATATAATCAACTGATCCGCCTCGGAAATTCCAACGCCCGTATCGACAACCTTCAATTCCAACATATCCCGGCTTGGCGGCTGAATCATCGCCGCTCCCGCAATCGGCGGCGGAACATTCGGTGCCGGCGTCGGCACCGCCGCTAAATAACGAACCGATACTGTGATCCGGCCCCCCTCCGGCGTGAACTTGATCGCATTCGACAGCAAATTGTTCAATATCTGCTGAATCCGCGACTCTTCCTGTTTCATCGGCGGAAGATTGGACTCAATCTCCAACAACAAACGGATATTTTTCTTGTCAATGAGCGGTTTGGCCATATCAGTTTGAGCCGAGACAATTGATGCGATGCTGAACGTACTCGGCTGCACATCGGCTCTGCCCGCCTCGATTTTTGCCATATCGAGAATGTCATTGATCATCGTCAAGAGCGATTTGCCGGATGTGTTAATGTTTTCGACATATTTTTTCTGCTTGTCGTTGAGCGTCGCAATCGAGCCCAACACATCGCTGAAGCCGAGGATGCTATTGAGCGGCGTGCGCAGTTCGTGCGACATCGTTGCCATAAAATCGCTTTTGATTTGGTTCGTTTCATAAAGCCTGACCGTCTGATGGGCAAGTTCATTGACTTTGCTTTCGAGTTCCATATTGGCTTTTCGGAGTTTCCCCTGCGTTTCGTCGAGGTGTCCCAACATTCGATTGAATGCTCCGGCCAGCATCTCGAATTCATCGCCTGTCCGCAGATCGACGCGTTTTTTGATTTCGCCGCGTGAAATGGACTCCGCGACGGCATGTAAATTTCGGAGCGGTTTGATGACAAGCCAGCGGATCACGATATTGACGGCAATCATGGCCAAAACGATCGAAATGATTGCGGCGGTCAGCATATAAGCAATGTATTTTTGCGTTGTCCTCGGCATCGACGTCAGGGGGATTTCGACGTGAATGAGTCCCATCAATTCGCCGTGCTCAAAGGGGTGATGGCAACGAATACACAACGAGTCCGTACTCATTCGGACTTCTTCAAAGTAATGATATGCACTGTTTTCGTCGAATCGCCAGATATATTGTGCCGGAGTGTCTGGGTTAAAGGGTTGCGAGTCGGGCAGATGGGGGGCGAAACGGTCCATGGCCAACACATCGGCAAATTCCGTTGCCAATTCGATTGCGTCTGGTTCTCGGGTTTCGTATGTTGTTCGGTAGATGCTGGAAATTCTGTCGGGATTAGCGATAAAATTGGTATTGGTTTTTGTATTACGGATACGCAGAATAATGTTTTCCATTGCTTTTTGGAAATCGGATTGAATATCGTCGGCGGGGCGATCGCCGAAAGCGTTCCAGTGTTGTTCCATGAGGTGTTGTTGTGCCCAGGTGTTTGCCATAATGGGATATTGTTCGCGGACGAGTGCGTAAGTTGCGAAGAGATAGAGAACGAAACTAATGACAAGGGCCAGCGTGAGCGAAACGAGGAAGAAGAGCATGCATTTAACTTCTAAACTTCTCGAGTCGGCGAGACTGCGGCTTAAGGGTCGGGACATAGGTTTTCGTTGGGAAGGCCGACGTGAATTTTACCATGAAAGGGACTCACCGGGGAATGCAAGAGCGGGAACGGGAGCCTTCCGGTTAAAGCCCATTGATTCCCCGTCGAAACGGCATTACAATTATCCCATGCACTGCACGAAAAAAATCACGGAAGACCTCACCTGGGTCGGAGCAAACGACCGACGCCTGGCAATGTTTGAAGGCGTCTACTCCGTTCCCTACGGCGTCTCCTATAACTCCTATCTGCTGACCGACGACAAAACCGTCCTCTTCGATACCGTCGATAAAGCCGTACAAGAACGATTTTTCGAAAATCTGACCCAAGCACTCGGCAACAGAACGCTCGACTACCTCATCGTACAGCATATGGAGCCGGATCACTCCGCTGCCGTCCAAGAGTTGGCAACGCGGTATCCCAAAATGCAAATCGTCTGCAATGAAAAAACGCGCACGATGCTCAACCAATTCTTCAATTTCGATGCCGACTCTCGCGTCATGCTCGTTAAAGAAGGCGATACGCTCAATACCGGCAAACATACGCTGAACTTCATTATGGCTCCGATGGTTCATTGGCCCGAAGTTATGCTGACTTACGACTCCACGGACAAAATCCTGTTTTCCGCCGACGCATTCGGCAGTTTCGGGGCTCTGAACGGGGCTCTCTTTGCCGACGAAGTTGATTTTGCCAAGGATTATATGGACGAAGCACGACGGTATTACACGAACATCGTCGGGAAATACGGCACGCAAGTCCAAACACTCCTCAAAAAAGCGTCCGGCATTGAAATTGAGATGCTCTGCCCGCTCCACGGATTTGTTTGGCGAAGAAACATCCAAGATTTCGTCGCAAAGTATGCTCTGTGGAGCAGTTACACGCCGGAGGAACACGGTGTGATGATTGCCTACGCGTCAATATACGGCAACACGGAAAATGCAGCGGAAATCCTTGCCTGCCAACTTCGCGATAAGGGAATCAAGACGGTAATGTTCGATGTTTCCGTGACGCCGGCATCGGAAATCATTGCGGCAGCATTCCGATGGAGTCATCTCGTTTTTGCATCGGCAACGTACAATGCAGGGATTTTCGTAACAATGGAATCGCTCATCAGCGATCTGGTTGCCCATAATATACAAAACCGAACGGTCGCGCTCATCGAAAACGGCTCCTGGGCCCCTATGAGCGGCGGACTGATGCGGGGTAAGTTTGAAAAATGTAAGGACATTAACATTCTGGAGAACACGCTGCGAATCAAATCCAGTATGAAGGCCGAACAACTTGCGGATATTTCGGCGATGGCGGATGCGGTCGCTGCGACGTTGCCGAGTACCCAGGCCAACAATGCGGGCCCGTCGGGTGTTCCCGATGAGCAGCAAATCGACCTCAACACGATGACCAAACTTTCCTACGGCCTGTTCGTATTGACGGCTCGGGAAGGCGATAAGGACAATGGTTGTATCATAGATACGGTGATTCAGGTCGGCGATTCTCCGGTTCGGATAACTGCTGGCGTGCGAAAAATCAATCTCACGAACGATATGATTCACCGGACTGGCGAGTTCAATCTTTCGATTCTGACTGAAGGGGCACCGTTTCGTGTATTTGAGCATTTTGGATTGCAAAGCGGCAAGAATCTCGACAAGTTTGCCGATGCGGGCTACGAAAACCGAGCTGCGAATGGAATTCGGTATTTACCGGAACACACGAACGGCGTGATTTCGGCGAAGGTTATCCACTCGTTTGATTGCGGTTCGCACACATTGTTCGTTGCGGATGTTGTTCAAGCGTGTTCAATATCGGAGGAGCGGAGTGTGACGTATCGTTATTACTCGGAGCACATTAAGCCGCAGCCGACGGTTACGAAGGACAGCAAGCCGGGCTTTATGTGCCGAATTTGCGGATACATTCATGAGTCGGACACATTGCCGGCGGATATAATTTGTCCGTTGTGCAACCACGGAGCGGCGGATTTCGTTGCGATTTGACGGTGCAATGTTTAGGCCGGAATTTCCTTTCCGGCATTGCTGTCCGGTAATCATTGACAAACAGAAATTGAGAAGGTAGCATTAGGTCATGACACGTTTCCTGCTCATCCTGATTCTGGTTCTAGCAGCCGAGTCGGCTCGCTCGGCTACGCCAGCCGTCGAACAATCGACATTACTCTTCAATCCGCTCGCCGCTCAAACTCTACTCGAACAAGGCATCTCCGAAATCCTCTTCATTCGACGATTGACCTACAGCGGCGATCATATCTATACTGAATACGTCAACAGCCAATGGATGCCCGGCGGCGGACTGTGCATACTCGACCTAAATACCGGACACGTCCGCGAAATCGTTCCCGAACTCACAAAAACCGGCGTCGTCGGATGGTTCGACCTCTGCTTCGATGCTGAAAAAATCGTCTTCGACTTCAAGGCCAGTCCCACTGAAGGATACCGAATCTATGAAGTCCATATCGACGGCACCAACCTCCGGCAACTAACCTTCCCCGTCGATAACGAAGACGAACTGGTTGCGAAATATCGACACGGAAACTATCACCGGGGAACCGATGATATGGAACCTTGTTATTTGCCCGACGGCGGAATCGTCTTCGCCTCGACACGCTGCCAATTCAGCGTCCTATGCGATCCCGACGATGTCTTTACCGTCAAAAACCTCTACCGAATGAATGCCGATGGAACTGGAATTCGCGCCCTGACCTACAGCGCATTGAGCGAGGCAACACCAACGATCCTTTCCGATGGCCGAATTCTATACCATCGCTGGGAATATGTCGATAAAGCCGCCGGAAATGCCAAACCGCTGTGGAGTATAAATCCTGACGGTTCCGGCTCCGCCGAAGTCTACGGCAACACGATTTCATTTCCCGAAACGAAGATTCAAGGCCGAGAGATTCCCGGCCAGCGGAATAAAATTGTGATGCTCGGCACTTCGCATTGCTGTCCGAACAACGCCGTCGGAACCGTGATTGTCGTCGATACATCGAAACACGTCCGCAGTCCCGACGCGATGCACTATCTTACGGACGACGTTGCAGCATTTCATCATAACGGGTTCCATTTCAGAGACGAGGACGGCAATTGGTTTCACGATTTTACGGGCAAGCCGGGCAGGCTGTTCCGTAATCCCTATCCGCTTTCTGCCGAACTGTTTTTGGTTTCGCATAAGCCGAAGGGACTCGAATGGTCGGCACCGGCTGGTTATGATCTTGCGATTCTCGACGGACAGGGACGCGAAACGGTATTGCTCAAAGACCCGACAATTTCGCTTTGGCATCCTTATCCCTTGGTGCCGCGGGAGCGTCCGCCGGTGCTCGGCGGCGGGGCAAACGATCCCGAACTTGCCGAACAGGGACTCGCACGCTGTCTCGTTACGGATATTTACGTCGGGATGGAGGATGTCCCACGCGGCGAAGTCAAGTACATTCGGATTCTCGAACAACTTCCTCGGCCTTGGTCTGCCCGAAAAAATTACAGGGATGATCGGGCGGGCGCAGGTCATGCACACAGTTTTGTGGGCGTCGGTTCGCTCAGCGTAAAATTGCAGCACGGCGTTGTGCCGGTCGAAGAGGACGGCAGCGCACATTTTCTTGTACCGGCTGGTCGGGCGATTTATTTCCAAGCCCTGGATGAACATTATCGTGCGATTCAAACGGAGCGGACGTATGTCAATTATATGCCTGGCGAAGTGCGCGGCTGCATCGGCTGTCATGCAACGCCGGATATGGTTCCGCCCTATACCGCA
This sequence comes from Planctomycetaceae bacterium, assembly GCA_009778035.1. GTDB lineage: Bacteria > Planctomycetota > Planctomycetia > Pirellulales > Thermoguttaceae > WRKP01. The sequence continues at coordinate 24,274 of WRKP01000029.1, forward strand.
TCGGTCCCGCGTGCGATGCTTCGATCAGCCTCGCTTCCGGGCCCGCAGCGAATGCAAACGCACGCGCGGCGGGTGTTTGATTATGACCGGCAGATTCAGCCGATCCTTGATAAACATTGCACTGCCTGCCACGGCGATGATGGGGAAATGCAGGCTGGACTTGATTTGCGTGGAATGCCGTTGGAAACGTATAGTGTTTCGTATCAATCGTTTAATCGACTGGCCGGTACGGAGCGTCAACTGCTTGGTTTTCGCAAATATCGGGACGAGGATGCGGCGATGAATGAGATCCATTATATTCCGCCGTATCAGATGGGAGCGTTATCGAGTCCGCTCGGCGCGATGATATATGGTTTGGAGCGAACGACGCTTGCGGATGAGGGCATCAATCGGTATACATCTTGGCTAACGGGAGTACATCGTGAATTGCATTTAAGCGATGCGGAGCGGTTGGAGATCACGAATTGGCTGGACATAAATTGTCAGTATCATCCATCGTATTGGGGCCGTTTGCATGAGAGGTTTCGGGACGAATCGGATTACCGGCCGGCCTTTTCGTTCGAGGACGTGCGGCAGATGTACGGGCCACTTTGAATGTGGCATTGACTTTTCAGCAAAGCCTAGTTTAGTTGAGACCGGCTGTCCTGCCACTTGCGAATAAAGGTTCGCTTGTCGCGATCATTATGTGTCCCCGGTATTGCGGGGCATATTTGATCAAGTGATTTGATGGAATGGGGGTGGTTGCCACGCATCCGCAGATGAAGCAATAAGAAACAAACGGAGAAACCAGATGAAAAATGAACAGAAACTGCGTTTTTTTTACTCAACAGTGCGGTCATGTGTAGCCTGCCTGTTTGCGTCTTGTATGTGTATGCTATACAGTTCGGTTCGCGCCGACGATGGTGCTGATCTCGTGTTGAAAGCATATAGAACCAGTGGAGGAGGTACGGCCATTATACGTACTTGTTCCCTGGAATTTTCGCTCATTTCTGTCCAGCCAATCCCGGATGATCAATGGCAAAAGGAGGTGGATAGCCGCCGAGATTTCCTGCTAGAAGCACTGCAAGGGCATAAGGAGCCTGAACGGTTGCTTGCAGGTCTTGAAAATTCGCTTCGCGAGAATCTACTTACACCGCAACACATCAGGGGAACATATCTTTATCGCATTTCCGATGATCAACAACGTCAGTCGTTGTTCACTATTTCCTATCAGAATTCGACAGGAGGGTGGTCCGCGCCGACAACGGTTATGTCGGAGGTGGGCCCACAACGAATCGTGATGGGCTCTCTCGATTCTGCTAATAGAGCAGTTGAAGTTTTACGGCAGCCTGCTTTTATAGCCGATTTTTATCTGATGGGAAGGATAACCGGTGCTCCCATCAATAGCCTTCTTAGCCAGGCCGAACAATCAGGCATAGGCATTGCAAATGTTATAAGAAATATCGGCTATCAAAAGGCTCATACAGAAAACTATGATGATTCTCATATGTCCATAGTTGAGCATCGACAGGGCAATCGTGTTGTCGAACGTTATGGAATAGATTCTTCGAGAGATTATGTTTGTCCGTTGATTCAGATATTTGATGCTGAAACAGGGCATCTTGTAGAAGAATATGTGTCAAGGAATTATTTTCAGCATGAGGGTAGTGGACATTGGTTTCCCACGCATTATTTGGCGACGAATTATAATTCTTTGACAGGCGAGTTGGTTAAAAAACAGGAATATACAATCGACTCAACGACAGTGAAAATTAATCCACCTGTTTCCGAGCATGAATTCTCTATTGATGTGCCCGCTGGATTTTTTGTAAACGATGCGAGAGACGGGTTAAGTCGTTATCGATCATACGACCGTGGCGAAATTTCTCTAGCACCTGGAGGTTTAGATTTCGGCAATATGAATTGGCTTTCGCAGGAAATTTCCGCTGACAACTACATTCCGCCGACGGGTGGTGCGGCTGGCTGGACGCGTTGGCTGCTTGCAAGCATCGGCATTGGGTTGATACTCTTCATACTACTTCGTTCGTTATACAAAAAATGGCAAATACATTAGAGCGAGTTTCAAATTGCTCTGGACGCGTTTTCGTCATTCCGGCGAAAGCCGGAACCCAGAGGAACCGCCATCACACGCGATGCCTGGATTCCGGCTTGCGCCGGAATGACGGCTTTTGTCCAAAGCAACACGAGAAACGCTCTAGAAAGTTCCCTTGATCAATAATGCGATGATGAAAGCAAACAGGGCAAACGTAAATGTTTTCCAAAGCCAACGCAGTTCCTGCTTCGGTGTTTCCAATGTTCGGCAAAGATTTTTTAACTCTTCTTGCAGTTTTTCCTGATGCGGATTGCGATTGTAAGGATTCGTCGGAACAAACAAAAGATAATTGCCCAATCGGTCGTTGAGTACCGACCATTGCAAGCCTAAACCGTGCAGTGCAAGCACGTTGCCGCTCCAGTCTGCTTTTGGGTCAATTTGCTTGGCCAAGGTAAAAAAGGCCGGCAATACCAATTCTCGACGGCAATTATACACGACAAAGCGATTGGCAAGCCGCGAGGCAAAAAAGTGCGTCGCGACAAAATAGAAAAAGAGCCAAAAAATCCACGTATAATTCCCCCAGGCGGTAAACAGATACAGAGGAATGACTAATCGGCCGGGCCCAAGCGTGATGAGGCCAAACAATCCCCAGGAAAGCAGAGTAAAATCCAGCGAGCCGTTCAGCAAAGTTGGCGTTTGTCGATGATGCAGCCAGGTCAAAAAGGCAAAATAAGCAACGAGCGGCAACAGGGCAAGAGCGAGCATCTGGGAATTGTAACAGATTTGGCTTGACCGGGCAACGGCAGCAACGAATTCCCGACACTACCGCACAACTCCGCCGGTGTCCGCACTGGTCGCCATCGCCCGATACCTCGCCAAATAACCGCCAATCGCCGTGTCGCTCCGCGATGCACTCGCCAGCGGACGTGATTGCAATTCCGCCTCCGATAACCGCACATTGAGAGTTCGGCCTGGTATGTCAATTTCAATCATATCGCCATCCCGCAATCGGCCAATCGGCCCCTCCGCCGCCGCTTCGGGACTGATATGTCCTATACACGCACCCGCCGTTCCCCCACTGAAACGGCCATCCGTAATCAACGCCACCGAATTGTCCAAATTCACCCCCTTAATCGCCGCAGTCGGCCCCAGCATTTCCTGCATTCCCGGCCCACCCTTCGGGCCCTCAAACCGAATCACAACAACATCGCCCGCCTTGACCTTGCCCGTCGTAATCCCTTCATACGCCTCCGGTTCGGAATCAAAAATTACCGCAGGGCCCGAATGCTTGAGCATTTCCGGCAACACACCCGCCGTCTTGACAACCGCTCCTTTCGGAGCAATGTTGCCGTACAAAATTGCCAACCCGCCGGTCTGCGAATACGCATTTTCGCAAGTTCTAATGCAATCAAACGGATCAAACGGCAACTGCAAGTCCGCGACCTTCCGGCAACGGCTCTGAATGCTCATTGCCTTCGCATTTTTTATGCCGCTCGGCATTACGGAATACATTTTTTGCATTTCGCCCAATGCTTTCGGCGAGCGGAGGTCGTATTCATCAATCATTTTGCCCAACTTCTTGCCGGAAATGGTTGGGACTTTTTCGTTCAACAATCCGGGCCGCCCCCGTCGGATTTCGCCGAGAATCGTGTAAATCCCGCCGGAATTATGCACATCTTCGATGTGATAATCATGACTCGGCGCAACCCTGCATATATTCGGCGTTTGTTCGCTCAATTCATTGAACCGCCGCATCGAGTAATCGAGGCCTGCCTCGTTCGCGACGGCAAGGAGATGCAACACGGTATTCGTGCTGCCGCCCATCGCGAGGTCGAGAACCATCGCGTTGTCGATGGATTCCTTCGTGATGATGTCGCGGGGTAAGTTAGCCGCCTCACCCTGCGGGTCGGCTAACTGCACGATTCGCTTGGCCGCTTTTTTGTACAAAGTTTTTCGGTATTGACTCGTCGCCAAGATGGTTCCGTTGCCTGGCAGGGCGATGCCGATTGCTTCGCAGAGGCAGTTCATACTGTTTGCGGTGAACATTCCGCTGCACGACCCGCAGGTCGGACAGGCATTTTGCTCGATGTGGAGCAGTTCTGTTTCGGAAATCTTGCCGTTGATTTTCGCGGCAGCCCCGGAAAAAGCGGAAATGAGGTCAAGAGCCTTGCCGTCGGCGGAGCGACCGGCTTCCATCGGACCGCCGCTGGCGAAGATGGTTGGAATGTTGCATCGAACGGCGGCCATCAGCATACCGGGCGTGATTTTATCGCAGTTGGGCAGACATATCATGCCGTCGAAGCAGTGTGCTTTGAGCATTGTTTCGACGGAGTCTGCAATAATTTCTCGGCTGGCGAGGGAGTATTTCATACCGTCGTGCCCCATAGCGATACCATCGCAGACGCCGATAGTATTGAAGATGAAGGGCACGCCGCCGGCATCGCGAACGCATTTTTTGACGAATAGTGCGACGTCGTTGAGGTGGACGTGTCCTGGCACGATGTCGATATGGGAACTGACGATAGCGATGAAGGGTTTGTGGAAGTCTTGTTCGTCGAGTCCGCAGGCGCGGAGCAGACTGCGGTGTGGTGCTCGGGCATCGCCGAGTTTGATGGTATTGGATCGCATGCTGGAATTATATCCGAATGCAAACGGAACTGCAATCTTGCGTGGCGGGCCCTGATTGCAATGCTCTTGCAAACGCCGTTCACTCAATCTCCCGAATACGGTCAAACGGATAAAAAATGCGAATCACTTTGCCGAGAATGTCTTGACGCAGCACCGGACCATTGAAGCGACTGTCAAAACTATGCCGCGAATTGTCCCCCAAGACAAAATACTCATCAGAACCAAGTTCGATAGGCAATGCGACGCCCATTTCTCCAACCGTACCGTATCCCGTATAATCGCCCTGCTGGGCAGCCATCTTTGCAAAAATTGCCGGTTCCGTCAACCGCTCGCCGTTAATGAGAACGTAGGGTGCTTCTATATCAACCGTTTCGCCAGGCAAGCCGACAATGCGCTTTGCATAGTTTATCGACGAATCGTGCCATGCACGAAAAATGACGACATCGCCGCGTTTCGGCTCGCTCAATCGGTAGAGCCATCTGTTTACAACGATGCGATCTCCTTGCGGAGATTCCGGGGAGTCATAAGGGGTGCCAATTATTGTGGGAGCCATAGAAATTCCGTTGAGTTTGTACAGTTCAAGAACGTATACTTTGAATAGCAGGGCACTCGGATAGGCAACGGCATTGTTGATGATTGGGACGGCTCCGAGGAAAAGAATCCAGCCGAAACAACCGAGCCGCCGTGTTGGCCGCCAAGATGAAACGATGATGGCAATGAAAAGCAGGACGTAAGCCGCGAAAAATACTACTGCGAGAAAGAAGAATTCCATGCCGGAAATGCTCAGAGGCAAGAATGCCAAAAAGCCGGGCAGGAGCAGCGCGAACCAGAGGAAAACGCCCAACTTGCGTTGTCCTGAAAAGAAGTGTGCCGAGCCGGGAATAAGAAATGCCATAATCAGCCCGACCCATTTGGAGTTTTGCCGTTGCATTTTTGGCGGTGTTGGGGCGAGGTCGGTTTCCATACATTGGCAACGGTTATCACAAGGCTTTTATTTTAACCTTGTTGCTCAAAAATAAAAGTATGTGGAATGCGAAATTGGACTCAATTAAATACAGAACTGTCTGTGTGTCCGATTTTGGTGTTTTTCTTCTCCGCCCTTAGGGTTTCCAACAGTTCTGTAAAGTGATGATACATATCAACCACTTCCATTTCCAATTCCGCATCATCGTACTGATCTCACACAATATACTTGTCGTCTTCCTTTTGTGTAGTTATTTCAACGACAGGAGTTTGCAACAGAAAAAACAACCCTTTTTGAGTCCCGTTCCATTTTTTTCATTTTTTTAGTCATAATTCACCTCTCAAAAATTAAAGATTTCTGTCGCCCTTTCCCTGCCTTTCATTCATCGGTTTTTCTGTTTTTCATTAAATCAAGGGTTCTGGTCTCGATAATCGTAATTTTACCGCTACCGATATACATTTTGTATTATCTTTGTATTTGTGTTTTGTGCAAATGTTGCTTTCGGTCGTTTTGCTCCGACAACCATTGGAATGTCGATAGCGTGTTGTTCTGTACCAAGTCGAAAACGCCGGGCGTGTATGTCTGCAAAGATTTGATTGTGCTTTGCAATGACATGAACGAATGGGTCAGGCGAACCATCCGGCAATGAACGTTTTGAATGAAACATCGCAATGTATGCCATCTCCGCACACAATACTACTATCATTGGTGGTATCGGATCGAACGGCACCTTATAAGCACAGCCCCGAAGACGAGCCTCAATTTCGTGCGATTGCATTTCGAGAAAATACTTGATACGCCTTGTTACCGCTACCGACTTTGGATTATCGGCATTGATGTTAGCGGCTTCACGCACATTCGTCTCGCCCCATCGCTGGAATATGTCTTGCAAAGTTGCATATGCCATTAACTGCTACTCCACCCTTTCTGTGAATCTTTTACCCGTTTTGCGGCTTCCATCCACTTTTCTTCATTGTCGATATTTGCTTCTGCACCAAACGGCAAAACAGAGGCGGCTCCAGCTACTTGAGTAACCGGATGATTGATGACATTCATTGCTGTTGCACCAGTTGCCTTTGCTCCGCCAACTACTGCTGCACCTGCTTTCTTTGCGGCGGCTATTCCTATTCCTACCAGTGGTATCGCCATGATGACTACTCCTCTTGATAATCTTGTTCTTGCATATCACCATCAGGATATTCTCCATCAGGTTCTTCATAGCCGTAAATGAGCATATGTTTTCCAAAAAAGTACCGAAAATGTCGGATTTGGGACACTTTGCGACTTCCGGCTGGGGAGATTCCGTCAAATTTTTGCATTTGCAATCAAAGTTAATAACGAATGCAAAGATTGCTTTGTGTCCATTTGAAAAGTAGTATTTTTCTCTACTGACACATCACCAGCATGAGTATTCGCAACTGTTTTCAAATAATCAAACAGATCAACATATCGGTCAATATCTGGATCAAAATCATCATTGTGTGCTATTCTATCATATTGCTCATTGTCGCGACACTTCAGATGACTACAGAATGAACAAAATGTCCCATACTTGGAACATGTCGGCGGCAACTCAAAACAATAGCCGCGTGTTTGATAACGCAAAATGTTCCGGGCCTTCTGACGGTTCTCAAAATCGTCAGAGTCCGTCAACTCATAAGCCGCAAATTGGTCAAGAGCAACCTGCTCGTGATAAGCACGCGCCTCAACCTTCGTCATCTTCTTCCTCGTCATAGTCTTCTTCAATATAAGTTCTACCATCAGCGGGTGCAGATGGTATGGTCTCACGCAACAATACCAAAAGTTCCTGACTGCCTGTTTCCGCAGAAACTTTCGCATGAACCTCTTTGAGGTACTTGTTGGCCGCAATTAGGTCTCGCGGAATTGTATCCGGCGATTCAATGATGTTGTACAAACGAGATGCAATGTTAAGCCGATGGAGCGTTTGTCCGTGCTGAAGATGCGTTTCGATTTCTTGGTCGGCAAGTTCCGCAACATCCGGCAACAGTGTCCGCACATCTGCAACATCAAGCCCAAGTGTGCCTGCAATCGACAGTATCTCGCCCATGGTGCTATTCGATTTTCCCATTGAACATTTTCATTGCTTTTTTTCGTCGTTCTTTTTGCGCACGCGGTGCGGCTACATTTTTGCCCGTTTCCGTAATGCTGCTTGCCTTTGAATCGTTTTGCTTGCGGATGAGTTCATACAGTTTTTTGATATTTGTATATCCAACGGCCAGCCTTTTGTGTTCGGCGGCTTTGTTATATTCATTGGTCAAATACTCTATGGCTTTGAATCGCACTACTTCGTCTGTTCCATGTTTGATCAGGTCAAGAGCCGCCTCGTGTAATTGT
>WRKP01000030.1 GCA_009778035.1 Planctomycetaceae bacterium
GCAGTTTAGACAACTGCAAAACGACCGCCAACTCCGCTCGCAAACGAGGTTTCACCCTCGTCGAACTCCTCGTCGTCATTGCCATCATCGGCATGCTCGTCGCACTCCTTCTGCCCGCCGTGCAGGCCGCCCGCGAAGCCGCCCGCCGCATGCAGTGTTCAAACCAACTCAAACAACTCTCACTCGCACAACACAACCATGCCGATACCTACGGCGTCTTTTCCCAAGCATCGAGACCGCAAATCTTTAAGGCTCCTTGGTTTGGCGACCACGACGGCGGTTCCTATCGGAATTGGGGATACATTCAGCAGGTACTCCCTTTCATCGAGCAGAACGCCCTTTATGAGCGAGTGCAGGCAGCCGTGAATGATGATTTTATGTGGTGGCCTTGGAGAAGTTGGGAAGATGCCAACAACAGGCCGGCACATTATGTGCAAGGACAACGGTATGATACCGCATGGTCCGTCGAAATCCCCTCGCTCATTTGCCCTTCCACGTCAGGGTCGGGATTTGCCGGTACTGATTCTAATGGGAAACTCGGCAGGAACAGTTATCGTTGCAATGTCGGCGATCTTTTCGTACATTGGGATACATTTCACACACTACGGGGCCCCTTTGGCCCTGGCGACAGGTTCCAGGGGTCGTTCGCAAACATTATGGACGGGGCAAGCAATACAATTATGCTTTCCGAAGCGTCAATCGGGAATTCCGATTCGGGCACTCGAATCAAGGAAAACATTGCTGTAAATACCCCATTTGCTTCGCCGGCGGCGATGCGAGCGGCCATTCTGACGCCGGAGGGGGGCGAAACCATTGCGACCGGGAATTTTTCCCGAAGATTTAACTACACGGGCAATGTGCCGGATCGGGTTTCCGGTGGTCGATGGGGCGATGCCAGACCGCTTTACACGCAATTTTTCACGGTCATGCCGCCGAATAGCCCTAGTTTTTCGATGAATAATGATCCCGAAGGTGAGGTGGTAACATCGGCGAGCAGCAACCATCCCGGCGGTGTCGGCGTCGCTTTTTGCGATGGGTCGGTGCGTTTCGTAACCGACTCGGTTGATGCACACAACCAAGGGTTTGACCCGTGGGATGGTAATTTTCGCGGGGGCGATAGTGCTGCAGCCCGCGGCTCATGGTCCAGTCGGCAATCGCCGTACGGCGTTTGGGGCGCGATGGGCAGTCGAAGCGGCGGCGAATCGCGTTCGCTGTAGGCTTGCGATCGTGTTCTAATACCACACAATTTTACAATCACCAACTTATGCAAAAAATTAAAACATTCACGATACTGCTTTTATCACTCATGCTCGTCGGCTGCGGCGACAGGGGGCCTAATACGCATTATGTAGAGGGCATCATCACGCTCCATGGCGAGCCGTTGGAGGGTGCGTTGATTACGTTCCATCCCGTACCGGACGGGACGAACGACAAAATTGCGGCGGGCCGTTCGGACGAGTCGGGCGTATACAAATTGACAGCGGATTCGGGTTTGCCCGAACGCGGGGCGTTTGAGGGCGACTACATCGTTACGATTTCCAGGATTGATGTTGAGACTACGTTGCTTCCCCCGGATCCCAGGGATCCTTCGGGCAACCAGATGTCGGGTCCATCCATTCATACGCAGATCACGCCTCGGGTTTATGGATCGCCGAGTACGAGTCCGTTCACTGCGACGGTGAATCCGGGCCGGAATGAGAATGTCAATTTTGACATGACTAGTCGGTAAGTGATACCGAGGGCGATGCGCACAAGCCGAGGGCGTTAGAGCATATTCAAAATTGGTCTGGACGCCTCCCGTCATCCCGGCGCAAGCCGGGAACCAGACATTGCGTGCGACGTCGATTCCTCTGGATTCCGGCTTTCGCCGGAATGACGATTTTTTGTCCAAAGCAAAAATGAATACGCTCTAGCCCCCGGGTGGTTGACCTTACATTGCCGTCCAAATTGTGCTAAAATACCGAAATGCAGGAACTCCACGACTCACCGCTTCCCGAACCTTCGCTCTTGACCCTCGTAACCGGATTGGCCGCCCAAGCCATGGTCTCGCTCGGAATCTTCCCGAATCCCATCGACGGACAAACACGCATTCTGCTCCACCAAGGAAAACACTTCATTGATACCATCGCGATGCTCTCCGAAAAAACTTCAGGTCAGCAAACGCCCGAAGAAGCACAAACGTTCGAAAACGTCTTGCACGAACTGCGAATGATTTACGTGGCCGCCCAAAATGAAAAAGCAAAAAATGCGGAGCCGTCAGATCCCGTCGCAGTCCCGGAATCCGAGACGTAATTCAGGCTCCGGTGTCCGGCAAACATCCCTACACTACCTTTTCACTCTCGGAACTTCAATGACAATCGGCTTCGGATCGCATTCGATCCCGTCAATCACGACGGTTTTGAGCGAATTTCCGTCAATTCTCGCCTGATATTGCTGGATAATCTGCTGGATCATCGGATGATTCGGCTGGTCAAAACTGCCGACCGTTACAATGCTTGCATATCGGTCATGAAACTCATACGCCTCAATTCCCCGATCCCGTAAGGCCTTGCAGAGTGCGATGGCCGCTTCGCCCGCCATTTCGAGTTCCGTCTTCTTTTTCGGATTGAAAAGAGGAATGCTGTTCGTGAGAGCGGATGCTCTTTTATACTCCATTTGCCCGGTGTACGTCGCAATCTGAACCGTATAATGCCGAGGATTTCGCAATAGCGAATACGGGCCTTTGTTGATCGACTCGATGAAAGCATCGACGACTCCGCGTTGATGTTCCGGCGGCAACATCGGGTTGGCCAAACCGAATGCCATCGAAAAAGGCGTTGGCGAGCGTCGTCCTTTCAAGGTTTCCGGCTGACATTTTCGCACGTCGGCAAGTGTCCGCTCAAATTGTCGGTCATCCAACGAGGGAAAGTTGCCGATGAGGACGGCAAACTCCGTTTCGCCGCCGCGATTGCGGTACTGCGTTGCCGAACGGCCTGTAAAGGGGTTTTTCGCTTTCTGGAAATCTTGATTCGCATCGAACACGAAGGTTTTTTCATAAACGAAGGCATTCCATTTATGAGTTTTTCGGAGTTCCAGGACGAGCGAATGGGCTTCTTGGCGGGCGGTTGGCCCGGAGAAAACTGCGGCCATGATGAGAAAAGGCCCATCCGTTTCGGACAGCATATACTCTTTACTCGGGTCGGCTTCAACGGTTTTTCCGATATTTCGGATGGAATCGCCGATATTTCGCAACGGGGTAATTGGTCTTTGAGCCAACGCGGATGCGGTAAGTACTGTTAGTGCGATTGCCAAAGCCGGGAATATGTGTCGATATTTCTTTTTCATGGGTAGTCTTCGAGTCCGTGCTATCCTTATTCGATATATTCGGCATAATGGGAAAAAAACTTTAGGGGAAGCGAGCGGGGGGCAAGTGCCGGTGACGAAAGAGACAATGCAAACGTCCAGCACGGACCTGAATGTCTTGTGAATGAATTCCGTGTGTCGCCAAAAAATCAAGGATTCAAGGTGCCTCTTGTTTTTCGTTATCATCCTGTTATATTATCCGGCTACGGGCAACGTATGGCGGTGCCAACAACACAATTTTAGGGCAGAAAGAGGAATAAGTATGTGTGACTGTGTTCATGGATCAGTGGGAGTTATAGCAATGATTACAGCGATTGCGACGATCGTTATCGCCTTGTGGCAATGGGAACAACGGCGAAAGATACGGCGTGCAGAGTTTGTCAAAGAACTGGTTGAAAAGTTGCGTTTTGATGATGAACTAGCAGAAGCTGGTCGGATAATTGATCACGACCTGCAAAATACTACGTTCACTGCGGACTTCTATAAGGATAAAAAAAATGAACTTCGTATAGACAAGTATCTAGCCTATCTGTCCTATCTTTGCTATTTGATTGAAGCAAAGTTAATCACTGATAATGAAACTCAGTTGTTTGGCTATAAAATAGTTAGAGTACTAGAATCATCCCTTGTGAAAGGATATCTCTGGAATTTGATGCGATTTTCGGAGGTGCGGTTAGGTGTTAAATGTTCTTTCCATAACTTAATTACTTATGGAATGAAACACGGGAGGATTGACAAGGATTTTATGACAAACCGTAACAAGTTCCCGAAGGTACTCAATTTTTGATTTCCACCGCTGGGCAAAACTGAACGCACGCGGTTTGCGGTTGTTTACAGGTAATTTTCGATGTGTCGAGCAAGGCGATTGCAGCACGCGAAAAAATGATACAACCAGAAAGCCGAGCCGCGGCACGCCGCTCGGCTGGATTCCGGCGAAAGCCGGAAGGACGATTTTTTGCCAAAGCAAAAATGAATACGCTCTAGCGTTCGGGAAAGAACCATCGCGACTGTCCATGCCACAGAAATAAGCCGACGCAAATGCAGAATACTCCAAAGATCACGAGGACCAAACGGTTGGCCCCATATTCGATCAGCAAGCCCGCATCGCTCGGTCCGGTTGTGGAAAAATCACATCCAATATATGCTCCATTGGCAATCAAACAAAATCCCGCAAAAAAGCGGAAAAGATATTCCGTTTTCAAGCGAAACCAACGGGCAAGGAGCCAAATGAACAAAGGCAACATCGTTCCGGCAACAGCACCGGCTCCATACACAAACAGTGGATACTCGACATTGCGTATCTTCGTCCAGGAAATGGGAAACACGATGATCTGCTCGATGACTGCTCCGCTTGCACAGGCTGCCATAATGTGTCCGAGTTCGTGGACCGCCAGCATGCCGAACCAACATGCCGTCAGGAATAGTAGGATTGCTCCCCCGCGGAAAAAAGTTGTTTTCATGAGACGTGTGCAGTATCGGCAATATGCAATAAACACCGATAATTTTAACACTTTTTCGGTTAGCCCAGGCAATTTACCATGCGGATTCCCAAGTGTCGCACTTTGGTTGGAACCGCTCGTCCTAAACCATTATTGCTCAAAAGTTTAGCGATAGGCCTTTTCATTTGTCGGCAAAGAAATTCTATGATAAAAAGTGTCAAACGACACTTATTTAAAGGAATTTCCCATGACCTAAAAACGAAAACAACTCCCAAACAACACTTTTTTAGGAAATCGTACGCATTCGGCTTCTTGCAATCTGCCTGCCTTGTGTGTTTTTCCAAACACCCCAAATTGGCTGTTGGCAACATGCCTTAACTCGCACAGACAACCTTTTCCCTATTTTATGCACATAAGACGACTTGCCCTCGCTATAGACTTCTCGTCATTGTTTGCCGAAAAATTCCATAAATATCTCAAAAGTCCAGATTTTCAAAATAAAAGGAATGGGGAAGTGACTTAGTGCCATCTGCGCCGGATGTGCCTTGATATTTTCTGAGTTCTGCACCAAGCCACCAGGCGAAAACAGTCAAACACTTTTCAAGGGAGAGTGAAATGAGGTTTAATGCGGCAGAAATGGCAGTTCACTAATTTTTTGATATAACTTATTGGTAACAAAAGAAAAACGATTTTTAAGAGCGACAAAGTCGATATCGCGATTTGACGAAATTCTCCGAAGACAATTTAGTAGTAGGAAGCGAGTACGAATACTGTCTCCAAGTTACCGAGTCAAATACAAAAAAGGAATTTTCGATTACATTACTCGCTAGACCAACATCTATCAATGTAGAGGCGACGGCAAGTAACACGATCAGTGTGGAATGGCAAGCAGTGGCGAATGCAACCGGTTATCGAATCGAGTATTCAAAAGACTCGTCATTCGAGAGTATCATCGGCACAATAAACTCATCGATCACATCGGTGACCATCACCGCAAGCCCACACATTTGCATCGACGGCACGTAAACCGGCGTATTGCTCGTTGCACCAACCGCTCGCAGACATCCTACACCGTGATTCGCAACTGCGAAACTGTCGGATCATCATCAAAATCAAAATACCGAGTGCGATGTGCCGTGTGCATAGGCATTACTCTGTTCAGTGAAACATCGGTATAGATTATTATTAATTCTGATTCGAGTGCTATGTCCTGTGAAAAGGATGAGTTGGATATAAGTGTTACAGGAACGAGCGGTTCTGAATCAAAAAACTGGCACGACCGCACTGCCGAAGATTGGCTTTGGTGGAGAACAAACTGGCAACGCTTATGTTATCGGCATATATGATCTCTCTGCTTTTATCGGAAGTGTATGACTGTCCACATCGGCCAATGTTTTTGCGGTAATCGTTTTGCTTTGTTCCTGCATCCAAGAGCCGCCCGGTGAAGAGGTCATGACACGATTGCCTGCACCGGAACTGGCTACTGCAACAAGTGCTACTGCGATAAATTGAGAAGACTCTTCGTTATATCGTTGGTGCGAACTTAGAAGATAGTAGACGGGAGTCAGGAGTTTCGTTCTCCACTCTGACTTGTTTCTTACTTTCTTCTATCTTTACTTCGGGATTCTTTTTCCAGACTCCTCTTTACTGCCATCTTTTTCAGCTCTTTCACGGCTTCCGAAATACGGGAACGATTAACGAGCAGCGTCGCAAAATGCAAATAGATGACCATTGCTTCCCGAACTGCAAGTAGAATTGCTCCCCCGCGGAAAAAAGTTGTTTTCATTAGACTGGTTCAGAAACTGTCATCCCGGCTTGCCGGAATCCAGGCATTGCGTGTGATGCCGATTCCCCTGGATTCCGGCTTGCGCCGGAATGGCGTTCCGAACAGGTCTATGGCAAATCTGCTCGGATAACGCTTTCCGGCAATAGCCGCAAGCGGTCGATCCGGCCATCGTACTCCCGTGGCTTGAGCGTTAATTGCCAAATGCCCTCCGATAAAAAAATCGACTCCGGCAAACGAACCCAAGTCCAATCCGTTCGCACGCCCAAATGCCAATCCGCCTGAAACGAACGCCGCATAAACGAACCATCCGGCAACCGTTCCGCAAACTCAACCCAAAACGAATCATGCTCCGCATCGACCGTCTGCACCCGGCCCCATAATTCGTACACGCCCGATTGCTCTACCAACAACTGCCACGACACGCCCTGATTGATGCGAACCGCCCCATCCGAGACAATGTCATCAAAAAACGAATATCCCAACTCCGCATCCCAAGAGGCCCCCTCGGGTTTGACGGCAATCGGCACGGCCGTATCACGCCGTTGGACAAAATTCGCGGCGGCGGGTAGCCGTTCCAAAATCGGCCTGCCCAAATCCTTGCCGTCCAAAGTCAAAATCCCCAGCGGAGCGGCTGGTTCCGTTTGAACGATGCCGTCGCGAAGCGAAATGGAGAGAATGCCGTCGCGACCGGCAACCGCGATCGCGATGTCGTTCGCAGAACCCGCGGCGTGAGCCGGAGAATCGACGTGTATCACCCCCTGGCTTGCGCCACGGGTTCCGTAAACATCTCCGCGAGCGTCGGAATCAATCCGCACCCACAGGGCCGCACCGGCATTGGCCGTATCGCCCTGCGATGCGTACCTCTCTCGCATCGCACGCGCGTCGCCGGGTGATGCGGCAGGCATATGTTCCACCGTCAAACGGTACACGCCGTGTTCGTTGCCGTCATCAACCAAAAAAACTTCCGCCGGTTGGCCCTGCAAGTCCCGACTCCATACAACGCGAACTCCAAAGGCACACGTTGCATACCGAAATACGATCGGCCTGTTGCCTACCTTGACAGGCTCGTTCGGAAGCAGTACAATCTGCTCACCGTCCAGCCAAATTTCTTTCGGCCTGCGGACGACGAAGTGCGATTGCACATTGACGACCTGCGGGTCGTTCAATATCTCCGGCGGATACAGCACCAGGCCGAGCGAGTCGACGGTTCGTTGCGTGCCGAACCAAAGGGCGTCAAGATGCAATGCTTTCCGTTGCCCGCCGCTCCCCGTCGAAAACAGTTTCGTCCCGTAGGGGTCTTCGCGCCCATCCGCAATGAAATACGACCGCGGTTGAAATTGCCGGATTACGGAATCATGGTCGTCTGACGCGTGGTCGTCCGACCGCGAAACAACAAATTCGTCCCGTACTCGCACGATTGCGTCTTTGTGTACATCGACCTCTCCGCAGTCGGCAATGTCGACGGTCAGCACCATATTCTGCTGGGCATCGTATTTCGCTCCGGCCGTTCCGAGGGCGATGTCTTCGAGCATATACATCGCGGCCCATTGGCCTTGGTCGCGGCCCCAATTCCGTGTAACCCAACGGGGATACCGATCGTTGAGAGCGACGATTTCCGGCGACGGCCAGGCGGTGCCCCGGCCTGCCCGTTCCGCTCGGTCTGCCCGGAATGAATTCAGCACGGCATGATACCGGGCATCGTGATCGTAGGGGCACAAACCGGCGAAGGCGAGAAGCCGGAATTTGTGAACGTTGATGCCGACGAGATAATTATAGGTTCGGCTTTGCGCGCCGCCCAACCGCAGGCCGGGCTTGAACCAATGCAGCGACATATCCGTCCAAAATAATTCCAGCAGGGCGTGAATCAACGCTTTTGTTTCGGGATCGTCGACATGCCGAAGGCCTAGTTGCAGGGAGTCGATGTTTATGTGATAATAGGCGGGACTGTTATACTCAAAGATGCCGTGGTTCCAGATATGGGCGGCGATATTTTTTAACCGATGCTTGCCTTTTTGCAAAACGTCCGGCCTTTCGAAAACTTGACCCAACAGAATCAAATGAATTGAATTGTATAAAGCGATGTTGGTGTAGTCAGGACGGATCCGGCGGTTCATGCAAACGGGGATGGAGCGTTCGAGCATTCGGAGCAGGATTTGTTGATCTTCGTCGGCGAGGGCGTTGGGAGTATCAAGTTGAATGCTGAGCATGCGAGCGAGCGCGAACTCGGCGGCGTTGTGGTCGGTAACGCCGGGACTGCTCCAATACCAGCGAAAATTGCCGAAGGTTCGGCTTTCGGGATTTTTGTCTTGCATTTCTTCGGCAATGCGCAGAAGATGCGTTACGGGTTCCGCTTGTTGCAGGTCGGCATTAGCGGAGATGATGATGGCGATGTTATTGAAGAGGGTGAAGATGGCGAAATCTTGTTCGCGATCGAGTTGTTGCAGGAATCGGTCGATGGTGGGCAGGGCGCGGTCGTAGTATTCTGCGAGCAGATGATTTTGAGTTGGGCAGAGGAGCAGGGCGAAGAGTAATAGTTTCACGGGAAACATTTTAGCAGAAAAAGAGCGGACGCGGGAGCGACTCTCTTGACTTTTTGCCTGCCGTCAGTAAAATCACCGACACAGTAGACTTGTTCGTAAACCCTGAAAAGCGTCATTCCGGCGAAAGCATCGTCATTTTGGCGAAAGCATCGTCATTCCGGCGAAGGCCGGAACCCAGAGGAATCGACATCGCACGCAATGCCTGGATTCCGGCCTGCGCCGGAATGACCGTTTTGACTCAATGACCGTTTGACTCATGGAAAAAGCCTCAGTGATCGGAACCCTTGCCGCAATCGGTGTCTTACTCGGCGGAATCTTCTTTGCCGGCGGCAATCCGCTCGGCTTCATCGACATCGCAGCAGGAATCATCATCGGCGGCGGGGTCTTTTGCGTGTTGCTGATTTCGTTTTCAATGGATGAATGCCTGCGGCTGCCCTCCGTGATCAAAATCGTCTTTTCCTATAAAAAACCCAACCTGCAGGCCATCATCGACGAAATTGTCGAAATCAGCAACAATGTCCGCCACGACGGCATTCTGTCTTACGATAGCAAAATTGACGATTTGGATGACCGCTTTTTGGCATTGGGACTCCGAATGGCCGTCGATGGAATGCAACCGGATGTCGTTACTGCCGTCTTGGAACGGGAAATGGATTCCATCGGCAACAGGCACTCCGTCGGTGCGGATATGATGGCAACGCTTGGAAAAGTCGCGCCGGTTTTCGGACTCATTGCCACCCTGCTCGGCTTGATTCTTATGCTCGCCCATATGAATCCCGACACGATCGGACAGCATATGTCCGTTGCCCTGATGGGAACGCTCTACGGGATAAGCAGTGCCAATTTGTTTTTCCTTCCGTATGCCGCCAAACTGCGTTACTTCCACAAACAGGAAGTCATTGCGATGGAAATGAAAATGAATGGGATTCTTTCCATGATGAACGGCGAACATCCAAGAATTACCCGATTGAAATTGACGACATTCCTCCCGGAGCGCCTCCATCCGGCAGAGAAGGAGTGATTTTTAACAGACAAAGCACGAATACAGAGCACGAAGCGTAAGCGAGTGATGCCTTTACCATGAATAGAAAAAGACACAACGAAGCCGCCGAAGAAGAAACTGCTCCGTTTTGGATGATCAGTTTCAGCGATCTGATGACGCTTTTGCTCACGTTTTTCATCATGCTTTTTTCGATCAGCACGATCGAATCGCAGAGGGTGTCCGGCTTGATGCAAGCGATCGGGGAGCGCTATGTGCGTGAAGGGGCTTCCCATACCGGAATGAGGGCAATCCGCTCTGATCCATCGTTTTCGTTGTCGAGGCGTGCGACGGGAGAGGATGATCCGTTGTCTCTGGAACCGAGGCCGCGGAGAGCGGTAACGAATCTCGCGATTATTCCGTTTGGTCTGGAAAGTGCGGATTTGGACGACGAGAGTGAACGGGCACTATCCAGACTTGCCAACGAGTTGCGTGGGCTTCCGTATTCGATTGTTATTCGGGGCCATGCTTCGCGGAATGAGCAATCCGAACAGTCGTTGTACACGGTGGATGGTCTTGCTTATGCCCGTGCTCGGAACGTTCGGGAATATCTTATCTCGCTCGGCGTGGAATCTAGGCGGTTCACATTGAGCATTATTGGTCCGTACAAGCCGTTGGATCATGATTTTTTGCATTCATCCCGGTTCGGCGACCTGAATACGTATGTTGAAATCGTCTTGGAGGAAGAGTAGAGGGGATTGTAGACTTGTTCGGAAACCGTCATCCCGGCGCACGCCGGGAACCAGCCATTGCGTGTGATAACGGTTCCGCTGGGTTCCGGCTTTCGCCGGAATGACGATGCTTGCAAATGCGTTGATCAAAATAGTCAATCATCGACGGGAATTCCATTCGGATAGAGGGTATCGGAACACAAACTTTGTCCGTGCGGCCACTCGACGGCGGAACCTTCGGGGAAGACTTTTCGGAAATATGCAGGGTCTGCCAATTCTCTAAAAAATTCACTCGCATCCAAGTAGGGCGTAACATCGAACCGTTTGACCTCGCCAGTCTTGAACGCAACCGTCAAGGAAAAATCGTCGTTCGGATGCACTCGCACAATCTTGGGACTCGTCGGTACACCGGAATCGACAATTTCGTCATCGAGGTCGTCTGCATACAAAGTTGTTGGTTGCAATATACTCATCATTACTCCTCTAATCTAGAACAACGGATCAATTTCAAACAGTTTTTGCCCAACAATGGCTAATTGCCAGTTTTGCACCAATTCGTCTTGATGCTGATCGATCCATTTCTCGGCCATATTTTTTTGTCGTCGGGGAAGACCTCCTGTCAGCAAACGTCCATCAGGGATCGAATAGACGGCTTCGAACTCCTGATACTCGGCATGAATGTGTGGCAAGTGATGTCTTCCGAAATCCCAATGGTTCATAACGATGCGAATTCCGTAAAAACTTGAAATTTTCGGCATGTCAATTTTATTTTCTTAACTGCAACCCGGGGGCTTACGCCCCCGGCTCTTTATCCATTTGGGTGCCGTTACACCCTTCGCAGCATGATGCGGCTGTCCGCGACCGATGCGCCCTTGCCCACCGCATGCACAATCAACGGATTAATGTCAAACTCCGCCACCTCAGGATGATTCACCACCATCGCCGACATCCGCAAAATGACATCTATGACCGTATCAACATCCCGTTTCGGCGTGCCGCGGAAACCATCCAACTTCTGAAATGCCTTAATCGAACGCACCATCTCCTCCGCCGTTACCCGCCACATCGGAGCCAACCGGAATTGCACATCCTTAATCAACTCAACAAACGTTCCGCCCAAGCCGAACATCATCAACGGGCCCAATCCGCCGCGACTGCAGCCGACGATCACCTCTTCGCCCTCCAGGGCCATCTGCTCGATCAAAATCGAGTCAATTTTCGCGCCCGGCACATTCTTGCCAATGTTTGCATAAATCGTATCGTACCCCTTCTTGGCATTATCCGCTCCCTCAATGTTGAGCAGCACGCCGCCGTCGTCGAATTTGTGTTTCACGTCGGCAGACATCACCTTCATCACGACTTTGCCGCCGATGTCCGACACGATTTTCGCCGCTTCGTCCGCCGATTTTGCAATGCCGCTTTTCAATAACGGCAACTTATAGCACTCGAACAATGCCCGGCATTCCGCCTGCGTGAGGTATCGCTCCGTGTCTTTGCCGAGGTAGTCGGCAATGATTTTCCCCGCCTTGGCCGCATCGACGTCTTTGTATTCGACATATTCCCGTTTGGCCACGGCACGCATTTCGACGAGCCGAACGGCAGCGGCAAGCGATTTGACCGCATCTTCGGGAAAGGCATAATTCGGCACGCCCTTTTGCACCAAATTATCGACGCCTTCCGCAACTTCCTTGATACCCATAAAGGCCGCTACGACCGGTTTGCCGTGTTTTTCGATAATTGCTGGCAGCGTTTCGCCGATTTTGTCGGTATCGGTCATCGACTGCGGAGTGAGCACGACGACACCCAAATCGACATTCGGGTCGCCCATCACGGCATCGACGGCGGCTTGATAACGGTCGCTTCGGGCATCACCGATGACATCGACCGGATTGTTGAGAGCGGCGGCTTCCGGCAACACCGGCGGTTGGAGTTTCGCTTTCGTTGCATCCACGAGCGGTGCAATCGTCAGACCGGCAGCAATTGCCGCATCGGTTGCCATAATACCCGGCCCGCCGGCGTTTGTAATGATTGCCAATCGGTTGCCTTTGGGCATCGGCTGCGTCGTATAGAGTGCCGCCAAGTCGAAAAGTTCCGAAATGGTATCGACGCGTTGCACGCCGGATTGTTTGAGAATCGCATCGTATTCGGCATCGGAACCCGCAAGCGAACCGGTATGCGAACTGACGGCTTTGGCTCCCTCGGCACTGCGGCCGGATTTGATGCAGAGAATCGGT
This sequence comes from Planctomycetaceae bacterium, assembly GCA_009778035.1. Lineage (GTDB taxonomy): Bacteria > Planctomycetota > Planctomycetia > Pirellulales > Thermoguttaceae > WRKP01. The sequence continues at coordinate 13,052 of WRKP01000030.1, forward strand.
TTGCCTTTTTCCCAAAAGGTTTTGGAGGCCACTTCGACGAAGCGGCCAGCGTCGCCGATGTCCTCGAGATACATCGCAATCGCTTTGGTTTCGGGATCGTCGGCAAGATATTCAAGAAGGTCGCTTTCTTTGATGTCGGCTTTGTTGCCGAAACTGACGAACTTGCTGAATCCAATTTTTCTCGCTTCGGCATAGTCGAGTACCGAGGTACAAAACGCACCGCTTTGGGAGATAAACCCGAGATTGCCTTTGAGAGCAGTTTTCGCGGCGAAAGTGGCATTAAAATTGAGAGCGGGACTGATGACTCCGAGGCAGTTTGGGCCGATGAGGGGGATTCCGGCTTCGCGGACGAGTTTGGTCAGTTCTTGTTCCCGTTCTGCGCCTTCATGTCCCGATTCTTTGAAGCCGGCGGAGATGCAGATGAGCCCTTTGATGCCCTTGGCTTTTGCTTCGCCGACGACGCCGAGGACGGCACGTGCGGGAAGGATGAGGACGGCAACGTCAACGCTGTCGGGAATGGCATCGAGTGTGGGATAGACTTTCAGGCCGTAGAGTTCTTCGGCTTTTGGATTGACGGGATAGATTTTCCCGACGTATTTATCTCGGACGAGGTTGAGGAGCAGGTCATTTCCGACGGTGCCTGGTCTGGTGGAGGCACCGACGACGGCGACGGATTTGGGATTAAAAAGGGCATCAAGTTTGCTAACGGCCACGGTACTATCCTTTCGGTTTGGGGTGAATGATGAAAAAATATCGACTCCCGTAAGGATACCATATTGCGGCCGGGAAAAAAAGACGGGAGCGCATATTAGGTAGGTTGCCGACCGCCGGGCGGCAACTGCGGCTTGCCGCATTTTGAGCCATCCAGTCGGCTATGCCGACGCAGCCGCCCGGCGGTCGGCTGCCTACCTTTGAGCCAATAGCCGTTTCATTTCGGCGACGGCTTCTTGCATCCCGACCGAAACCGCTCGCGATACGATCGAATGCCCTATGTTCAGTTCCCGCATCTGCGGAATCAACGCAATCGGCAACACATTGTGATACGTCAATCCGTGGCCCGCATGCAGCCGCTTCCCCGCAGCACTGATCATCGTGCCCGCAACCTGCAGCCGATGCCATTCGGCCTCGCGGTCTCTTGCAGTTTCCGCATCCGCATAGTTGCCGGTATGAAGTTCAATCGCATCGCAGCCGGTCTGGAGGCCCGCCTCGATCTGCTTGGGATCCGCATTGAGAAACAAACTCACGAACATGCCGCCGTTTTGCAGCCGTTTGACGGTTTCGGTCATCGGCTGCAGTTGAGTGATGACGTCGAGGCCGCCTTCGGTGGTGATTTCTTCGCGGCGTTCGGGAACGAGCGTGATTTGGTCGGGTTTGACCTCGAGGGCGATTTGGATGATTTCTTCGGCACAGGCCATCTCGAGGTTGAGTTTTGCCCGAACGGTTTCGCGGAGCAATTTCACATCGCGGTCTTGGATATGCCGACGGTCTTCGCGAAGATGAATGGTAATGCAATCAGCCCCGCCGAGTTCGGCGAGTGCGGCGGCCCAAACGGGATCGGGTTCGACGGTTTTGCGAGCCTGTCGAATAGTGGCGACGTGATCGATATTGATTCCGAGTTCGAGCATTGCGGTACGGATGCGGGGCGGGATCGCTTCCAGTGTACTGCGTTGCGGGAAAATAGCAAGAGAGCGCATAGCGCAAGAGCCGGGGGCGTCAGCCCCCGGGTTCTTCGACATATGATATTCTTTGATAGATCAACCCGGGGGCTCACGCCCCCGGCTCGTGCGCGCCCTTTCTTGCGCGAGATCGCCCTTGCTCGCTCGTGCGGCTAACGCATCACCTGCATTGAGCCGTCCGGCAACAATAACAACGCTCCCGCAGGAACGGATAAATCCGGCGATGATTGCGCCTCACGCGTCGTACGCTTCTGAAATGGACGACCTCCACTCAAATCCATAACGCAAACGCCCGATCGCAATCCCGTATCGGGAAAATTGACGCTCACAACCTCTTCGGGTGCCTTGCCCCGATTGATAATTCGATTCGCCTCTTCCCTGGAAACATTGAGCAACATCCCGCGAAGCACGCCCGCCCTTTCCACCGTCGGCAACGATTGACCCAATTCTATGTCAAAATAATCCAAAATAAACGTTCCCCGAACCGGCTGAAGCGGTGCTGATTGCCGAGGAAAATTCGCCTGATCGGACGGAACTACCGAACGCAACTGCACAAATGTCCGATCCGGCATGTAAACCCTGGCGAAATCGCTCCAATCCGACTGGATGAACTCGCTCTGCGTGTCGACCCCTTCCTCGGTGAATGTTTCCTGCAAATTGTAATTCGGATTGGCAAGATAGAGTCGAATCCGATAGGCATACGTTCGGGCTGGTTCGACATCGAAATCCGAAAACAGGAGCATATTCGGCTCCCGAATCGCGGCCTGACGCTGCGCCAAAGAGATCAGCCGATCCAAAGAAGCGTCGGAATCCTCGGCGGTCGGGACCACGCCGGGATAGACGATGACCGGCTGCCAGTCAAAGTCTTCGTTCGGCAGGATTTCAGCCCGTTCCAATTCGTAATACGCATACCACGGCTCGTTGGGATTGGCCGGTTCGTCGAAAGTTTGGTTGAAAATTTCCCCCTGTTCCCAATGGGGGATCGTTCCGTAAAGATTGACCCAAATGGCAGTGTTTTCCGCAGGATAGGGCGCACCGGGCATGGGCGGACGGTGCCAAATAGGGGGGATGACTCCCAGTGCCGCCGCGCCCGCTCGCCGGGCGGGCTCGGCATGGAGGCCATATGCCGTCAAAATCTCGAAGTTGCCGCGAAGCGAAGGCGGGGGATGCAATACCGGCCGCCAGGCGGAAAGATGACGGTAGGGCTCGAGGGAAACATCACGCTTGAAATGCTCCGCCCGCGTTGCGTAATCGAAAAACCGTGCTTGCCCTTCTGCGGTGGTATGGGTATTGCTCACGATGGTACTTTCGGCATCCTCGGCCCGCTGTTCCATTTCGCTGGGATGCCAGGCCAACGGCTGATAATTTCTGATGCTGGCGGCGAAATAGAGGCCGAACAAAACGGCAATGCCCAACGCAAATTTTTCGCCGTGTCGGACTAGGAACCGAAGCAGCACTCCGATGTTGCTTTTATCTTCGTAATAACTGGGTTTGAAATTTTTCGGAATATCCATAAAAACGAGAGCAATCCCTGCCCTTTGGCCAGACGTTATTATACCCTATTCTGGGCCCCGCTACCGGAACAAATCGGCTTCGATATGAAACGGCACACCGCCGAGATTTGAATGGTAATCTTCATTGTAGTAGAGCACGCCGCCGACATGCACCGCCCGAGTGCGAAACGGGACCCGCAACTCACCCGTACAGTGAACACTGACCATATCAAACGGATTCAACTGCGTCGCGCAAAACTTGCAGTGCTCTTTCGCACGAACCAAAATAAAATTCTGGATGCCCGACAGTTGCCGACCCGGATACATAAATCCCCGAATGTAAACCTTACGCTGCTCTTGTGCAAGTTGCATAATGTGTTCCGGCACCCGGCCCGTCCGCTCGTCGGGCCGCATTTCCAGAAAACTGACCGCCGTATATCCATACGGGATATTGAAATAGTAGAGATACGTTCCCCAACCGGCGGCGGCGATCCCAATCACGAAGGAAAAGATGATTCCGCCCAGGGCGAAGCCCCGACCGGTGTAGTCGAAGGGACAGGATAAAATGTTGTACAGTCCGAAGATGCCGCAAATCGCACCGAGCAAGGGGAAAAGGATGAACCAGTTGCTCAGCAGCATCAGCGGCGTGAAGAGCGACAGCACGAGAGCGATGACGGCCAAAACGCTGACGGCTCGGTATCCAACGGTAATCCCTTTTCCGCTGATTTCTTCTTTCGTGATTTTGCTGATGGTTTCATCAAATTCTTGCGTCATAAGCAGTTATGTTAAGGAGCGAGTTCGGAAGCGGCGGCGACGGGTTGCGGCCCTCTGCCGAAGAGAGCGGGCGGAGCGTCGGCCCGTTCTTTCATACCCAGGAGGACGATGATGCAGCAAAAAATCCAGATGCAGACCAGGACGATGGTAATTCGGGTAAAGACATCGCCGGCTTTCGCGCCGAAGGCACTTTGCCCGCCCATACCGCCGAATGCACCGACCAATCCTCCGCCTCTTCCGCGTTGGAGCAGGATGATAACAATCAGAAAGACCGACAAAAAGGGCAATATAAACGACAAAATCGACGCGAGCAGAGCGAGCATAGTCCAAATCCGGCCATACTGCCGGCAAATTCCTTCCAGTACCGTCCATGGTATCCGAAAACGCGAAAATGTCAAGCACTGGAGGTAGGCAGTCGACCGCCGGGCGACTGCATCGGCGCAGCCGAATTGGAACTTCAGTCGGCTCACGCCGACGATGCCGCCCGGCGGTCGGCATCCTACCTGACACTCTCACGCATTGCCTACTTAAACAGCGGAATGCTCAGCGGATAGCGCCACACCACTCCGGTATTGGCTTTGACCGCTCCGAGAATCGGGAACACAAACATCAGTATCATCAGGGCCGGTATTAAAAGCACTCCAACGGCAACGAAAACCAGGACCGCGGCAACGGTCATATAGATGTACCAACTAATTAGCCAATTTAGTACGACTTTTCCGTGTGCATCAACTTCGGCATGTTTGTCTTTGGCAATCGCCCACATAATAATCGGCGTGATGATGCCGAAGGGCGGCAGCAAAACGTTGAGCAGTTGGGAAAGATGGAGCAGCATGCAGTACGTGTTGGACTGCATTCCCAAAACGTCTGTCGTTTCGTTGGTTGCGGCGGGAATGTTCATCTCCGGTGCATTGAAATCCGATGTCATTACGGCGTGTTTTTGGTTTCGGGCATTATGATGTTGCCGATTGTACCGGAAAGGCACTCGGCTGTCAAGCCGCTGGCGGGCCCTTGCACTCACAGCAACTTGAACACCTGCGTCATTGCGTCAACCGTATAGCGAATCTGCTCTTCCGTGTGCGATGAGGTGATGAAAAATCGAAGCCGAGCCGCCTTCTCCTCCACCGCCGGATGCAATATCGGCTGCACATTCACGCCGCGATCAAATAATGCCCGTGAAATGTGCAATGCCAACATCGAATTGCCCAAGATCACCGGCACAATCGAAGAATCCCGACTCATTCCCGTATCGAACCCGCCCGCCGTTGCCAATTCCAAAAACAACTTGCTGTTTTTCCGCAACTGCTCCACCCGATTCGGCTCACGCTCCAGTACCCGTAATGCCGCCAACGCCGCTGCACAGTTCGGGGGGGAAATCCCCACACTAAATACAAAATTCGGTGCCGTATATTTCAAGTATTCAATCAACTCCTTCGTCCCGCTAATGTATCCGCCGCAACTCGCGAACGTTTTGCTCAATGTACTCATCCAGATATCGACATCACTGCGATCCACGGCGAAATGTTCGCCGATCCCGCGGCCCGTCGCGCCCAAAATCCCGATCGAATGCGCCTCATCAACCATCAACATTGCCGAATGCCGCTTTTTGGCCTCGATAAACTTCGGCAAGTCGGGATAGTCGCCGTCCATACTGTACACGCCCTCGACGGCAATCAGCACGCGTCGGTAATCGGCCCGATGCTTTTTCAGGATCCAATCGACGGCCTCCCAATCGTTATGCGGGAAGGGCCGACGCCTCGCACCGGACAGCAACGCCCCTTCCACGATGCTATTATGAGCAAGCGCATCGAACAAAATCATATCCCGTTCGTTCAAAAGGTGTCCGATCACGCCTTCGTTCGTCGAATGCCCGCCGACGAAAACGAGCGTGTCTTCACAGCCCAAAAATTGGGAAATCGCGTTTTCCAATTCGCGGTGAATCGGCTTGTTTCCCGAAACCAGGCGGCTCGCGGAGACGCTCGTCCCGTATTTTTCGCAGGCTTCGACGGCCGCTGCCGTAACGTCGGGATCGCCGGACGTGTTGATATAGTTGTAATTTGAAAAATTGATGTATTTTTTGCCGTCGATGATCGCGTGGTCATTCGTGATGCCTTCATGCACGTCAAAGAACCGGTTCAAGCCGGTCCCCTGAAGCGAATCGAGTCCCGACTTCAACCGCAGGTATTCGGGAAACTGCGCAAATTGGTAGTCTTCCGCCGGGATTGCCGTTCTCGGCTGGCTTCGGCCCTGCTCAATCGTTTTTCGCGGGCCCGTACCCAGGTAAAGCAAGACGGCATCGAGCACCTGCTGGGCGGTGAAGAGTTCCGGTAAAATCGACTCGGGAAACTGACCGCCAAATCGGTCTTCGAGCGACGCCAAAATCTCCATCCGCTCCAAAGAATCAAGGCCGAGTTCCGTAATATCGGTCTCGATGGTTAAGTGTGCGGCGCGTTCCTTGGCGATTTTGCGAACCTCTTCCAGGACGACTGCCGCTATCTCGTCCATCGAAATCAGCGAAAGCGTGGATTGCTCGGGGGTCGTCGCGGGCAACTCCTTGAGGAGCATGTGTTGCGGTTTTTCCGGCGGTGTTTCCGGCAAAACGGGCCGCACCGGGCCCTCGGCGGCGAACGATACTGGCCGACTCCCCCGAACAATTCGGCTATGGTCGTCGGAATCGGTCAATCCGGTCGCTTCGTGCAGGGCATTCTCCGCTTCGCCGCCTTCGACAAGCCGGAAGGAAACATCGCCGGAAACCCAGCGGTCAATCTCTTTGAGCGAGCCGTCGAGAAAACCATTTCGGCATGCGTGGTGCTGAATCTTCCCGCTCGATGTCTTCGGAATGCTGCCCGATTTAATCAGCACGATTCCCTTGACGGGGATTTCATGTTCCAGGGCGACGGCTTTTTGGATTGCGGTGTACACATCGGCAGGCTCGCCCTTGAATTGCCGGTCGAGTTCCTGTACAATGACCAAATGCTCTTGCGGCATTTCGGCATCGTCTTTCACCATAAAGGCGGCCCCGCCCAGCGGACGAAGATTGGGAGCGGCATTTTGGACGGTCATTTCGATGTCCTGCGGATACACATTGACGCCGCGCACGATGATTAAATCTTTAATTCGGCCCGTTACGAAAAGTTCGCCGCCGACCATAAAACCGAGGTCGCCCGTCCGCATGAAGGGCGACTCGCCCGTCTCGCTGATCGCGGCGTGAAATATCTGCTTGGTCGCTTCGGGAGAATCCCAGTATCCCTTGGCGTTGCTCGGGCTTTTGACCCAAATTTCGCCAACGATGCCGTCGGGACATTCAACGCAGGTTTCGGGATCGACAATCGCGATCCGTTCATCCGGCATCAGTGCCTGTCCGCTGGAAACATAACGGACGACCTTGCTGATGCGGCGTTCCCGAACTTCCACCGCACGACCAACGGATAACTCTTTGGGATCCAGCGAACGAATGATTGGCCGCTGCTTGACGTACCCGCCGGAGACGATCAAGGTGCCTTCGGCCAGTCCGAAACACGGATAAAAGGCTTCATAGCGGAAACCGCACCGTTCAAACTTTCGGGCAAACGCTTCCATCGTTTCGGCCAGGACGGGTTCCGCTCCGTTGAATGCGACCGTCCAACTGCTCAAATCCAGTTCATCAATTTGGGCTTCGGTGATGTTTCGGACGCACAGATCGTATGCAAAGTTTGGCCCGCCGCTGGTTGTTCCTTTGTAGCGGGTGATGGCGGCGAGCCAGCGAAACGGCTTTTGCAGAAAGGAGAGCGGCGACATGATGATATTCGGTCTGCCGCAGTAAAGCGGTTGGACGATTCCGCCGATGAGCCCCATATCGTGATAACTGGGCAGCCAAAACACGCCTCGGGCCGTTCGGGTGTGTTCAAATCCCCGATAAATCATTTGGGAATTGTGCAGCAGATTCCCGTGCGTGAGGATCACGCCTTTCGGAGTGCCGGTCGAGCCGGAGGTGTACTGCAAAAAGGCGATGGTTTCGGGAGTGATGCTGGGGAATACCCATTTTTCCTCGAGCCCCTCGGCGAGGGTGCTGGTCGCGAGCCAAACGATATTTTTGAGGCTGGGGGCTTCGACGAGCATCCCATCGACGGTTTTGATGACGTCTTCGGTGGTGAGGGCGACGGCGGCTTGTGCGCTGTTGGCAACGGATTGGATGCGAAGGATGGAGCGATTGCGCCTCGGGGGATAGACGGGGACGGCGATGGCACCGGCATAGAGACAGCCGAAATAGGCGGCGATGAAGTCGAGACCGGGCGGATAGAGAAGAAGGACGCGTTGCCCGAACATATTGCGATTCTGGAGCCAGGCGGCAATGCGTCGGGCTTGCCGATCGAGGCTGGCGTAGGTCATGACGATCTCATTGTCAACGCCGTTGGTGAGGTAGGTGAAAGCGGGTTCGTTTGATTCGATTTCGGCCCGGTATTGAGCGAGTTGGACCAAGTTAGACGGCCCGGAGAAGATTGCTGAATTCACAAAATCGGAAGTTGTTGACGGAGAAAAAGGTGATTTCCGAAGGCCTGCATTATCGGCTAGGCGATGCGTTTTGTCAAGTGCGCGCCCTATCCCCGCGGATGGCACTTCGCATGGATCGACTTGAGCCGGGTCATATCGACATGCGTGTAAATCTGCGTCGTTGCAATCGTTGCGTGGCCGAGCATTTCCTGCACTTGCCGTAAATCCGCTCCGCCAACGAGCATATGCGTTGCAAAACTGTGCCGTAATGTATGCGGACTCGTCCACGTAGGGGCGCCAATCCTAAACGCATACTTTTTTATCAGGTTCCACATTGCCTCCCGACGCATTTTGTAGCCCTTAAAAGACAAAAACGCCCAGGGGACTTCCACTTTCATTTTGGATTCGTCGGTATCCCAACCAAGCACCTGGAAATGCGAATTCCTTCCCTCTTTTCGCCGTTTTAATACGACTTCCCGTTCGTGTTTCATCCATAAGGCGAAAGCGGCAATCGCCCGTTTCCCCAACGGGACGATGCGCTGCTTATTCCCCTTTCCCGTACAAAGGCAATATCCTTCGGCGGGGTGAATATCCTGCAATTTGAGGTTCACCAATTCGGCACATCGGCAGCCGGTCGCGTAGAAAAATTCCAAAATTGCCCTATCGCGGAGCCAAAGTTTGTCGGAATTTTCTTCGGGTGCCCGAAGCAGTTCGACAACCATACCCGGCGTGAGGACTTGCGGCATGCGTTCCCAAAGTTTGGGACTGCCCAACAGTTCGGCGGGATTGTCGAGCAGAACGCCTTCGAGTTGCAGATAGCGAAAAAAGATGCGGAGCGAAACGATATGCCGTGCTCGGGACGCCGGCGCGAGTTGGCGTTGTTCGAGCCAAACGATGTAATCGGCAAGCGAATCGACGTGCAGCCGTTCGACGGAGCGGTTGCCGAGCCATTGGAAAAAGTGTTCCATATCGCGGCGATATGCGTCAATGCTGTTATCGGCCAGTTGCAGTTCCCGGGTGATGTACCGCAAAAAACCGTCGAGCCGCGAGTGCAGGCCGGAAAGTTTTTCGACGCGTTGAACTTGTAATTTTCGCCGCCGGGGATTGGCTTTCATGTCCTTTATTATCGGCAAGATGCGGGATAAATTCAAGGCGATTTCCGGCGGTCGGCTGCCGACCTTGTGTGCGATTCGGATGTTGAAGGTAGGTTGCCGACCGCCGGGCGGCAACTGCGGCTTGCCGCATAGAGAGCCTTCCGGTCGGCTTGCGCCGACGCACCCGCCCGGCGGTCGGGTGCCTACCTCTGGATTCCGGCAAGCCGGAGCAAGCCGCTGTCATCCCGGCGCAAGCCGGGACCCAGAAGAACTGGCATCACACGCAATGCCTGGATCCCGGCTTTCGCCGACGCACCCGCCCGGCGGTCGGGTGCCTACCTTGTGCGGTCGGGTGCCTACCTTTGGATTCCGGCAAGCCGGAATGACGGTCCACGGACACGTCCATCAAAATTCGCCCTTGTTTTGCAAGGCGTTTTTCACTACACTTCCCCGGTACAAGGTTACGCGGAAATTCAAGGACGAATTTCCCTAAAAGCACGGAGGCCCCATTTTTTATGTCGAGATTGCGAACCGTTCTTGCTCTGCTTTTTTTGACAATTTGCTTGCCAGCCGCCGCTGCCGCTCAAACGCCCTTAATCAATTCCTCCGTAAAACTCCGCGTCGATTCCGCAGTCGGACACGATTGGGGAACCGGCACCATCATTGATACCCGACCGGGTCCCGAGGGCATGCAAGCTCTCGTTTTGACCTGCGGACACATCTTTCGGGAATCAAAAGGGCAAGGACGCATCGAAGTACACCTCTTCGGCGAAAACTCGACCATGCGTGTTCTCGGTTCTTGCCTATTCTACGATTTGGACATCGACTTGGCATTCGTTGTCATTGCTCCGCCCAGTCCGGTTCGGGCAATTCCGATTGCGCCCGCTTCTTATCAAGTTCAGCCATTGCAGTCGGCTTGGAGCGTCGGTTGCGATCACGGCGGAAATCCTACCGTGCGGACGCATCAGATTATGTCCGTCGATCGAATCAGCGAAGTGAAGAAAAATGGGATGCCGTTTCATTATATCCAAGTTTCCGGCGCGCCGGTCGGCGGGCGCAGCGGCGGCGGACTCTTTAGCAGCGAGGGATATTTAATCGGCGTCTGTCTGACGGGCTGCCCCATCAAAAATGATGGTCATTTCGTACCGCCGCATATGATTCGCCACGTCTTGGATAATCTCAATCTTGCCCATATCCATCAAAACCCGTCGCTTGGCGAACCGACGCGGCAACCGCCTCCGCCGGTTTTGGCGGCATTGAAACCGCTTGAGGCGAATCCTGCACCGTTGTATGCTGCTCGTCGAAGCGAAATGAGTCTGGAAGAGCAAGCGACGCTGGAGGAGGTCAACCGCGGCAAGCAGGACGGCGACGAAGTGATTGTGATTGTGATGAGTTCGACGCGGAATCCGGGCATGCGGAGTAATGTGATTGTCCTGAATGGACCTTCGGAGCCATTTTTGGATGCGTTGGTTAAGAGTCCTCCAGCATCGAACAATTCGGTGATATTTTCTTCGCATCCGCCGGAACGGCATCCGGTATCGTTTCCCGTACGGTATTGAAAAGACGAGCCTATTGCGCAAGAATGTAAGCGCACGAGCCGGGGGCGTAAGCCCCCGGGTTCGACATATGATATTCTTTGATAGACCAACCCGGGGGCTAACGCCCCGGGCTCGTGCGCTCTGCACATAGACTATAATACCACCATGTCCCGCTTCGCTTTGCTCGCTCTCCTCTTCCTCGGCTCCGCCTGCCTCGCCAACGATACCCAATTCCGCATCTTCGAACGATACCAAGAAATCCTCGCCCGTTCGCCTAAACGCGGAACTGCCTTCGACCGAGTTTACGAACACTACGTCGATGCCGGACGCAGTCATGATTTCCTCCAAAATTGCCTGGCTGCCGTTCAAAACAATCCCGCCAATCCCAATGCACAACTCCTGCTCGGCCTCGTTGCGGAACGCCGTAACCAAACCGAACTCGCCCTCGCATCCTTTCAAACCGCCGCGGAACTCGACCCGAGCAACTTTTTGCCGATGCTCTATTTCGGCGAAGTGCTTTTGAACCAACGGCGAATCCACGAAGCCGTTACCGCCCTCGAACACGCCGACGCACGCCTGCAAAACCATGCCGGAAGCCGAATCGACCGGCGAACCGTATTGCAAACACTCGCCCTCGCCTATGCCCGATTAGGCAACTCGGAAAAATCGCTCGCCGCCTGGAACCAACTTGCCGCCCTGTTCCCGAACGATCCCGATGTCCTCGTTCAAATTGCCGAATCCCTGGAATTCGATGGCCGACTCGATGAAGCCCTGCAGCAATATCGGCATTTGATTCCGCTGACCGACGAACCGTTCGACCGGATTCAACTTTCGCTCGCCGTTGCCGACATTCTATTTCGCCGCGGTGAAGACACCGCGGCGTTGGATGACCTCAATGCGCTGCTCGGTATGCTGGACAGCGAAAGTTATCTCGCCCATACCGTACATTCCCGAATCGAACGCATCTTCCAACGCAACCGCGATCTTGATCGGCAAGTTGCGTTTTATCAAAATCGGCTCTCGCGTCAGCCCGGCGATACCGCGTCGCTCCGCCGGCTCGTTCAAACGCTTCAGCGGGCCGACCGAAGCCCCGAAGCCGAAAAATTGCTGTCCGATGCCATCCAAGTTTCGCCGTCCAATGTTTCCCTGCGGCTGCTGCTGATCGACCTTCTCACCGAGCGTCAGGACATAGTCGAAGCGATCGAGCAGTTTCGGATGATTGACCAAATTGTCCCGAATCAGCCCGATTATCTGATTCGCTGGGGATCGCTGGTTTTGCAGCATCCCGCACTGGAAGAATATCAGCGTCGCTTCGAGGCCGCCGAAATTTGGCACCGGATTGCGAGCCGGTCGCCGAACGATCCCGTCGCTTTGGTGCAAGTTGCGGATTTGTTTTTGCGGAGCCGATTCCACGCCGAGGCGGAACGGTATTATCAGGATGCGTTGTCCCTGCGTCCGCACGATTTTTCCTATCGGGAACACTTGGCCGCGTTTTATCATCAATCGCGTCAACGGGAACGGGTATTGGAAACGTTGTTGGCCGACTCGCCCCGCGATGCGGCCCACGCCGGGCAACTGCTCCTCGCCTGGGGATACATTCCCGAAGCAGCGGATGTCCTGCGGAATGCCGTACGAAATGAACATTTTCACGACAATTTGCAGGGCTGGACGCTGCAATACCGATATATCGAAGCCTTATTGCGGCTCGACACGCCGGAAAGTCTGTTGGAAGTTGCCGAACGGTTTCGCGACTCGGCAAACCGCATCGAAAGTGATGAGCAATTTGCCCTGTTTTTGCAGCAATACATTCAACTCGTTCGCTCATTGCACAAAACTGCCGAAATGATTGAAATTGCCCAAAAATCGCAGCCGCAATCGGAAGATTGCGACGTCCGTTCGGCTTGGCATCTTGCGGCACTGCACCACGCGGCGGGGGATTTTGCGTCGGCAATCGGGACATTAACAAGCGCAAGAGCAGAGGACGGAAGCGCAAGAACGGGGGGCGTTAGCCCCCCGGTTCTCGCGAGTTTCGCGGCGGACGGAAGCACAAGAGCGGGGGGTGTTAGCCCCCCGGTTCTCGCGAGTTTCGCGGGGGACGGAAGCGCAAGAGCGGGAGGTGTTAGCCCTCCGGTTCTCACGAGTTTCGCGGCGGAACTACACGAACAAACCGGCAACGCCGCTGCGGCCATCGAACTCTATCGCCAACTCGTCCGGGAAGATCCCGCCCGAGCAGGCAACTATTGGCAACAGATTATCACGCTGCAAATCCAACACGGCGAACTCCAGCAAGCACTCGAATCGACCCAAAACCTAATCGGGCTCGGCACCGGCAATGCCGTTGCCGCAAACGCCCAACGGCTGCGGTTCGTTGCCGACCTGTTTTTGAGCGTACATCGTCAGGAAGAGGCCGTACGGCTGCTGCGTCAAGCCCTGCACCTTGAGCCCGGCAATACCGACATCCTGCGGATGCTCGCCCAAACGCTGGCCGATGCGGAGCAACACGAAGAAGCCGTCGAATTGTTATGGCGGCTCTATGATCGGCTTGATAACGCTGCTGGCAAGTTGTCCGTCGTCGCAATCCTGACGAACGCATACAGCAACTTGGCCCGCGATGCCGACTTGGTCGAGCATTTTCGGCACTTAAGCAAGAATCACGCCCACCGCCGGGAGGCCCTTCAAGCCCTCGCCCGTGTGTTTACGCTCCAAGGAGATGATGAAGAAGCATTGCACACGCTGGAAATGCTGCTCGATATGCCCGCGGACGAGGAGTCCTCGCAGGGGGTTCTTCGGGAACTCGTTGCCCTGTCGGAACGGCTTGCGGATTACGCCGCCGCCGCCCGGTATCAGGAAATGCTTGCCCAACGCGCGAATGACCCGAGGGAGCAGAACCATCTGTTTTATCTTTACGATAAACTCGGCGATACCGCAGGAACACGCCGGCTGTTTTTCGACCAACTCCTTCGGCAGGGTAACTTGGAAGGCCGACTGGAATTGATCGACACGATGCTCCGCCGGGAACAATACGATCTTGCCGTCCAAGCCTTGGACTTTTTGGAAATACATGAACCGGAACACTGGGCAATCCAATTCCGCCGGATTTTGACCGACGCCCGGCAGGGGAAACCGGTCGAGCCGTTGGTGAAGGACTTTTGGGCGAACACCATGAACGAGCCGACGGCGGCGATTGTTCCCGCAGGCCGATCCGAATCGTTCATATTTTCCGACGTAGCACCGCCGGAGTTCAATGCTTCGCTGGCCGTGCAGGATCAATTTTTGCCGGTGCTTTTTCAAGTTCGCGGCTTGCAATCGGCAGGCGATGTTTCGATGGTTAAAACGCTGCACGATGCGAAATTTCTCGCGTTGGGATTTTTGATTCGGGAAGCGGTCAATCGGGACATTGCGGCACAGAGCGAGGCGCCCACCGCCCTGCGTGATACGCTTGCGGAACTGCGTGCTCTGTTCCCTTCCGATGGTGAAACCGCAATCAACCGTTTGCGGCTCGAAATTTGGCTGTTGGATTTGCTTCGGTTTAATCGGCAATACCGCATCATCCCGCCGGAAATACTGCAACCGCAAATTGATGAACGGGCCGGTCAAAATACGATTTGGCAAATTGTCCGGCACATTGCCCAATCGGGCGCGCCCGATTGGCAACGCGCCCTGCTTTACATTCGGATGGCGGAATATCCCGAGGAACTCCTTGCCGAGTATGCCATTCAGGTTCTTGACCAGGTTCTTGACGAACTCGGATTGGCACCGGCGGATTTTTTGCCCGTTCGGGCGCCGCAGACGGCACCGCCCGCGGTTTCGCTGACGCGTTTCCGGTCGGAATTGCAAGGCGATCGGCCAATTGACCGGTCCGCGATTTATGCGCTTTTGCCGAATTACAACGCGGCGGATGAACCGTCGGAAATTGATGAATTGCATCGCCGGGTGCTTGCGTTTCGCCGGTCGGCCATTCGGGCACGGGAGCGAAGGGATACGAGACCGGCACCGATGCCCATCCGGGTGGTGATCGAAGGCGAACCGCCTGCCGAAGTACCTGTACGTAATCCCGATGCGGAACTTTGGGAACTCGTTCACGCAAGCACAGGAGATGAGAATGCTCCTGCGAACCTCGCTTTGGCTTTGCTCTACACGAGATTACAGCAATACGGCGAAACCGTCGCGGTACTCGACGCGATGGATTTGACCGCATCATCGGACATTCTCGCACGAGAATGGATCATCGCTCGGCTGGCCGTGAAGTATGCAAACGAAAATCCCGCATTGCAGCAACGCGGCCGCCTGGCCGTTGACCGCTTGCTGAACTTCCGCCTGCCCGAAAGGGATATGCTCAATCTGATCCCAATGTTGCTGCATTATGGCCGTGAAGAGGAAATCCAGCGGATTTGGGATCGCCTTTCGGCAACGGTTTCGGATCGCCGTTTGATGGCGGAGTTGTTTAACCGATTGCAGTCGGAGGGCGAGCCGCAACGGGAGAATACGGCAAAGATTGCACATCGGATATTGGCGAATCCGGCATTTTTGCAGAATTCGCGGCGATTGTCGGCGGATTTGTATTTGCTGGAGTCGGCAATTCGGGTGCTTCGGGAGCAGGAGCGTTTGGAGTTGGTAATACCGATGTTGGAGAGTCGGTTTCGCGGTCTTCGGGACGCGACGGATTCGCGTATTTTGTTGGCTCGGCTGTATTTAATGCTTGATCGGTGGGATGAGGCGCGGACATTGGCTTTGGAATTGGCGCAGGCACCGAGTGCGGAGCCGGAGCGACGCCAGACGATCGTTTCGTTGTTGGTGCATTTCGGATTGCATCGGGAACTGGAATCCATGCACCGCCTGCTGCTGGAACGCAGGTAGGTAGGATGCCGACCGCCGGGCGGCATCGTCGCCGATAGGCGACTCGAAGGCGTGTTCGGCAACGGTGCGGCAAGCCGCACGCAACCGCCCGGCGGTCGGTTGCCTACCTGTTCCGGCTTTCGCCGGAATGACGGTAGACACCGCCTACTCTTGATTTTTTCGCCGAAACCGTTATGATGAGGGCTTTGTCAGACCGTTCCCATGCGCCGCTTCATCAATCAACTTAAAGAAAATGAAAAAGTCTCCGAAGTCTACGTCATTTCGGAAAAACAACTACGCCCCAATAAAAAAGGCAATCTCTATCTGCAATTCAACCTCTCCGATAGAACCGGAACCATTACCGGATTCATTTGGGATGTAAGCGACGCCGCCGCGTTCAATTTCGAAAACGGCGATTATATCCGCATCGACGGAGCCACACAACGGTTTCAGGGAAATCTACAATTCATTGCCAAAAGCCTGACCAAAGTCGATGCCGACTCCGTCGATCCGGCTGAATTCGTCCGCTTGCAGTTGATCGACATTGCCAAAATGCAAAATCGGCTTCGGGAACTCCTGCGTTCGATTACCGACCCGAGTTTGAGGAACTTGGCCGACTGCTTTTCGATTGACGATGAGTTCATCGACCAATTCAGCCGGGCTCCAGCGGGAATTAAACTCCATCATGCCTATCCCGGCGGATTGCTCGAACACTCTTTGCAGATGATGGAGACGGTTGTTCGGCTTGCGGAACTCTATCCGGTACTGAATCGCGATTTGCTGCTTATGGGTGCGTTTTTGCACGACATCGGCAAAACGCAGGAATTGGCTTTCGGAAACGAAATGTACTATACTGACACGGGCCAACTGCTGGGGCATCCATTTCTCGGTGCGGAGATGCTGAACGCAAAAATTGCCGAGGCCGAAAAACTGGCTGGCGAACCGTTCGATCCCGAAATCGCGATGTTGCTCAAACATATGCTGATTTCGCATCACGGGACGTACGAAAATCAGAGTACGAAGTTGCCGATGTCCATTGAGGCAATGACGCTGCATTTTGTCGATTCGATCGATTCGAAGATTTCCGAGTTTCGCAAGTATATGTTGGACGATCCCAATGCGGGCAGTCTTTGGACGAATTACATTCCCGCAATCGACCGGAAATTATACAAGGGAAAGGAACTGCGGTGATGTACCGTACCGGTCAACCGGTCAACATTTTGACAGGCCCGCCGCAGTACCGCAGCGATGATTCGGCAATGCTCGCACGCTTCGTGCAACGGCCCGGATTGAAAATCGTCTGCGGCGGAACCACGGCCAAACTCGTTGCGAACTATCTGGATGTTCCGCTTCTGATGGAAAGCGAACCGACAAGCGAGATGACTCCGCCTCAATACGGTATCCGGGGAATCAATTTAGCAACGGAAGGGATGGTTACGCTCAATCAAGTTTATGCCATTTTGGACGCGGATTATGCAAGCATTACGGACTACGGCGGTGCGACGAGACTGCGTTGGCTTCTGGGCGTTGCGGACACGTTGCACATCATCGTCGGTTTGGCGAAAAACACGGCTCATACGGATGCCTTGTTTTGCCAACGTGGTCTGTTGCCGAGAAAGGTGCTCATCCCGTTGCTGGCCGAAAAACTCCGCAATGCCGGAAAGTTGGTGAACGTGGAGTTCATCTGAGGCGGACTCGTAGGTTGCTTTTTGGAAAAAGTCCGTTATACTATCGGACGCTCGGCGGCAAAAGGTGCTGCCGATTCATACCTTGAAAAAATGGCAGCGAATGTAGAAGATTTCGTGAAGCGGCTCACGAGGAGCAGCAGGAAATTTACGTTTGTGTTCACGGAAGATTTTTTCAGTATTACCGGTAAAAGCGGAGTTCGGACAGACCGATTTCGGGATATTCGCAATACCGTCCGGCTCGTTCGGCACCGCAAGGGCCTCAATGCAGAAATACGCCTCGAAGAAGACCAAATTCTCTTTGACGTAAACGTCGGAGTCGTCAAAAACGGCTTCGCCAGTTTCATGACGTCATTTGACGAACTCACCCGGGGCCCCTATGCCGATACCGCAATGCTGTATGGAATGGGCGAAGGCCAAGTGGACGCGATGAAAGCCAAATTTCAGGTGGATTCATTCCTTTCCGAAAAGGGAATGCAAACAATTCCGACGAAGACGCTCATTGAAAATTGTCGGCAGCGTTCGATTGTTTTCGTTGCGGAGAGTCCGGCGGACTTCAAACGGCCCAGTGTGGAGCCGTTTATCAACTTGCGTAGCCGACTGACGAAAATTTTGGTTAGTCAAGACAAGGGTCCGGTCGTGGATTGCCAAGTGGGCAAGATTTACCAGGAGGGCAACAGCAGTTCGCTGTCTTCGCTGCTCAATATGTTTAGCGTGCATTATTAACGAGCACGAGTGCGTCGCTCTACCCCCCGATTGCAACTTTTCGTCGCTATGTTATAATAGAGCGTTGGTCCGAAGCAATATGGAGTGTTCATGGTTCAATTTCTTAACTCGCAACCCTTTGTCTCCCAAGAACTTAAATGGGGGGGGGGGGGGGGGGGGGGGGCCGCTCTCCCAACACACCCAGGCACCACAAAAATATAACTCCCCACAAACCTCCATCGCACCACGCGGCCCA
>WRKP01000031.1 GCA_009778035.1 Planctomycetaceae bacterium
ACATCCGCACGGCGACGTCGTTATCTATCCCACTCTCGTCCGCATGGCCCAAGAATGGGTCGTTCGCAAAGTCCTCATCGACAAACAGGGAAACTTCGGCTCCATCGCTGGCATGCCCCCCGCCGCTATGCGGTATACCGAAGCCCGACTCGCTCCCGCCTTTTGTGTGGTATAATCAATAGACATGAAACTCTACGCTTTCATCACCCCAGAAATTGCGAAGCACGCTGGTTTTCTCAAAATCGGAGAAACCCACGGCAATGTCGAAACACGCGTCAAACAACAAGGACACGAACTCAACGTTAAAAAAGAAATTATCTGGACAGATGCCGTCATCACAGGACGTGTCGGCATTGACAAAATGGTGCGCCGTTACTTGAAAGAACAAGGTTTTCACATTCAACAGTTCGGAACCGGCTGGGATACCGAATGGGTCAAATGTACCATTGGCGATTTAGAGAAAGCGTTTGAAATTATTAAGCAGCAAATCTACGACGACGAAAAACAACGCGAAGAAGTCGGCAAGCAATTTTACCTCGAAATCAGAAACTGGTTTTACTGGACAACGCAAGACAATAAAAAAATTGATGACGACTACGCACTACGCTTAGTCATACGATTACTTTTCTGTTTTTTTCTACGTGAGAAAGATGAACTCGTCCCCAAAGAATTGCTCGACGCAAACATTACTACACACCTCAAAAACGATGAGGAGTATAGTTACTATAACGGCATACTACGAAATCTATTCTTTCATTGCCTCAACACATCGGGACAACGGAAATACGAAAACGAAAAACTGCTTACTGATAAAAACATGAAAAAGCGGTTTACATCAATTCCTTTTCTCAACGGCGGACTCTTCGACATACATGATAAAGACGATATTCCGATTGCTAATGATTATTTCTTCTCTAATAGAAGAACACGTACATTGAACGAACTAGGCGAAACCTGCGACGTATATGGCATCATTACGATTCTATCGAAGTATCAGTATAAACTAACATTAGACGATTTGTTAGAACAAGCAGAATACAAAACGGTTGATCCTGAATTCATCGGCAAAGTCTTTGAGTCGCTATTGTCTTGTATTGATTCGGATAGCATAGAAAGCCGACGCAAAGTAACCGGCAGTTATTACACGCCGAGGAAGATCGTCGATTATATGGTCAACGAAGCGTTAGATGCGTACCTTGAACAGAGCCGCAATCGTAAGATTGCGCAAAATGATTCGCAATCTTACGATTGCGGCTCTGCTATCCTTTTGCAATGCCGCATTCTCGATCCCGCCTGTGGTAGTGGTGCGTTTCCCTGCGGCATCATGAACGAAATGATGCGACGTCTCGATCCGCATAACACATTGACTCAATCAGAACGCTATTATAAAAAACTAAAAATCATCCAAGAGGTCATTTACGGTGTGGACATTCAACCGATGGCAGTACTGATTGCACAACTGCGTTTGTTTTTATCACTCATTCAAGAAATCACCCCTGACAAGAAAAGAAACAACTTTGACATCGAACCGTTGCCGAATCTGGAAACGAAGTTCGTCTGTGCCGATACACTAATAGGTTTGAAAAAGAACAAACAGAAGACATTAGAATCGCCCATTGTTAGCGAAACTATCACGCAATTACAGGAAACACGAAACCAGTATTTTATGGCGAGTTGCATTCGGGAAAAGAAACGGTTACGAAAATATGACGAAACGTTGCGTAAAACGTTAAAAATAGCAATGGAACATTCAGGCATATTAACGCATGAGGCGACGGAGAAGTTAGCAACGTGGAATCCGTATGATTCGTCTCGCTCTGTTCCATTTTTTGATTCCGAGTGGATGTTCAGCATCGACAATTTCGACATTGTCATCGGTAACCCGCCGTATGTGGAGTCCCGCAGTGCAAGCGTTTCGGCAGAATTAAAAACGACGTATCAAGATCAAGTCAAGTCCGATTTTGGCGGCTTTTCGCAATACATTACTAGAGGTTCGGATTTGCTCATCTATTTTTTCCCTCGTTCAATTTCGTTGCTTGCTGATGATGGAATCGGAATGTTAATCGTGCAAAACGGCTGGCTCAACACGGAATACGGAGTAAGAGCATCACAGTTTCTCGTCAAAACACTCCAACGTGTAAAAATCATAGATAGTTCCTTTCGGCATTTCGACCGTGCTAGTGCCAATGTAAATACGGTAATCGTACAGTTCAAAAAACAATCCGAAGAGAGAACTATCGACTTCGATATAATGAAGCGTGAAGGCGAAAGAATCGTAACAGAAAAAGGAAAGTCTTTTGATTTAGGTAATAGTATTCTGTCCGACATGAAGTGGGGTACGATTATCGCTACCGATGGCGATGTGTTGCTGCTCTTGAATATGGTGATTGAAAAAGGGAAAACACTTGACCAATCTTTTTATTCTATTGGACAAGGTATCAATGTCAGTCAAAATACCTTCATTCCAAAACAGGAGAAACAGAAGTTTGCACAAAAGTCCAATATCATTAACGCCGTTTTTAAGGAATATCAATACTCGTACACGAAGTTTGACTATTTTCTCTATCATTCCTTTAAGCCGAATCAATCAGATGTTTCGATTTTAGAAACGATTGATAGAGAAGAGTTCGTTAATGGAAAATCTTTTACACGGAGCTATCCTTCTATTATCATGCCGCGAGGTATCGGTGCATTACATTTTGCCGGATTGGTGAACGGTAAGGCTTTGTCGAACAGTTTTGTTGATGTGTATATGAACAAGGAAGACGAAGAGAAAAAATTGAACATCTGGTTCTTTTGTAATTCCAGTTTGTTTTTCCTTTATCGTGAACTTTCCGGCAGAAAGAATTTAGGCGGCGGATTGCTAAAATCCGAAGCCGCTGACATAAAATTATTTCCGTTGTATTTTCCGATAGCGGACACAGAGACTATTCTTTCCATCGTGAGCGAAATGGGAGAACCTGTCAATTTACCAGATCGTCTGAAAACTTCTGTCCAGCAAAGAATAGATGATCTGGTTTTTTCATACTTCAAGATCAATTCAAAAAAGCAAACGAAAATGATCAACGAACTTTTAAGACAATTCCAGTTTCGTTGTAACAAGGCAAAGAATTGATCGGCGACACAGTTGCTGGCTCTTTTTCGCAATCTACCGATTGCGGCGATTGTACAATGGGAGCATCCGAGCCGCGGGCGTCCCGGCTTGCAAATTTCGCAAAATCCGATACAATAATCAACATATCTTGCAGCAAAGAACTTGCAATGAAACTCTTTACGTTGCAAGTGTTTATGCCTCATTCTTAATCAAATGCCCGATAACGATACAACTACGTTCACGCCCGAACAAGACGGTACTCGACTGATCCAACTCTCCATCGAAAACGAGATGAAGAACAGTTATCTGACCTACGCGATGAGCGTTATCGTCAGCCGTGCCATTCCCGATGTGAGAGACGGCCTCAAACCCTCACAACGCCGGATTCTCGTCGCCATGAACGACCTCAATCTTTCGCCCGGAGCAAGCCGAACCAAATGCGCTAAAATCTGCGGCGAAACGATGGGAAATTACCATCCGCACGGCGACGTCGTTATCTATCCCACTCTCGTCCGCATGGCCCAAGAATGGGTCGTTCGCAAAGTCCTCATCGACAAACAGGGAAACTTCGGCTCCATCGCCGGTATGCCCCCCGCCGCTATGCGGTATACCGAAGCCCGACTCGCTCCCGCCGCCGCTCTGCTCCTCGATGACCTCGAACTCGATACCGTTGACTTCATTCCCACTTACGACGAACAACGCACCGAACCCACCGTCCTGCCTGCAAAGTTTCCCAACCTGCTCGTCAACGGTTCCACCGGAATCGCCGTCGGGATGGCAACCAGCATTCCGACGCACAACCTCACCGAAGTCTGCGATGCAGCAATTGCCGTCCTTGATGACCCTTCCATTTCGCCGCTGGAACTGCTCAAAATCTGTCCCGGGCCCGACTTCCCGACCGGCGGCGTGATTTGCGGTCGGCAGGGCATCCACCAAGGCTATCTCACCGGACGCGGCAGCGTTACTCTCCGTGCGAAAACGCACATCGAGGAAGGTAAAAAGAACCGAATCGTCATATCGGAAATCCCTTATCAGCAAACGCGGGACGAAATCGAAAAACGCATCGAAACCGCCGGAAAAGAAGGCAAAATTCCCGGTATTTCCGCCGTGCATAATGAGTCCGACCTGAAAGATCCCGTTCGGCTTGTCATCGACGTCAAAAAAGATGCTGACCCGAATGTCGTGCTCAATCAACTTTTCCAATTCACACCGCTCCAGGATACGTTTTCCATCAACCTTTTGGCTTTGGTCAACGGCAAGCCGCGTTTGTTCACGTTCAAGGAATTGATAGAAGAATTCATTCGGCACCGCATGACGGTCATTCGTCGGCGGACGCAATTCCTGCTGGCCAAGGCCCGAAAACGCCGGCATACCGTCGAAGGCTTAATCATTGCCCATGCCGACATCGACGAAGTGATCCGTACCATCCGAACCTCTTCCACGCAACCGGAAGCGAAACAGCGGTTGATGCAGATTCAATGTCCGTCGGCGATGTTGCAACGGGCATTGGGCGAAGGTTTTGGCGATTTTCAAGCGGATCGGGGAGTCCGCGAATCTTACACGCTCACACCGGTACAAGCCGATGCGATTCTCCGCATGACGCTCGGGCATTTGGTCAATCTCGAGCAGGAAAAACTCGGCGAAGAGTACCGTAATTTGATAGCGGAAATCGGCGAGTATTTAAGAATCCTTGCGGATGACAATCTGATTAGGGACATCATCCGCGAAGATTTGCAGCAAATCAAAGCGAAACATGGGGACAAGCGTCGCACTGAAATTTCCGGTGATTCGGCCATCGACATTGACATCGAAGACCTGATTGAAGAGGAAACGGTCGTCGTTTCGATCACGCGGGGCGGATACATCAAGCGGACGCCCGTTTCGGCATACCGATCGCAAAAACGCGGCGGCAAAGGCGTCATCGGGGCGAAAGTTGTCGATGAAGACCCTATCGAACACCTGTTCGTAACATCGACGCACAAGTATTTGCTGTTTTTCACGAATTTCGGAAAGGTATATTGGCACAAAGTTTACGCTTTGCCGGATTTGGATCGAACATCGAAGGGCCGAGCCATCGTGAATGTGTTGAATCTTGCGTCGGGCGAAAGAATACAGGACTGTTTGGCGGTCAAGGATTTCGACGCACCGGAACATTACCTTGCATTGGCTACGAAGAACGGTCTCATCAAAAAAACGGAACTTTCGGCATTTCGGCGGCCCAAAAAGGGAGGACTCATTGCAATCACATTGCGTGAAGGGGATGAATTGATAGATGCAACGGTAGTCGGGCCGGGCGATGAGTTGATTATATCGACGGCGGCGGGCAATGCAGTACGCTTTCGGCACACGGATGTTCGTGCGATGGGCAGAACGGCAAGCGGCGTGAAGGCGGTACGCTTCCGCAAGGATGATTATGCAATCGGCATGGTGATTGCATCACCGGATTGGACGCTTTTAACGGCATGCGAGTTGGGATATGGCAAGCGCACGCCGATTGGGCCGAATGGGGAGGAGGAGTCTGGAGGCAGGAGTCTGGAGCCAGAAGAAGAAATGGACGATGATACTCAATCAGAGCCGCAATCGGAAGATAGCGACAACGATACCGAGGATAAAGGCACTCTCCGTTACACGACGAAGCGTCGTGGCGGTTTGGGATTGAAGGACATCAAGACGACGAAGCGTAATGGTTCGGTCATCGGCATTTGTCGTGTTCGGGACGAGGATGAGGTGATGATGATAACGGCGAAGGGTCAGATTCAGCGGGTTGCGGCGAAGGATATTCGCGTGATGGGCCGCAACACGCAGGGGGTGCGATTGATGAATTTGGATGATGGCGACATGCTTGTTGCGGTGAAGCGGGTTCCCAAATTAGCGGGACCGAAGATTGACGGTGCGGCAGAGGGGAACGGCGAAGAGGAGATCCCGGAACCCGCAACGGGTTCCGACATCGCATCTTGATTATTTCCTGCGTTGCTTTACCATGGGGACTATGCTCTGCCGATTATGCTTCGTTCCCATTCTCCTCTCCGCTGCGGTATCCGTCTGTTTAGGACAAAACGCAACGTTCGTCGAACCCAGAACACCCCATCCCGCCCTCTTCGACGACTGGGAACAACCCAAATTGCTCCTTTTCTTCACCGGATTCCTCGACGGATACATCGAACCTTGCGGATGTGCGGGGCCCGACCAAATGAAAGGAGGCTTGAGCCGAAGACATTCCTGCCTCCAACAACTCCAACAAAAAGGCTGGGACATCCTGCCCATCGACGCCGGAAACCTTAACAAAGGATTCGGACTCCAAGAAGAACTCAAATTCAACTTCGTCATCGACGAAGCCTACCGTTTGATGCAGTACCAGGCCGCCGGTATCGGAAACCGGGAACTGCTCTTCCCGACCGATACCCTGTTCCTCTATACCGTCGATGTTCCCGGCAATCCCAAACGCTATACATCGGCCAACGTTTCCCTGCTGGAATTTTCGCCGGAAATCGTCGCGCCCTACCGAATTCTCGAGAAAGCGGGCTTGAAAATCGGCATCATGTCCGTCCTGGGCGATTCCCTGCTCCGAAATATCAGCAACGACGAAATTGTTTCCGCCAATGCCGTTGCGAAAATCCAAGAAGTCCTGCCGAAACTGGAATCCGAACGCTGCGACCGAAAAGTGTTAATCATTCACGCATCGGCTCACGAAACGACCCAACTGCTTAATCAGTTTGCCGGTCAGTTCGATTTTATTTTGCCGAGCAACACTCCGGCGGAGCCGCCGCTCCAGCCGCGAACGGTCGGCAACGCGATGCTCATCGAAGTCGGCGAAAAAGGACGCTATGCCATTGCGGTCGGGCTTTTTGATGATGCCGAAAGGCCGATTCGGTATGAGCGCGTTCCGTTGGATGCCCGATTTGAAAATTCGCCAGCAATTTTGGAATTGATGAAAATGTATCAAGACCAGTTACGGGAATCGGGCTTATCGGGTTTGGGAATTCGCCCGATTCCCAATGCTCGGCTGCAAACGCAGGGGAATTATGCCGGGGCGCAGTCCTGTGCGGATTGTCATGAAACGGCACACCGTGTTTGGCGGAGTACGGGACATTCTCGTGCTTGGCAATCGCTGCGGGAGACGGCAATTCCGCCGCGGAATTACGATCCGGAGTGTATTGCGTGCCATGTTGTGGGTTGGAATGCGACGGAGTTGTTGCCGTATCAGGGAGGATTTTTGAGTGAGCGTGAGACGCCGCGATTGGTATCGGTGGGATGTGAAGCGTGTCATGGTCCGGGCGAGCTTCATATTCGAGCGGAGTCGGGTTCGGATCGGGAATTGCAGGCGCGGTTGCGGTCGGCATTGCGATTACCGTTGGAGGGTCAAGCGGCTCGGCGGCATTGCATCACGTGTCATGACGGCGACAATTCTCCGCTGTTCGATTTCGATGCCTATTGGGAGAAAATCAAGCACCCGGAGGAGCCGCTGTTCGATTAGAGCGTATCCAAATGGGGCTGGACGCCCCTGTGTCATCCCGGCGCACATATTGTCATCCCGGCGCACATATTGTCTCCCCGGCGCGCATATTGTCATCCCGGCGAAAGCCGGGACCCAGACATTGCGTGTGATGCCGATTCCTCTGGGTTCCGGCTTTCGCCGGAATGACGAAAAAGGGTCCAAAGTAATATAGATACGCTCTAGCCTTGTCGGGCACCGTTTACAGCGACAGCACATACTCAACCAGATCGTCAATCTGCACATCGGTCAAACCCGCAACATTGCCCGCCGTGCCGCCGTGCCGACCATGCTTGAATACCTCGTGCATATTCACATATCGGCCATCATGCAGATACGGAGCGTTTCGCCATACCTCACGCAGCGTCGGCGTGTCAAAATAGTCTGTCCGATCATTGAATGCCCGCGATTTGACATTGTGCAGCCTCTTGTCCGTAAAAAGCGGTGCAGGATGGCATTTGATACAACCAACTTGCCGATCCTCAAAAATCAATTTTCCACGCATCGCCTTTTCGCTCAATTTACCGTCCACCAAATAAGGGCTCGGTACTGGTTGCAAAGCACGAAGATACGCGTCAATATCCCGACTGATTTCTTCATCCGGCTCGGAAAATAAAATATGCGTAAAGCCAGTTCGGACACATTGCAGTCCCATCGTGTCGGTATCCCAACCGCCGATGTAAGGATTGTCCCGAACCGCCTGCCACATCGACGGGGGGGTGAGATGCGAAAAAAGCAAACTTTTGGTTTTTTTGGGATTTCCATGTCCATCATTGAGCAAATCCCAATTATGCCCGTCGGTGCGAGCATCAGGATGGCAACTCGCACAACTTTGCCAATGCTGAAAACAGAGCGTTGCATCGTTCCACCAAACCTCGCCCCGCCGCTCCTGCGTCCAAATCGGCACGGGACCCAATGCGATTTCGAGGGGTTGCAACGTTGCAGGATCAATCTTTTGAAGCGTATCGCTAAAATACATCCCAACGTAGATGTCATTGTGTGCCCGAGCAATCGCCCTGGCACCTTTGCCGGGCAGATTGACCCGTGTTTTCAATCCATCGAGAAAGGAAAGGTCATCCCAAACTTCGTTGCCGACGGAATAGGGCGAAAGATACGTTTGCGGTTGCTGTTTTCTCGGATTCGCAGCCAATTTTTGGTGCATTCCGATGGCGTCAACGACCATCAATTCGCTGCTTCCGGCAATCGCAACATAAATTTTTGTCCCGTCGGCTGACGTTGTGATCCCCCAAGGACTCGGAGCCCCCAACACAATATCGTCCAGTAATACGGCATTGACAAAAGCATTGCCGACGGGATCATCGGCCAGTTTCGTTGTGTCGAGTATGATGATACCGGCCGTGTTGATCCAACCGCGTTCGACATGCGATGTGCGGTTGAGAAATCGGGCAATAGTTGCCGTAATATAAACATATCGGCCATCCGGCGACAAGCACATTCCCGACAGGATTCCGCTGCCGTTGGGTAGATTGCGGATCGACTTGGCGGCACCGCTTTCGGTGTCGATAACCGTAATTTCAGCAGCGACGTAAATTGTTTCGTTGGGAGGAAAGATTCCTGCATCGCGGTCTTCCAAAAAGTTCGTCGGCATCAGCGGAAGCAAATTCGCAACGAGAATGTGTTTTCCATCTTGGGTAACAATGGCGGACCGGGGTTCGCGGACGGCTTTGATCGTTCGCGTCAGGGTCAAATCGGGCAAAGAGTATTCGCCGACGGTATTGCTGAATTGATTGCATACGAAAAGTCTTGTGCCATCTGGTGTGATTACGGCACCGGTTGGAGTGTGTCCGGCAATTGCCGAGTGCGTGAGAGTTCCCGATGAAATATCGACGGCCAAGACACGTCCGTGATGTCCTCCGCCGGTGATGTAGAGCGTTTTTTCATCGGCACTGAGGACGGCTCCTTGAGGATGGAAGCCGTCGCCAAGGGCGAGAGTTTTGAGGATTCGATCGTTGGCCGTATTAAAAACGGCAATTTCGCTGGCATCTTTGTTGACAACGTGGATTACGTTGCCGTCTTTGGTTGCCTGGAGGTCGATGGGGCCTTTATAATTTTCGGCGGCAAGGCTTTGCAGGCAGGCAGATACCGAAATGAATGCGAAAATGGTGCGGAACATTGCATTGTGTGCCGGATATGCGGTTTTCATCCATTGTAGAGGATTTCGCGAGGGCGTGTCAAGGTGTGCGGACACGCATTCGCTATCCTTGGCTCTGTTCTCCTCATTTACGTTCCGGTTTTCGTTATCGCCGATCGCATCAACGCATAGCGAACCAATGCCAGTGCTCCCCAAGCGACATTCACGCCGATGAACGTCCACATAAACAAAGTTGCATTGCTCGCCGTTCCGCCGCCGTAAGTATGACGCCCCCCGCTAAACACAAAATTGATGCCGTACCACGTTATGATTACCGCGATCGAGGCCAATAATGCGCCCGTAATGATGCCAATCGGCCCATAAAAACGAGCAATTTTGCCATGCAACACGATCGCCAAAAACAGGATCGTGATGAGCGCCCAAACTTCCTTGGGATCCCAACTCCAAAATCGGCCCCAAGAGTAATCCGCCCAGCGTGCGCCGAGTACCGTACCGACGATCAATAACAATAATGCGACTTTGAGCAGGATTTCAATGATCGGCGATACCCGTTGGCATATTTCCGGTAACAGCATTTGCGTATTTTGGCCATCAACCCGTCGATACCGGCTGAAAATGATGCTTCCGAGAGCGACAACCGCCAAACCCCAAGCGATAAACGCTGCCGCATAACTGATCAAAATTGCAATGACATGCACCGCCAACCAAAAATTACTCCGCAATACCGCCGCAATCGGACGGATGTCGGGATTGAACTCCGCCCGATTTAGCCACGCAACCAAACCGACAGTCAAAACAATGCTTGCCGTGATTGCGAGGAACAACTTGCGGTCGAGTGTTGCACGGAACGCTTGTTTAAGCCAATCCGCACCGCTGATATTCTGCTCGCGGGCAATCAATGAAGGGCGAAGCAGTATGAAGGGCACCAAGCACAATGCCAACAAAATATGCGGAGTGAACCAAACCAGCAGGCCGACGCTTGCAATCACGGTCAGCAAGTCGATGTAATCGCTCGTTTCAAACATACTCATCGCGGCGGCCCAAAAACCGTATTCTGCAACGTAATCGCTGCCAGCGGCGAACAGGGCAATGAGAAAAAATGTGAGAAGCATGAGGGCGAGCCGTAATGCTTTTGCCAGGGAGCCGTAAACCGTCATTCCGGCGCAAACCGAAATCCAGATTGAGTTGCGAGCCGTTCGGCTAGATTCCATCTTGCGCCGGAACGGCAGTGTCGGGTCCTGGAAAAATTTTGTGTACTGCCAAGCGAG
Organism: Planctomycetaceae bacterium; assembly: GCA_009778035.1. GTDB lineage: Bacteria > Planctomycetota > Planctomycetia > Pirellulales > Thermoguttaceae > WRKP01. Next base: position 10,968 of record WRKP01000031.1, read on the forward strand.
CCGTACCGCAGGGTGGAGCAGCGGATACAATGCAAAGTACGTTCCAATCATCGCAACGGCAAATGCCGTCATCACGACGGTTTCATACATATTCGTAACGGGCGCCCAACCGGAAATTGCCGCCCGCATCACGCCGCCTATGAACGCGATGAGCATCGAAAGCATCAGCATCAGCACGCTGCCGATGAAAAACCAACGTTCCAGATTGTTCGACGCAGTCCGGGAAGTGCCTGTCTTACGATACGGGCTCTGCGACGGGCGAGATGCGCTCTGTGAACCTGCAATAACGCAGAATACCACCGATAATAACGCGAATACCCACATCCAATAGAACGGATGCAGTTGGTCATATCGGTACTCGGCCAGGATTTTCAGCGAGTCCGCTTCGGGATAGCCCGTCTTCGCAAAGTGTTCCGCAAGGAGTTGATTGTCCGCGTCAACGAACGTTGCCCGTCGGGCTTCGATTTGCATTGCGGCATCGCGGACGGCCTGTTGGAATTGGGCTTCTGCTGCCGTCTGTTCCTGCATTGCCGACCAACTGCTGCGAATCGGAGCGAGAACACACGGTTTGCCGGCCTGATTGAAAAATCGGTTCGCGAATGCTTCTTCGCTTCCCAAAATCATCGCAGCCGTTGCCCAAGGTTGCACGCCGAGCGTGTTTTCGGTGATTCCCTTCTCGAGAACCAACGGCGACGCAATCGGTAAAAAACGGAATGAACGTCCATTATCGTATAGGGCAAGGTAGGCGGCTTCGATTTCCTTGCGGAATTTCTTGACCGAGTAATAGTATATGGTTGCCGCCCGGCGGATTGCCTGTTGATGCGGCTGGTTTGCCGCCGACATAAGCCTCGGCAAGAGTTGCTCGACGCTGATTGCGCCGACATCGTCCGATTCCGAACGGAACGACACGCCGGGATACATCGATTCCATCAAAACGGCGGCCTCGGCAAGATTTGCATCAATCAGTGCAATAAGCGTTTCGTAATGCCGTTCGATGACCGCTGCACTCGGCGATGGATTCAGCACCGCATCCGACTGTTCATAACTCTGCAATAAAATCAGCAGTTGGCCTGCAATTTCATTCCAACGCAGCGTCGTGGGATGCGCCGTTCTGGGATTCGCAACTTCTCCCCAGGCGATGAAATACTCCCAAGTATCGAATGCCGGAATGTACGAAGACGAATCGCCGGTCATCCCGACGATTTGATAGAGCAGCGAGAGCATCCGCGTAGGCCGGTGCCGGTCGGGATGGAACGTCAATTCCAAAAACGCCTGCGATTGTCCGGCCAAGCGTTCGGTAATGTGGTCGTATCGGGCGAAATCCCTTGCGGTTTGACCTTGTTCATGCCGGCGATAGATGTCGGAGAGGCGTTGCTGATAGCGTTGCGAGTTTTCGAGTTGGTATAGTGAAACGCGGTGCGGCGATGGCCAAGATTTTCCGGGAAGGGTTGGGCCGAACATTTCGCGTGCGTAATCCGCGTCGGCAACGGGAAACAGGGAGATGTATTCCCAAATTTCCGGTTCACTGAGCCAGGAAAAGAGCAATTCGCTGGCTTGGAAAGAGCGTCCGTTTGAGGGGACTAATTGCCGGATGCGTTCCGCGATGTTTGCGTTGCCTGTTCGTTCGAGGGTATTGAGGGCGATGGGATCTCGGGCGATATGGGGTTGTTCGGTGCCGCAGACATCCCGGACGATTTTTCGGGCGAAGGTGTGGAGCGGCATAATTCTCCCGTTGTGAAAGACGGGCAGGGTTTCCCAGGCGTTATCTGCGTGCAGGTTTTTGGGAGAAATCATGCAGGCTGCCGCGGTGAGGAGAATGAGGAGAATGCGTGTGAGGGGCATGGAATGCAAAACTTGGCGAAGTTTTTGGATTTTTGGGAACGTCTAATCATATCAAAAAACGGCGATTTTGTATGAGACTTGCTTGATACCCCTCAAGAACCATCATTCCGGCGAATGCCGCGTCGCGTAACTGGATCCCGGCGTGCGCCGGGATGACGTCCGAAAGGTTGTTGCGAAGCAGGCCTGGCCAATTATTACCCATCAACCGGCCCTATGCGAAGGCCGAGAATCGCGGCGACGCCAACGTCATCGTCGAAGGTGCTATCGACTGAGCCTTATAGGCAGAACTCGGTGCAAAATCAGCACTCGCCTTCGGCTGAGTTCGTATCAACGAAGACATTACCGCATCTTCTGCCTCAGCCTTGGAGGATGCCTCAGTTGCAGAAGGTGCTGCCAAGGTGTGTTCCGCTGCCGATGACCGCTCCGTGGTCTCTCCACCCGCAACTTTGTCCGCCGCCCTTATGATTGTAAATGCCGCAACGCCCTCGCTGCCGTTTGCTTCCAATTCACCATCTTCGGCCTCTGTCGAAGATGCGGCCTGCATTTCTTCAGAGCGTAATTGCGACAATTCCGCTCGGGCTTTCGATTCCGCCTGGCGAGCCGCCGCCGCAACTTTGTGATCCTGCGAGGAAGGTTGTGCCGGGGCCATCGCCGCCGCCGCTACGGTTTGCATTTTCTCAATCGTCGCCTCGGGATCGCCCGCAACCGGGGCAGTATCAATTCCTACCGAACCGCCGATTGCATATCCCTTACCGTCAGGGCCGATTTGATATTCATACGAAGGCCCGCTCGTTACATACTGGCCGCCCGCCAGGACGTGTGCCATCTCGTGGATTCGCACTTCCTGGTCTCTGGCTTGCAGTTCAACAAGTTGCTGCTGCTGTTCGGGGGTCAGTTCACCGTCCGTTGCCAATGTCCCGCCTGCCTTGTTGCCGACCTCACCGCCGAGCGTTACCGTCCGTTCCGATCTTTCCGTACCTGACCTGTCAGATGCTCTATCGGTCGGCCTGTCAGACTTTTCTGCACGAGATTCGACCGCATCCGTTTCGCCTCGGCCTGCATTGCTTATCGTAACGGAATCGCCTTCAGAGCGTTTGTTTCCGGCATCTTTTTCGCCCGATTTCTGGAGATTTTGGGCCTGATTGAGCGTTTCCTGGGCTTCTTTGGAGATATCGAGGATGTCCCCCGATGCGGATCGGGGCTTTCCGAGGTCGACATCAACGGCCTTTTCAACGGGGGTATCTGGGATTTGTTCCGTGACGTACCTTGATCGGGCGGCTTCGGGGGTTTCTATCCACCGAACCGGGTTGCTGGCGTATGCCGAACCTACGTATGACTGAAAGGAAATCACGGGACTAAATACTCTGTATCGTTGATATTCTGGTTACGCAGTCCCCCCACCGAGAGACCTACTATACGCAGTATATCACGTAAATCGGCAATGTCAAATAAAAAAATTAAAAAAAATGGGTAAAGTGGGCACGGTCGGCCAAAAAACGTTGAAAAATCGACCAACCCACGCGAACTGCCAGGCTTGCCCATTCCAATTATTCGGCTATACTTGAACGGCTATGGAACTGACTCCCCGACAAATCGTATCGGAACTCGATAAACATATCGTTGGTCAAGATGATGCAAAACGAAGCGTGGCGATTGCCGTGAGAAACCGATGGCGAAGACAACAAGTCGAGGACGCCATGAAAAAAGAAATCTCCCCCAAAAATATCATGATGATCGGTCCCACCGGCGTCGGTAAAACCGAAATCGCCCGGCGACTCGCAACTCTGACCGGTGCGCCCTTCATTAAAATCGAAGCCACCAAATATACCGAAGTCGGATACTACGGCCGAGATGTCGAAAGCATGGTGCGTGAACTCGTCGAAAATGCACTCGGTATCGTCCGCTCCTCCGAACGCGAAAAAGTTAAAGAAGAGGCACAAAAACGAGCCAACGAACGGCTCGTCGATATGCTGCTCCCCCCGCCCGCCTCCAAAACGCGAAAATCGTCCCGGGATGAAGATGAATACGACGACGATGATGACGATGAAGATCCCGAAAATATAAGCGATGATGAACTCGTCCGAAAGGTTCGGCATAGCCGAAATCGGGAAAAAATCCAAAAAATGCTCGAAGCCGGGCAAATGGAAGACCGTTCCGTGAGCATCGTTACGGAAACGCGGGCAATCCCGATGATTATGGGTAACATGCCGGGAATGGAGTCGATGGAAATGGATTTTCAGGAGATTTTTGAGAAAATCGCGCCCAAAAACCGAACGCGGCGGGAGTTGACCGTCAAAGAAGCCCGGGATTTTTTGGTCGAGCAGGAAAGCGATCGGCTTCTCAATAAAGACCGGATTCAGTCGGCGGCCATCGAACTGGCGGAGAATTTGGGCATCATATTCATCGACGAGATCGACAAGATCGTTGCCAGCGAAAAACAGCACGGGGCGGATGTTTCCCGGCAGGGCGTGCAACGGGATCTGTTGCCGATTGTCGAAGGAACGACGGTTCAGACGAAATATGGCTACGTCAAGACGGATCATGTTCTTTTCATTGCGGCGGGAGCGTTTCACCGGGCGAAGCCGAGCGATTTGATGCCGGAATTGCAGGGGCGATTCCCGATACGCGTCGAACTGAAGGATTTGACGAAGGAGGATTTTGTGCGTATTTTGACGGAGCCCGACGGTTCGTTGACAAAGCAGTATCAGGCATTGATGCAAACGGAGCAGGTTGGTTTGCAATTTGAGCCGGACGGCATTGAGGCGTTAGCGGGATATGCGTTTGACATTAACCAAAAGATGCAGAATATCGGTGCTCGGCGGCTTTACACGATCATGGAGCGTTTGTTGGAGGAATTAAGTTTCGATGCCCCGGAGCGGCCGGGCGAGACGGTCGTTGTCGGTGCCGAATACGTCCGCGAGCGGATTGATGACCTCTGCAAGGATGAAGATTTGAGCAAGTTTATTTTGTAGATGCCCCTTTTTCTAATGCCGATCCCGATTTACGAACATCACATTACGGTTTTGCCTTCGGATATTGACGAAAATGAGCATGCGAACAATTTGTGTTATCTTCGTTGGATGAACGAAGCGGCACTCGCTCATTCGGCAGAAAATGGTTGGCCGACCCAGCGGTATGTCGATTTTGGAGCATCATGGTTTGCCCGTAAGCATACCATCGAGTACCTTGCGCCTTCGTTTGAGGGGGACAAATTGGTCGTGCGTACGTGCGTGAGTGATTGGCATAACATCCGATCGACGAGGGTGTACCGTTTCGTGCGGATACGCGATGATAAACTCATCGCAAAGGCGGAGACGCTTTGGGTTTTTGTGAATCTTTCGACCGGCAAACCGACGCGATTGCCCCGGGAAGTGTGCGATGCGTTCGTCGTTGTCGATGCCAAAGATGTGTAATGCGGCAGGCCAACTGCAAGTTCCAAACAGGTAGGTTGCCGACCGCCGGGCGGCAACTGCGGTACTCCGCATTTTGGGCCTTCCAGTCGGCTGCGCCGACGCACCCGCCCGGCGGTCGGCTGCCTACCTTTTCCCTAATGCGAAACTTGCAGGCGGCCTCGGCAGGCCGGTGCCCCTAATTAACAGTATCGAAAAATGCGGTACAATGATGGCACCGCGTAGGGGTTGATAAAGCCGAATACCTATAGTTATGACGATTGACAAAAGTCTTCGGATGCGTAAGGGCATCGTTCGAGCAAGAAATGTGCTGACTCGGGCTGAACGAATCGAAAAATTGTTGCAGCAAGACCGATGGACAGAGGAAGATGGTCCCTGCGGATTGCCCAAAGTGCGTGTGTACCGCGTCGTCGTCAAGAAAAAGAAAAAGAAAAAAGGCGAAGAAGAGGGAGCGGATGCTGGAAAAGCCGCAAAGAAAAAATAGATGGTGCTTGCCGCTGGTCTTTCGCCGTCGCGGCGAAAGCAGCCCCGTTGTTGCGTTCCGTGCGGGCACCTGTTGGTGATTTGAATTCCCCCGGCGGACAACAGACAATGCTGTAACTGACAATGCCGTGTATGCCGAATATAACGGCGGCGAATCGGCAATTTTGTCTTTTTTTCGCGTCGAAACCCTTGACGAATGGTGCGACCTCTTTTATGATAGAGCCGAGCGACGGACTCGGCGGAAAATCTGATTTTTCCCCCTGGTTTTTCCCCCGACACCCGCGTCGAATTACACGTAATTATTCATATCGGCATCGTTTCCCCCGGAGCATCCCATGAAAACTCGGCATATTATCGCACTGTTAACGGCAAGCATTTTCGCGGCTCAATCGAGTGTATTCGCAACGCAAACGACATACAGGCTCCAACGCGTGCCTGTCATCGAACAAATCCCTAAAACGGGATACAAAAGAGTTGTTGATACGCATTTCGTCGAAGAAACCATCACAACTTACGAAACCGTTTGGGAAACCGAAACCCGCGAACGACACTTCACCGTCGCGCGCAGGGTGCCGGAAACCTCGGTGCAGGAACGGCACTATACCGTACAGCGTCCCGTCGAAGAAGTTCAGTATCGCGATACGAGTTACAACGTCGTCCGCACCGTGCCCGAAACGACCGAACGCGAAGAAACGCATTTCGTGACCCGGCAGGTTATGGAAACGCAAGAACGGCAGGTCGTTGAGAACCGGCGTGTGCCCGTCCAGGAAACGACCCTTGAGGAACGGGTTTTCACGGTGAATCGGCCTGTAACCAATTATGTCGAAACCGTCGTTGACCGCGGACAGCACGTCAATCAGGTCAATACGGTGCCTGGCCGGAATTACAATCGGCTCGCCTGGCATCGGGCGAATTACGTAGACCCCGCGACGGGCGAGGCCCGATGGCGGGTTCCGGGATTTTACTGGACGACGATGCAAGGGCCTGACCGGCATGAGGTGAATCGGGTATTTCAATCGAATCCCGTCTTGGAAACGGTGCCGATCACCACGAACGTGCAGGAACAGAGAATTGAGCAGGTTCCGGTAACGCGGACGACTTTCCAGGATGAGCGGATTGTCCGAACCGAGCAGGTGCAGGTCCCGCGAATCGTGCAGGAAGAGGTAGTGCGTCGTGTTCCGGTAACGACTTATCGTCAGTATGTCGAACGGGTCGAGCAGCAAACGCCGGTGATCGTGCGACGGATGGAAACGGAGGAACGGGTCGAGCGTATTCCGGTAACGACATTCAAGACGGTGTTGGAGGAACGGGTCGAGCCGTATGAGGTGCGGGTTGCTCGCACGGTGCCGGTAACGCGAACGGTTCAGCGTCCGGTAACGACGGTTCGTTGGGAGCCTTATACATACACGTTGGAGCGTCAGCGGATGGAGGTGCGTCGAATACCGATCACATCGGCCGCACCGCAGAATACGCAGTCGGACGATCCCGCGGATAGGATCCCGGTTTTTCCTGAGTAGGATGCGGTGCCGCGTTCACTGGGTTCCGGCTTTCGCCGGAATGACGAAAACGCGTCCAGAGCAATTTGAAACTCGCTCTAACAACAGCGTTTGCAAGATAGATATGCCCAAAACCACCTACATCCTCGACACGCACGGATTTTTGTACCAACTTTTCCATGCCCTGCCTCCGATGAGCAGTCCGCAGGGAGAGCCGGTCGGAGCCATCTACGGATTCACCAAAGACCTCTTCAATCTCATCGAACGCTACAAACCAGATTACCTCTTCTGTGCCTTCGATCTGCCCGGACAAACCTTCCGCTCCGAACTCTACAGCGAATACAAAGCCAATCGAAGCGAAATGCCGGACGATCTCAAACCGCAAATCGGCTTCGCTTGCGAAATTCTCGAAGCTCTCGGCATTCCGCAACTCGCACTGCCTGGCTACGAAGCCGATGATATTATGGCAACCGTCGCTCGACTTGCCGTTGAACAAAATGGACAATGCGTCATCGTAACCAATGATAAAGATTGCCGACAACTGATTAGCGATCATGTTTCGCTTTTGAATCTTCGCAAGCAGAGTTTTTATACGGCAGAAAACCTTCTTGCCGATTGGGGAATTCGCCCTGAACAGGTCGTCGATTTTCAAGCCCTCGTCGGCGACCCGACCGACAATGTTCCCGGCGTGCCGCTGATTGGTCCGAAAATCGCTTCGGAACTGTTGCAAAAATATGATACGCTCGAAACGGTGTTTGAGCACATTTCGGATATTTCCGGCAAGAAGCGGCAGGAAAATCTCCGAGCGGGCCAAGAGGCCGCTTTGTTGAGTAGGCAACTCGTTCGGCTAAATTGTCAGGTGCCGATTGAAGTCGACTGGGCGGATCATCAATTTCGGAATGAGGCGAAACTTCAAGCGTTGTTTCAGCGTTTTGGATTTCGGTCGTTTTCGGCCAAGGCCAAAGAAGCGTCGCTATTTTGACTATGTGCGGACATCAAATTGGTCAGGACGCCGCTCCGTCATCCCCCCCTCCCTATTTAACCAACGCGACCGCAAACGCTCCGCCACGCAGGTTTTGGTTCAACTTGACGATCGCCGACGGTTTCGCAGACAACGGCTTGCCGTGAACGACATTGATCGGGCAATCCGCCGCCGTTTTTTCGTGATTTCGCGTCGGCGGTATCACCCCATTCTGCATCGCCAAAACCGCCGAGGCAAGTTCCACCGCGCCCGTCCCGCTGCCCAAATTGCCGAAATTACCCTTTGTTGCCGAAACAGGCACATCGCCGAGTACCGCTCGAATCGCCTCCGCTTCGATCCGGTCCTCGTGCTCCGTGCCAAAGCCGTCCGGGTTGAGCAATCCAATGTCCGCGGGTCTCAGACTAGCCCGTTCCAATGCCAGTCGGATTGACCGTTGGATTCCCTCGCCCGTCGGCTTGCGGTGATAAAATGCCGGTTCGCTCGTTTGGCCGAACCCCTTGACTGTCGCATAGATTCTCGCGCCGCGTGCTTCGGCAAACTCTCGGCTTTCAAGAACAAACGCACCGGAACCTTCGCCCAAAATGCTTCCGCAACGGTCCGCATCGAACGGACGCGGAAGACTTGAAGGATCGGCCCGGCGTGGAGCGACCTGATGCGATTTTGCCCGAGTTTGAAAGTCCTGATTGGCACGGTTTCCGCAACCGCCGGCAATCATTACATCGGCACTTCCCCGTTCGATCGTCCGAACGGCTTCGATGATTGCCGCCAAACTCGATGCTCGGCCAAGCGTGATGGAATTGCTCGGCCCTTGGGCGTCAAGGCCGATGGAAATCTGACACGCCGGCATATTGGGGAGAAATTTGAGCATCCACAGGGGAAAGATTTCCTGCATGGCATCAGTTCCCCATTTGGCGAAATCGTACTGTCCGTCGGTGATACCGGCCCGAAATGCACCGAGCAGCATATCAATTTCTGCCCCGATTAAGTCGGAGCCGAAAACAACGCCAAATCGTTCGGGATTGACGCTTCGGTGATCGCCTTCGGTGATGAGGTTGGCATCTTGGCAGGCGAGGCAAGCGGAGACAAACGCTAATTGGATGTCCCGGCTCATGATTTTGATATTTTTTCGAGGTTTTACGTAGTCTTTGGCGCGAAAGTCGGGCACTTCGCTTCCCATAGGCCGGAGCGCGTCGCTGGTTGTTTCGATATTGAGAAAACCGACGCCGCTTTCTTTATTCAGGAGCGCGTTCCAAAACGTGTCTTTGTCTATCCCGATGGGAGTTAGGACGCCAAGACCCGTAAGAACGACTTCTCTCTGTTTCATACGCTTATTTTACCGAAAAAAGAGCCGATGGGTAAGGGGGCGTACAGAGATGGATGGCGGTACGGCCACGTTTCGCAGGCAAAAGAGCAGGGGAGGGTGAGCGTCCCGCTCCTGCCAATCTGGCTCTTCCAATCTAGTTATTTAATCCATTTTCTATAAAATAACACGGAACGGCTTTGTATCCTTCCCTGCTATGCTCCAAACGGATGAAATCCTGTCCACGGTCCGAATGCTCCACGACGAATTTCTCGACGTGCGAGCCGTTACGCTGGCCCTTAATCTAAACGATTGCGCCAGTTCGCATGCCGACCAACTCTGCCGAAAAGTCCATGCCAAAATTATGGACCATGCACGAAACCTCGTTGCCGTCTGCGATGAAGTCAGCGAAAAATACGGAATTCCAGTTACCAACAAGCGCATTGCGATTTCGCCCGCCGCGACCATTTTGGCCGGACATGGTCAAAATGCCGCCCTCCAACTCGCCAAAACGCTCGACCAAGCCGCCATCGACTGCCGAGTCGATTTCGTCGGCGGTTATTCCGCCCTCGTGCAAAAGGGAATCTCAAACGGAGCCCAAGTCGTGATGGATTCCCTGCCGGAAGTCCTCGCACAAACCCAACGCGTGTGTGCTTCCATCAATGCCGCCTCACGCAAAGCCGGTATCAATATGGACGCCCTTCGGCAACTCGGGACGATCATCCGCCGTATCGCCGCCGCAACTGCCGATTCGCAGGGATTCGGGGCCGCGAAACTCGTTGTTTTCGCGAACATTCCCGAAGATAATCCCTTTATGGCCGGGGCCTATATGGGAGCGGGCGAGCCGGAATCCGTGATAAACATCGGCGTCAGCGGGCCCGGAGTGGTCGGCTCCGCATTGAAACGCCATATCGCGGCCGCCAAGCAAAGCGGCAAAAAATTGACGCTCGGCGACTTGGCGGAGGAAATCAAAATCACGAGTTTTCGCGTGACTCGGGCTGGTGAATTGATTGGCCGGGAAGTTGCGGACAGGCTCAAAATGGAATTCGGCATTGTCGATCTTTCGCTGGCTCCGACGCCGACGATTGGCGACAGTATTGGGGAAATCCTGCAAACGCTGGGAATTGCTCAAATCGGTGCGCCGGGCTCCACGGCGGCGGTTGCCTTGCTGAATGATGCGGTCAAAAAGGGCGGATTGTTTGCTTCGAGTTCGGTTGGCGGATTGAGTGGTGCATTCATACCGGTATCGGAGGATTCATGTTTGGCGGATGCGGTTGAACGGGGACATTTAAGTCTTGAAAAGTTGGAGGCGATGACTTCGGTATGCAGTGTGGGGCTTGATATGGTATTGCTTCCGGGCGACACGCCGTCGGAGACGATTGCGGCCATTATGGCGGACGAAATGGCGATTGGCGTGATGAATAACAAGACGACGGCAACGCGATTGATACCGGTTCCTGGCGCGAAGGCGGGCGACAAAATCAATTTTGGCGGATTGTTTGGGGCATCGCCGATTTTGGAGGTTCGCAATGTGGGAGCGAGCGTGGAATTTGTCAATTTCGGGGGCCGCATTCCTGCTCCGCTGCAATCGCTGGGGAATTAGTGCGTACGCAAATTGGCCTGCGACGCATTCTCGTCATTCCGGCATGCCGGAATCCAGAGGAACCGGCATCACTCGCAATGTCCTGGTTCCCGGCTTGCGCCGGGATGACTACGTACGCCGGGATGACGGAGGGGGGGATGTCCGTGGCAGATGTCCGTGGCAACTGGAGATTCGCGGCTACCCTTCCTTCTTATCCGGCTTTTCGCTGAAGAATTCCGATACGAAGTCGCCGAGTTGACGGAAAAAATTCTTCCGCTCCGGCAAAATGTGCTCGCCCTCCAACTCCGCCAGTTGCTGCAATAACTTCCGATGCTCCGCCTTCAATTTCCGCGGAACCTCTATGTAAACCTCAATGTGCAAATCGCCCGAAATACTCCGGCGAGGCAACGGCATTCCACGGCCACGAAGCGTAATGACATCATCATTCTGCGTGCCGGCAGGTATCGTTATCTTCTCCCGACCATCCAACGTCGGAATCTCAATTTCCGCTCCCAGTGCCGCCTGCGCATAACTTATCGGCACGCGACACGTCAAATCGTGCCCATCCCGTTGGAAAAGCGGATGCTGCTTGACCGTAATGAAAACATAGCAATCGCCCGGCGGCCCGCCTTCGCGGCTGCGTTCGCCTTCGCCCTGCATCCGCAGCCGTGTGCCGGTTTCCACTCCCGCCGGAATCTTGATTTCCCGATTGACCGGCTGCCCAATGACGCCGTGTCCCCGACAATCAGGACAAGGGTCTGTAATCACCGCTCCCTGCCCCCGACATTTGGGACAGGTCGTTTGGATGGAAAAAATGCCGGTGGATTGCGTAATTCGGCCTGACCCGCCGCAGTACGGACAACGGGAAGGTGCCTTTCCCGGCTTGGAACCGCTTCCGTGGCATGTTTTGCAGGTTTCGGCCCGGCGGAAGGAAATTTCCTTCGTAACGCCCCTTGCGGCTTCGTGCAGGTCAATGGTCAGATTGCATTGCACATCATTTCCGTGAGCGGGATGTCGGCCACGTCGACCGCCGCCGCCGAAAAACGAGCCGAACAAATCGCCAAAGGCACCGAAAATCTCGTTAATATCGTGAAATTGGGCTCCGCCGTTGGCTTCGATACCGGCATGGCCGTATTTATCGTAGAGGGAGCGTTTTTCGTGGTTGCTGAGGACTTCGTATGCGGCAGCGCAGAGTTTGAACCGCTCGATGGCCTCTTCATTACCGGGATTGCGGTCGGGATGGTACTTCATCGCCAATTTCCGATAGGCGATGGAAATATCTTCCTTACTGGCACTTCGTGCAACCCCCAGAACCTCGTAAAAATCCGGTTTCGACATAAGATAGACCTCTATTTTCCGAAAAAACGGGAATTTGTCAAGATGCTGCGGCTCGCGGTCTTACACGAACCGCTCGGCAATTTCCCTCGCAAGGCTTTGGTAATCTTCGGCTCCGCTCGAACTCGCATCGTAACTGAAAATCGGCGTTCCGTGACTCGGGGCCTCCGCCAATCGGATATTCCTGCGTATCTTTGTCTCAAAAATGACTGCCTCACGACATACCGCCGGTAAATGAGCCCGATTGCCAAAAAAGTCCGCAATGCTCTGCGATACTTCTTCCGCTAACCGCGTTCCGTCGTACATGCACAACAAAATGCCGGACAACCGAAGCGATTTATTCAACCGTTTTGTAACGGCTTCCAATGTTTCGACAAGTCGGGCAAAACCATGCAGCGAAAAATAATGCGGTTGGAGCGGCACGAACACATCCTGTACGGCCGTCAGAGCATTGAGCGTAAAAAGTCCCAGCGAGGGCGGACAGTCGATGAAAAGATAGTCGATCGGAAAATTATCTTCGGCCAATTCATCCCGCAAAATCAGTTCCCGACCGGGAACGCTTGCCAATTCCAATTCCGCACCGACCATATCGAGATGGGCGGGAATGAGCCAAAGATTTTCGGCGGCCTGGTGCCGGACATCGGCAATTTTGGCCTTGCCGGTCAGGACATCATAAACCGACTTGGCATCATCTCCGAGGTTGAGGCCGAGGTGCATTGTTGCGTGGGCCTGCGGATCGAGGTCAACGACGCAGACTTTCGCACCGGCTGCCGCCAATGCAGCACTGATATTAACGGTCGAAGTCGTTTTGCCGACTCCGCCCTTTTGGTTCATGATGGCAATGGATCGCATTACGGCTATTGTATCCTGTTCGCTCCGATATTGCTAGAGCGTATCCATTTTTGCTTTGGACAAAAACGTCATTCCGGCGAAAGCCGGAATCCAGTCGAGCGGCGTGCATCCCGTTTTCCCTGGTTCCCGGCGTGCGCCGGAATGACGGGGGGCCAGGCCAATTCTGAATACGCCCTAATTGCATTTCGTTCCGACCTTTTCCGCCGCCGCATAGCCCGTCTGAATGCAACTTGGAATGCCAACGCCCAAAAACGCATTGCCCGCCAATGCCAATGTCGATTCCTGCGAAACCAACGATTCGATTTCCTGGATTCGCTCGCAATGGCCCACATTGTACTGCGGCATCGTGTTCGGCCAATGGGCAACCATCGTCAAAATCGGCTCGCCGTCGATCTTGATCACCTTGCGGAGTTCCTGCAACAACAGCGGAGCAAGTTGCTCGCCCGGCATTTCGGCCAACTCCGGCCGCCGCGCTCCGCCTGCAAATACCCGAATCAAAAACTTGCCCGACGGAGCACGATGCTCGTACTTTATGCTGCTAAAACTGCCCGCCAATATCGGACTCCGCTCAATTTTCGGCACCACAAAACCCATCCCGCGAAACTCCTGCTGGATTTGCGAGGAATCAAACGCAAACGTCGCAATTGCCGTTCCTTCGTGTTCGATGGCCCCCAATTTATCGGCCAGCGTCGGCAAGCAGTCCCGTAATAGTTTTGCCGCATCGGTCGTCGATGTTGCGATGATGACGACATCGAACGTTCGGTGAGCCGTGTCGCCCTGCGATTCGCAAGTCAACTGCCAAGCCGCGTCGCCAGCAATGCGGCTGATGTTTGTAACTTCCGTGTTCAGTTGCAGCGTGCCGGACGGCAACTTTTGGGCGATGGTTTCGCCGAGTACGGAAAGTCCCTTTTTCAGCGTTACGAACATACTGTACCTTGCACCGCTTTGTTCGGCAAGATGTGCGGCTTTATTTGCCCGTAATTGGCGTTGCATCGCCCAAATGAGCGAGCCGTATTGCCGTTCCATTTCGCGAAACCGCGGCAGCGTTGCCCGCACGCTCAATTTTTCCATATCGGCAGCATAGACGCCGCTGACGAGCGGTTCGACAAGGCGTTCAAAGACTTCGCGGCCAAGGCGGCGGCGGACGAAATTTGCCATACTTTCGTCGATCTCGTCCTTTCGGGAGGGAATCAGGAGTTCAAGTCCGGCGCGAAGTTTCCCAAGCGGTGAGAGAATCGGCGTGATTGCCATCGGGAGCAATTTCGTCGGTGCCATCATCAGGAATCCGTCGGGCAGGAGGTGCAATTTGCCTTTTCGGACGACATAAGTCCTTCGGGTATTGGGATTGGTTTGGATGAGTTCTTCGGTGAGGCCGAGTTCTTTGCAAAGTTGCAGTCCCCAGGGCGTTGTGGTGATGAAGTTGTCTGCACTTTGTTCGATTTGCAGGCCGTCTCGGCTGATGGTTTCGAGCAATCCGCCGGTTCGGCCACGGCGGTCAAAGACCTGCAGAGTTGCATGGGGCAGGATTTGGTGCAGCCGATGGGCCGCGGCGAGTCCGCTGATTCCCGCCCCGAGTATCGCGATGTTCATGGGGGGAAATTATACCATGGTGAAATGGGAACCGGGGGGCTTACACCCTCCGCGCTTGCGTCAATGCCCTGCGTTGGCAGAAAAATATTCGGTGTTTTTTTGCTTTTCGCCAAATATGTGCTATACTGTCCCGTCCCCTTCCGGTGTGAGCGATTTTGCACAAAAAACTATGTTTTGCCGTTTTTTTCCATTGTTTTTTCTCTGTATGGCATGTCTCTCTACACCGGCTTGGGGCGATGTGAGCGACCAAATTTGGGGAGGGAAAAACCAAGAAACGACCTACACGCCCGCTTATCTTCCGGGTATGGGCGAAACGGCACTGGCACAATACCAACATCCGACGATGAATTTGGGCGCACCGCAACCCGGTATTCCGGTGCAACCCACACACAATACCCAAACGGTCAACGTTCCCCAAACACATATTCCTATGATCACGATTCCGGCGGGCCCCGTCGGTTCCGTCGGACGGCCTGCGACGCACGAAATGCCGCATCACGACATACCAAATGGACAAACGCTTGCGGAAGTCGTGTATATTTTGCCTTCTACGCAGCCGCCCGATGCGATGATTTGTATTGACGGTCAGCAAACGATACCGGCAACCGAGGTCAAGGTTGTTCCGGCACACACGCCGGGAGCCGTCCCGGTCGTCCTGCAAACCGTTATGGTGCAAAGGCCGAAAGTGGATTATCATTGGACATACGGCCCCATTGTCAACAAGACGGAAACGCTCGTTCAGGTCGTCGATCCCCGGTCAGGCCGGGTCGTTCGGACCTATTGCCAGGAGGATTCGCACCGCAGTACGCTTCCTTGGCTTCATCGCCGGGAAGTCGTAACATATGAGACGGTCGAAGCGAAAATTGCCGTCCCGGTTTCGCTCAATCCGCAGCATTCCTCGGCGGTCAATACGGTTATCAGGCCGTAGAGTAGGCGCAGAGGCTGCTCCCCGCCCCCTGACCCGTCCCCTGACTACTGCGACGCGGGCACGTACTGGCCGTCTTGCCAAATCCAGGGCGGTTGCTCAAATAACAAATCGTCCGGCGCCATTCGGCCTACAAGCAAATTCTCAAATATCTCCATCTTCCGAAAACGCATTGCCTCACGTGTCTGCCATATCTCCAAACATGACGCCACTTGACGATCGACCAACGCCGAAAATTCTATCTTGTTCCATTTTTCCAATATCTTGCCCGCCGTCGGCGAGGAACTCATTGCCAATACGTGCGACAGTATCCCGAGATTGGTGCCCATGTCGCTTATATCTTCAAATTCAAGAAGCAATTCCAAAATATATTCCGGCACATAACTCGAACCAGCGGTGCTGCCAGGCATCCGTTGCGAAAGCTCAACAGGCGTGAGGTTCGTATTTTCGCTGCGAACCGCCGAAGCAACCAAAGCCGGATCACTTCTCCAAATCCGACGAATAAGATCGCGAATCTGCGGATCGCCCTCCGCCGTATCGCTACGAAGCAATGCCGTTACAAAAAACTCCGACAATCCTAACAATCCTATATGCGTAGGATCCATAGTATCATGTCTAAAAGAGACCATATTGTCCCCCCACATGCCAGGAATAGAAAAATATGCCGAACCGCCCCCAGGATGGCTCACGAAAATATCTTCTTCCATAGCGACTAAAAATTGCATCACACTTCCGTCAGGATGTTCGGCAAACCAATTCGTCAGGTCATCGAGCGTCAATTCCGTTTGGATTTCTACACCAAAACCACGCGACCCGGCAACCAGTTGCAATCGGTCTGCAAAAGTTAATCCCTCTCCGCGGTGTATCCGCAGCGTCCGCAATGCATGATTTTTCGATGACGCATTCATCGGCAACGAGGCTATCCAGGCGGCCAGTTCATCCTTATCCGTATTGTCCCAATGGATACGCATTAAAACAGCCTGAAGGACGGGGGTATTCACCTCGCGGCGGCTCCATTCGTTGTGGTTAGGGTCAGAAAGGGCCATCTCGATATGACGACGCATCACCGGCTCGACCAAAGGGTTGTTGACATTGGCGTATGCGCTAATTTGGCTGGGATAAACATTGATTTGACGATAGAGAATTTCGGCCATACTCCGACGATGAAGCAGCGTTCGGAACAGGGCCGTCGTTTGCGGAGATTGGTTTTCCAGCAAGGCGACTCGGGCATTGTGCGTCGTTGCCGAATATCGGGCAAAATCGCCAAAATAGTCCGGCGATTGATCAATCTGAGAGAAATACGCCAAGGGAGCCCAACCGTTTTCAAATCGGTACTTATTTTTCCGCCATTGTTCGGTCAGGGCACCTCGCATTGATTCCGCAAGATGCGAGTGGATCAAGGGAGAAGTATCAAAGGAAACTATTGGCGTGGAAGACCAATCACCAGTCGCATTGTAGGGAATGTTAAAAGTAAATAGATTGTTTTTATTGGATTCTTGCACCCAATTCGCCAGGAGCCATCGGGCTCCCGATTCGGAGAGCGGCTCGGAATAGCGATATTTCAATCGGGCGGTCGAATGTAAGGCGGTTTCATACAGTTTGGCAAGCGAACCATCCTTGGTACGGTTATGCAGACTCGCAGCCGAGTGGAGTGCATCTCCTAGCGGCTTCCAAATGAGCGGCCAATGTTTGAGAACGTGCTGATCCCACTCAAATTTTTGCTCCGGTGTCAATTCCGGCAAGACATCGGCGAGTAACTGGGCATGAAAACCGCTGGAGGGGGAAAACATTATGCCTACATTGCTAAAATAATATGACGTGTTTTTGTCGAATGAGCGATTGAGATAATACGATGTTGTACTTCGTTGGACTACTTTTTGGTTTTGGCCGAGTTGGAAACTCCACCAAAACTGACATTCGGCATCGTGTGCTTTTATTGCGTTCAGTCGGGCCCTGATAACCCGGAGAAAATTGCGAATGTTGATGTTTGTGTCTTGTGTCTGGAAGAGTGCTTGAGAGGCGAGAAATCGCTCTTCGAGGAAGTCATCCCAGGGGAACCAGGTATAGAGCATGTGCTCGGGGTTGGAATCGTCGAGCCAGCGTTGTTCGGGCGGTGAGTTCCAAACGGGAACTTTGGCTTTGAGTTCATCGACGCGGATTTCGAGGGGCAGTTGGCCGAGGTAGACGCCGTTGCAGTAGACGCTGGTTCCTTCGATACCTCTCAGATGTATCATGCGTTTTTCAGGGTGAGTGTGCGAGTACTCGTTGAGGAAGCCGGACACTACGGCGATGAAGAGACCGCCATAGACGAGGGCAGCGGTCAGGAGGGGGTTTCGCCATTTTCCGCTGGCGAGTATCCAGAGCCAGAGGGCGAAGGGCAGGGTGATGAGGGCAATAGTAATCCAAACGTCTGACAGGCCGAATGTAGTGCCTTGTTGTTGGAAAATATCTTCGGGTGCGTAGAGCAAAGCGCAGATCAAAACGATGGCGAGTGTGATGATGATCGGCAAGAAGATGGTGCTGAGCATCAGGTTGAAAATGAATGGGCGTCGGTTCATGGTGGTATTAGGAGGGTTTGAGTGTTGGACAGTGCCGACACAGTGTAGATATTGTATGCCGAGTGGGGCATGGAGTCAAGCGGCGGGGGGCACCCCCGGCTCTTGCGGCAACGTGGCGATTCGAGTACAATACCGGCAGTTGTTTGTCAGAGGTATAGACTATGCTCGATTCGATGGTTCTTTTCGCGGAAGGCGGCGATGGAATGTGGCTTATTATTTTGTTTCCGGCCCTTCTTATATTGATGTGGTTCCTTATGGTCGCTCCCCAAAAAAGGCAGGAAACGCGAATGCGGGAAATGCTTGCGGCACTCGAAAAAAATGACCGTGTGATGACCGTCGGCGGTCTCATCGGGACGGTGCATGTCATTGACCGGGACCAAAATGAAATCGTCTTGAAAGTCGATGAAGCGAACAATACCAAGGTGCGTTTTCATCTTACGGCAGTCAGTGCGGTTTTCCCAAAAGACAAAACGTGATCGTCATGCATGAACATCATTGTGCTCCCGTTGCTGTTTGCGGTGAAAAATTCTTTTTAACGGCAGCGAACCGTTGCGAAAATTTTAATTTTCGTATTCCGTTTTCACTGCGGAGTGTAACATGCCGAGTGTCAATAAGCGTTAGATATGCCCGCAATGCTTGTTTGCAGCGGTTTCAGAGCCAAAATGATGAGGTACTTCGCCATGAGGTATGGTTGGAACAATCTATGAATTGGAAACAACTTTATTGCATCGCCCCTTGCATGTTTTGGAAAATTGTGTAATCTATGTCATAATGAATTTGCAATGTTTTTATCGATGCAATGATCATCATCAAGATATGACATCAATCGCATCCATTAGAGTATTGCAATCCATTGAAATCATGCGATAATGCACCGAGACTTGTTGATCAATCATACAACGTATCGACAAGCCGTGTGATGGTAAGTTTAACCTCCTCGGAAACACTGAAAGGAATCATCGAAGTTGCCAACTTCTTACGAAATTATGGTTTTCTTTGGAAAAACGCAAGACTGTTCTCTTTGCAAGATGAACTTTGTCGTATTCTCTATGTGCCTTCTGGGAGAGCGAACCGATTCGAGGTTGTATCCGATCACTGTGAACGGAGCCTCATCACCCTTACGAAATGAAGTACCTTTGCGTACTCGTTTCTAACCACCTCATTACCAGGAGAATTGCTATGGTAAAAAAAGCAACGAAGAAAGCCGCCAAGAAGGCCGCTAAGAAAACCTCTAAAAAAGCAGTGAAAAAAACCATGAAAAAGGCTGCGAAGAAAGGAGTAAAGAAGGGAGCCAAGAAAGGCACCAAGAAAGGGACGAAAAAAGGAGCCAAGAAGGGCACAAAAAAAGGCACAAGGAAGTGCGTCAGAAAAGCTTGTAGCACCTGCGATTCTTAATATCGGAACGCATCAACATCATCGTGAACATCAAGCATAAGAACGGTGGGGCATCTGCCCCCCGGTCTTGGATGTTTTCGGCAACTCGAATGACCGTTTGCTAAAATGGATGAAATTTTCGCGATGCCGGAATGCCGGGGCAATCAAAAGGGATAATGCCTCTGTGTGACTCTTTCGACTCGTCTATTCTCATCTCTTGACATTCCCGCCACAAACTTTTACAATGTCCGGTATGCTCATCCTGCCTGCAATCGACATTCTCAACGGCAAATGCGTCCGCCTGCAACAAGGCGATTATAATCAAGAAACCATCTATGCCGACAGTCCTGTCGATATGGCCAAACATTGGGAACAACAAGGAGCCGAATTCCTGCATATTGTTGACCTCGATGGTGCAAAAGATAAAAAACCAACCAACCTTGCCGTCATCTGTAAAATTGCCCAAAGCATCACTATCCCGATTGAAGTCGGTGGCGGCATTCGAAATCGGGAGACCATTCAGCATTATCTCGATGCCGGCGTGAATCGTCTGGTCATAGGAACGCTGGCCCATAAGGAACCTGACTGGTTTTGCGAGATGAGTCACTGCTTTCCTCATAAACTGGTTCTCGGCATTGATGGACGAAACGGATTTGTTGCAACGGAAGGTTGGCTTGAAACCAGTCAAACGCCAGCAACGGATTCAG
>WRKP01000032.1 GCA_009778035.1 Planctomycetaceae bacterium
CGGCTATTGAGACACGGAAAGAGAAATCTGGACACAGAGTTATGCCGAAACCGTCAATCACGCTGTCCCTTGCCTACTCGACCTTGACGATGAATTGAGCGATGCGCCGCAACACATCAGGGATTTTCTTGATGATATACCGGAATCGCATATCGAACGAGTTTTTCTAACCGAGGAAGCCAAAAATTTGGCAGAACGCTACATCGTTGAAGGCGTCGTTGGAGAATCAAGCCTGAATGATTGTCGGCATGTTGCTCTTGCAACGTTTGTAGAAGCCGATGTGCTTGTCAGTTGGAATTTCAAGCACATCGTTAAACTGAACAAGATTTATCGGTACAACGCAATCAACAAATTGTTGGGCTACCGCGAGATTGAAATCCGAACCCCAGAGGAGGTGTCCTATGACTAAAATTGATTGGAGTAAATATCCGGTAATTCCTGGATTTGACTCTCTGAAATGGAAAAGGGAAACGCAGAGGAAAATCTATGAGGAAACCAATGGCATGACTTGGGAAGAACAGCGTGAGCGTCTTCACCAGGTGAGCGAGCGAGCGGCAGTTCGCCGGAAAGCATTTGCCGAACGCCGCGCGGAAGAAGCCCAAAAGTAGCAGGCTGGGCGGTCTAGCCTGCATATTAACCCGAATAATCACACTTACAACAAATTACTCTATAATCAATGAAAGTTAACGACATGGTGATTTTAACAGGAAGATATTACAACAAGGCAATCATTTCTGGCGACTACACGTTCGTTGGAATTAGCCGGGGAAACGCTCGCTTTTTGAAGTACCGTCCGGTGTACTTGAAAGCACTGGCTCCGCCAGCAAATGTCGTCAAAATAGAAGACAAAGACGAGTACAGTAAACTGTATAGGCAACAGTTGGACGATCTGGGCATTGAGAGCGTTCAAGCGTTGCTGTCCGATTTGTATTGCGGAAAGCCGATTGTGCTATTATGTTACGAGGATTTGCGTAATCCGGCAAACTGGTGCCACCGAACTATGTTTGCGGAATGGTACAAAGAGCAAACAGGATGCGAAATTCTAGAAATAGAGGAGGCGTGAAATGGTTTTCATAGGAGCGATTGATAAAAATTCTCGTGCAGCGGCACAGCAGATATTATCGGCTATACCTCCGAGTAATATCTATGTCGGATGTTCCGGGAATTTTACGTTCGATCAGATGGCATCGAGACTCGGACATTCCGTATACAGCAACGACGTTTCGCTTTATTCTCGTTTGATAGCCGCGGCTTTGATGAAAGAGGATTTTCCGATCCAGTGTGTGAATGACGAGTTGGCGGCAGTGTTTCAAGGATGGCAAAACACTCCTTATACATCGCTGATACAAGTCATCTTCTCAATCAAGATAGGAGAATTTTCTGCTAAAAAGAATGATTATCAATGCATGATGTGGGATAACTACATCATGCAGAATCAGCAGTATTTTGAAGAGTTATTAGAGTGGTTTATGCGTAATCCGTTGAACTTTAAGATTGCGTCGTTTCATTTTGGCGATTTCAAAGAGCATCTACAAAATGCTCCGGAGGATGCAACTCTATTACTATACGCTCCCACATACAAGGCTGGTTATGAAAAATTATACAAGTTTGTAGAGCAGTCATTTGAGTATGAGCGTCCAAATTACGAGATATTCGACTCGAAACTTGCAGGTGCCTATTATGCTGAACTATTGCAGACGAAACGGGCATGTATTTATGGCGACATACTCTACCCAGAGGCAAGCGACTACTTGATTGGTATGGCTGGTGCTGTAAATAAGAAAACGGTGTATTGTTTTGCTTCGATTCCTGATGTTCAGCACATGTATATGCAACCTGCGACAAAATTGTTGTCGAAGATTCCGGTTATCCTGCGACCGCACGATCAGTTTTCGGATAATACCGAGATTACAGTTAACGTGATCCCAAAGAACGTTGTGTCGCATTACAAGCACTTGTTCATGTCTTCGAAAGTAAAATACAGTTTAGTAGGTGATTTTGCGCTAGGTTTTTTCGCTGACAGGAAACTGTTTGGTTTTGCGATGTTTTCTAAAGTGATGCGAACGGCGAACGAATGGGATATGTCCTTGTTTTTATGTGTTGGAACTGAGAGACAATTTCAACTCTTTCTTTTCAGGGATTTAACATATACCATTTCTCTGTTATCCTCTTTATGTTTCTTATAGTCTTACCAATGCTTTTTGTCCCGTTTGCCTTTACCGCCTTGTGTCTACGTTCTTTTTACTATTCTAAAGGGCATGGAATGACGATAAAATTTCGCAATTTGTTGCCTCTTAAAACAGAAAACAGCCAGGCATTGACAAATGAATTGGACGGTTTAAAAGAATTTGTATCAACTGTTCTTAACGAAATTGAATCAATCGAAAAGAAAATGAATCATATAGCGACAGAAGCAGTTGAAAAACATATAGAAGAAGAACAGATAGCACTTGCACCCTTGCGTGAAAAATTACTATGAGGGAGTCTCCTACGGCGGAATAATCGGCAAAACCGCTTC
This sequence comes from Planctomycetaceae bacterium, assembly GCA_009778035.1. Classification (GTDB taxonomy): domain Bacteria; phylum Planctomycetota; class Planctomycetia; order Pirellulales; family Thermoguttaceae; genus WRKP01. Next base: position 2,519 of record WRKP01000032.1, read on the forward strand.
TTTTATCGAGGATAAACCGTTGAAAGTGACTTTGTGGTCGAAGGTGGGCTTGCACAGCACCGAAAAAAATGTTATACTACATCCGACGCACCCGCCGAGCCTCTCTTGTTCGCAATTTGTGCTCGGGACGCTCATAATAGGCGGGTAGTTTCCAAATATGATGTCCCCAAGATACAGCCGTTCTTCTATTGACCGAGTTGGTAACATCCTTGTCGATGAAACTATCAGTGCAGAAAATTTGGAAACTGCACTGTCGATGTTTAACGACTGGCGGGCATTACATCTGTATCCGATGAACACGTTCAAAGTAACACTACGCAAGTATGTAGGAGATATTGACTCGACGGGAATTGTCGCACAACGTCTGAAGCGGACACCTACTATCATTGACAAGTTAAAAAATCGCCAAAAAACAATGCGGCTCGGAACGATGCAGGATGTCGGAGGGCTTCGAGCTATTGTTCGTAGTGTGCAAGATGTTCGGACAATAGAAGCGAGATACAAACAATCCCGGGCAAAGCACGAATTGAAAAAGATTGATGATTTCATAGCTGAACCAAAACCGTCAGGATACCGAGGAATTCATCTTGTTTTCGTCTATCGACATATGCAACCAGACTACGATGGTTTGTTTGTGGAAATTCAATTACGTACACGCTTACAGCATCATTGGGCAGCCGCAGTTGAGACGGCGGGGTTCTTTTTTCAAGAGTCATTAAAATCGAGTCAAGGTGACGAACAACGTTTAAAATTTTTCCAAATGGTTAGTGCATTATTTGCTATCGAAGAAAAAGAATTACCGAGCGTGCATTTCCATCAGTTTACGCGTAAGGCATTGATAGATAAAATACGTCAGTTTGAAGAGACACATGGAATTTTGAACCAATTGAATGCAATTCAGGTTGCCAGTTATATAAAAAGAAAAAAACAACACCTTGATGCTGCTGCATACTGGATTATTCGAACACACCTCGATCCCCCATCCATTGAAATCCTTCCATACACTCGGTCGCAGTTAGAATCGGCAAATTTGACGTATAGGCTTTTGGAAAAGGAAGTAGGGCAGAAAGGTAATAAACCGCAAGTTGTGTTGGTTTCAACCGATTCCGTTAAAAAATTGGAAAAAGCATATCCAAGTTTCTTTTTGGATATTAAAGATTTTGTAGGTGCTGTCCGTAAGTTGATTCAATAGTAGACCTCATCCCTTTCCTATTCTTGTCTTGACAGTGACACACGAAGATGGTTAAATTTTGTTTGACGTACCGAAAGTAACCAATGCCGAAACTTTGCATAAATGCGGACATCCAATCAACGCCATGCGAAGGCGGTGTGCATAGCCGAACGATAAAATGCAAGGCGGGACATGACACGGTTTGCTTGCGAGATTGCAGCGAAAAGTGCCCTTCATATCGGGTGGCGGAGCAGCGTAAATCAATTTTGCCGGAACAGTATTCGCCCTACACGAAATCGCCGGTGTATAATCCGACAAATGCACCAAAGACGGCTACTGGTTCATCTTCGCCAAGGCAAGGCGGGCGTGTTACGCCTTTTAACACACCAGTGGCTCAAACGAAAGGGCATGGTTGCGGCAGTTGCGGACGGAATGTAGCGGGTCAACCACACACGAACAAATCAGGGTAGTATTATCATTATGGAAAGAGGATGCGAAACGCGAACACATACCTATTCAAATACTGGCATTGGAAATCAATGTTACATATGATTGTAATTTGAAGTGTGAATACCGTGTTCGCCTTGGCCGATACATCAAGAGAGCGGTGCCTATTGAAGAAGTTGAACGCTGGATTCCATACTCAAACATTCAACCAAATTGCCGAGTTATTGAACAAGGGCAGAAAATATTTGATTTGACTGATTTTTGAATCACTACTGTCTGCCCTGTGAAAGTTGTGCCCGTAAGATGTCCCCCCTGCTTGATTTCTTACGGCACTTCGACTAGAATGTGCCCGATTAGCACAGGAGTTCTCAAGAGTCATAATGTCCCGCTTCATCGAAATCCTTGAACAACTCAATGCGCTGGATGAGCATTCTACTCTTGAAGCGAAGTCAAGGCTTGGAAAATCCTCACATAAGACCATCTGTGCTTTTGCTAACGAGCCCGGATTGGGCGGTGGGACTATTTTTTTTGGCGTACAACTCAATAAAAAATTGGCAAGATCTGCGTATGAAGTTATTGGCATTGAAGCCCCCGATACCGGAATGATTGATAACTCACTCTACCGACAACACAGCGACTGTGATACGCTCCAGGCGAGCCGAGAACTTAAACAGTTGTGTGATACGGGCTTTCCTTGCGATTCTGCCTCCAAATTTTAACTTGAAGCCTCTCATACAAACAAGAAGTCGCCCTCCGATTCGCTGGACAACTCTGGACATCTGCCCATTTTCCATAGTCTTGTGGTTTGCCGTAAGTCCCTGTACGGAAAGACGATGCAAGATAATTGACAAAGAGATGGGTTGAGGTATAATGAGAGGGCAACTTCCGGCGAAATATAAGCCACAAACGTTTGTGGCACCGGAGGTTATGGTAAATTATTTGCTTTCATGGCATTCCGGCGTGCGCAGGGATGACAGTTTAGGCAAGAAATCGACAAACCTTTCGTCCAATTCGTTCCCGTTTTGGGTATAATCACCGGTTTCCCATCCCTGATAAAGCGATGCTAAAACTCGGAATCATCAGCGACACACACGGTGCTTTGAACGAAACAGCACGTGCCATAAAACTCTTTCGCGAGCACGCTGTGCAGACGGTTATACACTGCGGCGACATCGGCGATGCAACCATCATCAAAGCCTTGCAAAAAATGGAAACGCATTTCGTGCTCGGAAATATGGATAAGGACAAAGAGGTCCTGCGGATCGCGATTGAAGCGACGGGCAATCATTTTCATGGCTTGTTCGGTTTCATCGAAAAGTTGGGAAAACGAATTGCTTTTATGCATGGAGATAATAGCGAACGGTTCGAGCACGAGTCGAAATCGGGCAACTGGGACTTGTTGTGCTTTGGGCATACGCACGTTGCGGAAATCCAACACCGAAATTCAACGGTGTTGCTCAATCCCGGCGCGTTTATCCGTGCGGTACCGAGCGTTGCGATCGTTACGCTGCCCGACTTGACCGTTGAAATGATGGATGTGTAAAACCGTAGTTTGCCTTTTCCGTTTTCAGAATGGGCAAACACCCGGGGCCAAACACCCGGGGGCTTACGCCCCCGGCTCTTGCGCTAACTTGCTCTTGCGCTCACGCCCCCGGCTCGTGTCGCTCACCATCACTAAACTCGCACTCGCAGTAACGCAGAGCGAATCTCCTGGCCCGTACTGGTATCCACCGTGATTGCATAAATCGCCAACGTGAAACGCTCCGATGTGTTCAAGTCAGAAATCGTGAACGTCGGTGAGTCAAATGTCAACGGCTCAGAAATCGCCCGTGGGAAATTCCCAACACCATTTTGTTCCGCGGCGATATTCGCTGCCGAAACATTGCCTTGATACACTATCACCTCGTATTTGACCGCATGAACCGGCTCTCGACCTTTCGCCACAGTCGGTGCGGAAGTGTTAATTCCCACAATCGGCTGCTGCGTAGTCGTTCGCAAGGTAACATTCAGTCCACCGGCGGCTCTCGTTACCCCGCCTTGCAACTGCGGCGCACGGTATGCGGCCGTCGAGATATTCACCCGAGCGGACTGCAATGTTTCATTCGGCGCACCCGGATTCCTCACAAAAGGCGTGCCGCCGTTCGTCGCGATCACATGGCCCGTATAACGCTGTCCCGCTTCCAAACCGGTCAACGTCACCCGCAGGAACCCGTTGGACTGCGTGATGAACGATTGCTGCAGGAATTCCAGATTTCCGGCAAGCGGATTCAACGCATTGTTGATGTTTCTCTTTGCGACACCGGAATCGTTAAAGCGATCGGTTCTCGCGTTGAAAATACGCAAGGAATCACCCTCTGTCAAAACAACATTATGGATGACCGGCGTGCCGTCATGATTGACTCTGATTTCCAGCCTGGCGAGCACAACATTGTTGACCGCTTTGCCGTTATCGCCAATCACGCGCCCGAGAATCATAATTTCGTAACCGTCAACACCCGATTTCGGAACCGCCCATTGAATTTGCGCCGAATTGCTCGTTGCGGAATGTCTCACCAACGAAGGTTTCACCGCGGCAACCTGCTGCGGCGTGAGTGTCTTGGCATTGACCGTCGGCACTTTGCCTGCGGCTACCGTACCGCTGGCATTATGACTTTCGACCTCGAAGCGATAGGACTGTCCGGCTTGCAAACCGCTGATGGTAACCCCCACGATTTGACCGTTTTGCGTGTGCCAAACCAGGTTTGCCGGGTTTTCAAGAGCCGTTCGAGCAACTCCAAACGCCGTACTGGCCGCAACAGAATTGTTTGCTTGTACAGCCTTGATCTCGTAACTCGCATTATTGGCGTTGCCTGCCCAGGTCAGCGTTACGCTGTCGAACGTCGGCCCGATAGGATTCATTGGAGCACTGCCGTTGCCGGGTGCTGCTTTACCATTCGCGGCTCTTGGTTTCACGGCCACGGCATTGCCGGCGGCTGTGGTAGCGATTTCCGCGATGCCAACATTGTCGGTTGCATTTGTCGCAATTCCTTCGGTATTAAGCAATGCCAGGAGGTCAGATTGGGTTGGAATCGGGCCGGATTCCGCACCATTCGGCCCAAAGGCTCTGACCACGATGATGTAGTGTCCAGCCGTGTCCGAAATGTTGAACGTTCTCGCGTCAGGGCCTAAATGAAAGGTTTCAGGCGAACCGTGGAGTTGTATTGTCTCTCCAGGCGTATACCGTTGGTAGGTAATGCTGTAACCCGTGATGTTCGGCGCCGGTGCGGGCGGTGCGGGCCATGTAACATTGATTCTATTTGCATTAGTCGTAGCCACCGTCGCGGTAACGACCGGTGCAGGCAACTGTCCCGTTTCGGTTCTCGCGGAGCCAAGGCCAGGCTCGGATTCCGCACCTTCTCCAAAGACCGCTGTTACGCGCACGAAGTATTCCGTACTCGGCGATAATGCGGGATTGCCGCTACCATTGCCGTTACCCGCACCGAGGACAAACTGACCGGAACCTCCGCCGGGCACGTTCACGGTATGAGTAGAATTGCTGACGAAGAAGGGTGAGGTCGAAACTTCGATGACATACCCGTTCGCACCGGGAACTTGCACCCATTCGACCAGCAACTGCGTGTCCGGTTGGGCAGGATTCGCCGCCACTTTCACTCCGGTTACAGTCGGTTTCGGCGTTGTTACGGCCAGTTCGCTCGAGTCCGATTCGCGAATCGTCTCGGGATCACCCGTCGCAATCACCCGGATGACATATCCCGTTTCTTGTGTCAGGCCCGTCAGCGTATAGGTGCGGGCATCCTCATCGACATTGGCCACCACGATCCAGTTCTCGGCATCTGCTGCTTTGTACTCAATTCTGTAGCCCGTTACGGCCGAATTCGTATTTGCAGCCCACTGAATAGTAATGCTATTCGGGGTCGCAAGAAGCAGTGTTGGAGCAGGCTGGGCGGTGATTTGTTCGGACGGAATTGATCCTCCGGTTATTGCGACGTTTGCATTCACCGACTGCGACGAAACATTGGTCCAACTGTCATCAAGCCCAATCGCAGTAACAACGGCTCGGTAAGTGCCCGACAAGAGCAAATTCGTAAACGAATGCTCGTAAAGGACATCAGTTCCGAGTTCGACCCAGTCCACTCGTATTCTTTCGTTGCCGAGGAACAATTCAACCCGGTATTCTCCGATGCCTGCGTTATCAGCCTGAGGACCTACGGATCGGCCCGTCCACTCGACGGTAATGATTTTGTCCGTGTTGTTGGCGATCACACTCGATATAACGGGGGTGTGTCCTACCGGTACCGCGATGGCAACCCAGGCCCGTTCATTCTGATTCCATCCAGGCACCGAATGCGTCGTCGGCACTCCGGCCTCGTTGTTTTCACCATCCGCGAGTGCGATGACCGTTACCATATACTCGCCTTGGGGAACATTCCCCGCCACAAAAGACCGAGCGGAAATACCGCCGGGTACATCGTGCGTGATCGGGGTGAGCGAAGTTCCGACGGTGGGGGTCAAAATGACCCGGTAGCCCGTGATATGTTCATAGCCGGGAGCGTTCGAAGCCGGCGGCGTCCATTCCACGAGGATGCTGCTATCGTCGAAACGTTCCGCTTGGACATCCGTCGGGCCCGTTACCGGTATGGCCAAGACCGTCGGGACTGCTGCCGCCGACCGATTCGTCCAGTGGTCATCCGCATCGCCCACAGCCGTAACGACGACCGAGTAGATGCCCGGGTCAACATAAAGCCACAATCCAAACTCAATTCCATCATAGTACCAGTGGGTGAAATCGGTAGTGGTGCCGTCTGCCTTGTGCAAAGTTACTCTATAATCCGCGATACCATCAGCATCCGCCGGTGCTTTCCATGTTACGAGAATCTCTCCCCATTCCCCCCTATCCGGGAAAGTTTGCACATCCGCCGGTGCTGCGACGGGATGCGTAACTTCGACTTCGGTTTCTCCACCGACCGGCGTCGTTGCCGTAACTTCTTCCGAGTTCAAATACACGCCTTCGGCGACGGCCCAAACGACCGCGTGGTAGAGGCCGCGTGCGAGATTATCCGCGGGGCCCCATGTTACCGTCCCGCCGGTGCTGGCTACGGTCTTCGTGCCAACCAAAACGCCGTTCAGGTACAGTTCCACAGTGTATTTTTCAACGTTTTCGGCATTCGTATTCGGCGCAACCTGTACAGCAATCGTTTGCTGGCCAGAATTGCCTGTAATCCCAATTTGCGCACTCGGATTCGCGACTCGTTCCCCAAGCACAACTTCGACGCCTTCCGCATCGGTATCCGCATAGAACATAGCCGCATTGCCGATGGCCGTTACCACGACCGTGTACACCGCCAAGTCCAAATCCGTGAATTCGTATTCGCGAACGGTACCTGCAAGGACGCCCGACGCCTCGACTTCAACTCCATCCTCGAGCAAAGCAACGCGGTAGCCGGTAATTCCCGTGGTTGGCGTTGGAGCCTCCCATTTTACCAAAATGGTTCCATTTTCGATGTCCTCTTCGGCTTGCACATTCGCCGGTGCCGCGACGGGCTCCGCGATATTTTCCTCAGTACTTTCCGTCCTGAACGGTGCCGAGGCAATATGGGTCGTGCTGCTTGCGGCTGGAATCGCCGTAATGACGGCATAGTAGACACCCCGCTCGAGATTATCATCCCAAACGGCAATGCCGCCCAGGTTGGTATTCTTGCTGCCAACGGAAACATCGTCGCCGGCATTATTGACGCGGAACAGTTCCACCTGGTAATTCGCGATACCGGCGGTATTTTCCGGCGGCGTTACGGTTACGGTTACGATTTGCGCACCCGCAGGTCCGCTCACTTCAATCGTCCCGGTCGGCTGCGCAAGCACCATCGGGGTTTCATCATAGGCCTCCGTCCAATGGTCATCCCCATCGGGCACGGCCGTTACGATAACCCGGTAAGAGCCCGTCGCATCGTAGGGAACCTGGATCGTGTACGTCGAGAGGCCTTCCAGTTCAACCTCTACCGGATCGCCAACCAAATCCGTCCCGTCGTGCAACTGCAATGTGTATCGCAGAATGCCATCTTCATCGTTCGGAGCCTTAAATGTAACCTCGATTACGGTTTCGGCACCATCTTCCGTCTGCACGACCTTCGCTACGGTGTCCGTAACCTCCGGTGCGGCAACCTCTTGCCAAATGGTTCCAGCATCGTACTCGATCGCCTCGGAGTCGAGCATCGGGTCTTCCATCATTTCAGTTCTTGCCTGGGCCAAAGCATAAACGACTACATGGTATTCACCGCGGCCAAGTACCGGGTCGCCTTCTTCTCCCGTCCCGAACAGGATACCTTCCCCGCAAAGCACTACTGTCTCTTCGGCAACCATTTCCCCGTTACGGTAGAGTTGCACCACATATCCGGCAATGAATTCTGCACCCTCTTCCGGCGCGGTAAGCGTTACCTCAAGAGTGCCTTCACCCGTTGTGTCATTTTTTTCTATCCACTCGAGCGTGGCCGTCGGCGAGTTGACCGCTTCGCCGACTTGTGCGTACTCCTCGGATTGCACGGCCGTATTCTCAAACCACTCCGTAGCGGCAACCGCTGTAATGACGGCGTAATACCGGCCAAATAAGCCTAACTCTTCCGCATCGAACGTTTTCGAGAAAGTAGTGCTCGAGACGATTTCCGCAGTGCCTACCGGAACGAGCTCTTCGCCCGGCTTAACGAACTCATGCAACTGCACTGTGTAATGCTCGATACTGCCCGCAACTGCTGCCGGATTGACCTTCCAAGTAACGACGATTTCGCCCTCGCTATCTTCGTAGCCAATTCCGATGTCAATCGGGCCGGCAAGCGGCGCCGGCACGACGATCGTTTCCGTTGCCGTGCTGTTGCGGTAAAAATCACCTTCGTTGCCGATCGCGATGACATGAACGGTATACCTTTCGGTCGGCACGTTCGCCGGAAGGTTGCCGCTTTGCCATGTGTACTCGCCGGATGGGTTGAAGGGCCAATAGCTACCGGTTACAAAGTTGTCATCCAACCAGACCTCAACTCGATATACCACTACGCCATTGCTGCCATCTATTTCGCCGTTCCATGTAACTTTAATACCGCGATTTCCAGGTTCGCCGGTCAACTCGACGGCAGTAATTTCCGCCTCCGGTGCTGCTACGGTTACGTTGGCTGGCAAAGACTGTTTTTCTTCCGAATCCGCCCAGTATGCAGCAAAACCGGTCGCCGACACCACGGCAACGACGCCCGCCCGGTAATTCCCAGGCTCAAGACCAAGATCGGACACGGAGAATAAAGGAGTTTCCAGCGTTCCGGGCTCCAGGATGGTCTTTGTTTCGACGGCGATCCAACGCCATTCATATGTGTTTTCTTCAACCTGTACCCTCTGATGCTGATAAAGTGTTACGATATAGGCGGCAATGTCGTCTGTGTTCATATGCGTAATTTCCACCTCCACCTCGAGGCGTTCGCCGTCCGTGCCCTCATACTCAAACGTCGTTTTCACATTCGGTCCGGTCATTCGCCAGTGGATTTGCAACTCATTGCTTCTCAATTCCGCGTCCGGCTCACCATCGTCATCCTGTGCGACAATGACAAGAGTTCCCCGCGGCTCTTCGAGCATCAACGTGACCGACGGCAATTCGGCATCGCCCTCTTCGACCGCGATCTCAACGCCGGGGTATTGTGTCCACACGCCTTCAGGGGCTTTGTACCAAATATACCAGTTCCCCTCGGCCGTTTCGGAGGCCCCGATGGCGAAATCTATCGTGATTTCCGCCTCTTCGCCGCTGATCATCGGCCCGTCAACAACGGAAATCGTCGGCGTGTCGCTGTTCGCCGCGATTTCGTTCGAATTCGTTACGCGGCCGAGTTCCGTAACGGCCAAATCCGTTACGAGAAATGCCCAGCCGGACGTGTTGTCCTCGTCATCCACTTCCCCGATCGCGGCTTCCAAATTGTTGATGCTGATCGTATACTTCCCGGCGTCAAACTCTGCTTTGACGTCTGTTTCTTCAACCGGATCGCCGTCGCCGTCTTTTACGGTGAGGCCTTCGATGGTATACGTCACAACTTCATCGTCCGGTTCGCCCGGGATGGTGAAAGTGATCTCGTACGTCCCGGTGTTATCCTCGGCGAGCCATTCAATGACGAACGGCGTATCCAGTTCGGGCTGGAGTTCCATCTCCTCTTTCGCTGTGCCGAATCCGGCAGTGCCGGGCGCATCCTCAGTTCCCGCATTGTCGAGAACAGTACCGGCAATGCCCTCAAACTCGAATCCGGCATCCAAACCTTCCACGTCCTCACCGGTCAACCGGATTGTCCATGTACCGTTTGCAAAGAACGCATTCCCGTCTTCAAACGTACCGTCCGTCGCGACCACCAACGGCACCCAAGCCAACTCGCCGCCCAAGGTGTAAGTGATGACAAAATTGCCGGTATTAAAAGAAGTCCCGGTGAGGTCACTATCTTCGTCTTTCAGATCGAATTCAAGCACAACGTCGTGTGTGCCCGGCCCGGCATTTTCCGCCAGCATTTCGACTTCCTCGATGCCGACAAAGGCGATATCCTCGGGATCTTCGCCCTCAAGGAGAATCGTGATGGTATACACATCCCCAATTTTCACGACATTTTGTCCATCTCCGTCGAAAACCAACGCGGCATAGCCCGGCTCCGAATCGACGGTATAAGCCAGCCGGTAATCCTTGTTCGGTTCGAAATCGAGCGGATCCTCAATCGTAACGGTAATTATCGTGCCGAGATCTTCGCCGGTAACTTCGTTTTCTAAGTCAATGTCGTTGTCCAAAATCGCTTCGGTATCTTCCACGACACGCACGCCGGCAAATTCGATCTTGCCGTTCGCGACATCTTCGGCCTTCAGCGTGAATGTCCAGGTGCCCGGCGCATCGTCTGCATCAGCCAACGGGTCATCTTTTGTGAACAAACCGCTAAGTCCGCTCCAGCCTTCCAGATCGGTAAAATCAACCCAAATGATGTCGTCGCCGCCGTCCACCGTGTAGCCTATCTGATAACGCAATTCATCTTGGCTAAAGTCGGTATCATACAACAAATTCGCCGCTCCGGCAAAGGTGAATTCCACCTTTTCGACCGTGATTTCGGGATCTTCGTCGAGTTCATCAAGGATGTCATCTGCCACGGGCTTATTTATAATGCCGACAAACGTGATCTCGGCGAATTCATCCAAATCACCCTGCAGTGCGACGGGTTCCTGATTATTCGCGAGCAACTGGCCATGTTCCAGGTTCAGCGTGATCGTCCAGACGCCTTCTCCTGCCGTGTCGCCCTCCGTCCATTCCGCGACGGCAGGCTCATTCGGCATGGCCATAATGTTATCCGGCTTAATGCCAATCTCGACGGTGTAGTACGCCTCGCCGACTTGGAAAATCAGCATATCCCCGGTTTCGAGGTCCGTTTCGCCTTTCAGATTGGCAGCATCAAGCGTGAATGTTACCAGGGTATTGTAGCCGTCGTACACGAAGTCATTCACATCGACATCGGGACTCATCGCGTCGGTTACGTTATCCGTGCCTTCTACGATTTCAATTTTCCGAACACCGGCGAAGCCAATATCGGCAACTTCCGGCTCCACAATGATTGCCGCGGGAATGGTGAGCGTGAACACCCAGTGGTCAGTGCTCCATACGGCATTGGGAAAGCCAACTTCTTTATCCAACGTTACCCAATATGTCTGGTTATCCACGGTGTAGCCGATTTGGAAGTCGCCAGTGTTAAAGCCCTCTTCGGCGCCCCCGGTGGTCGTGAATTGGACGATTTGGGCATCAGTTGTCCCGGGATCAATGACGATTCCATCCGTTGCCGCAATCTCAATCTCTTCGTTATCCGTCGCTTTGACAATCGCGAGGTAGGTGAAATCCGCGGTTTCCAAGCCGGTTCCCGCTACTGTAAGGGATACATACCAAGTGGTGTCCCCGTCGACCGTTTCGCTCCAGGCATTGACGCCGGGATCGCCTTTGTCCCCGACGGTGAGAACCGCATCCCGGATCTCTTCATCGGCCAACATGTACTGGAGAATCATCCCGTTTTCCAGGGCATCGTTCTCCAGTTCTTCAATGGCAATGGTTACGGTAAAGGTGTTGTTTTGCTCGGTTTCGCTGGCAGTGGCATCATCATTCAGTGCAATTTCCCGGATCCCGAGGTATTCGATTTTCCCCTCGGCCATATTGATGTTATCAACGGTGATAACCCATTTGTCGGTATCAAATGCAGCGGTAACACCCTGCGAAGTTGCTTTATCCCCGCTGTCTACAGAGACGATATTGTACCAGTATTCCGTGCCGCCCACGGTGAAGCCGATCTGGTGTGCCGGTTCATTTTCGTCCGTCGCGATGGCCTTCCCGTCATCGGGATCGCCAATTTTGTCATTGGCAGCGGTGGCCGAAATCTCAACGACGAGTTTCCCTTCGATGGTACTCACCACTTCGCTTTCAATTTCGACTTTTTCTTCCACTTTTTCGAAGCCGATAAAGACGATGTCGCTCGCCCCGATGCCGTCTGCCCAGCCGTCGTTGGGAATGGTAACGGTAATCGTCCAGGTGTAGGTGGGATCGTCATAATCAACGGCCAGATCATCGGCGGTCAGAAGGATGACCTGATCCGCACCGCCATCTACCGTGTACGTCAGGAAGAATTTTCCGGCATCTTCCATATTGTCGCCAAAAAAGTCCGCTTCTTCGGTGTCAAAGGTAACGGTCATTTCCGCAGCGGAGGCGGCAATCGCGAATTTATTGGCCAAATTGGCGACCTGCATGCCTGTAACGGGTTCCGCAATTTCGATCCCGACAAATGCGACGACCGCTCCCGCCGGGATGGCCGTCGCGTCGCCGAGATCAATTTGGAGTGTCCAATGTTCATCGTCCGAGTTCCAAAAGGCATTCGTGTCGATGACAAGGGCAACTTTTTTAGTTTCGGTTTCACCATCTTCGGTAACCGTATAGAGGATTGTCGCTCCCGTGTTTGGAAGATCGTTCTCCTCCACGCTAGCCGGCAACTGGACGATGAGCGTATTTTCGAATACGAGCGATTCCGCTTCATCGGCACCCTCTACGGCGGTGTGTTTCTGCATCCCGATGTACTCGACGTCGGTGGCTTTGAGATTTTCGCCTTCGACCAAAATGGTGATTGTCCAGACGCCCGTGTCTACGCCTTCGCCTTTGACGAATACGGCATTGGAATCCGTGTCCGGCTCCTCCGAGTCGTACGGCACGATTAGGACGTTCCGCGTTTTACCATCAACTTTGATGACCGCGAAATGGTCTTCGCCGTCGAAGGCGGTTGCCGCCTGCCCCGTTGCCGTCGTGATGGTCAAAATGACATTCCCTGTCGCTTGCTGCGAGACGGCGACTTCATAATTTACATTGAGTTCCGCATTTTCTTCCGTAATTTTCGCGTCGGAGGTGGCGACAACGCGAATGGTATAATCCGTGCTAAAACCCAAATCCGGGTCTTCGTCATCCACGAGGTCGATGGTAACGATCGCGGACCATTTGTTGGTGCTGCCGTCTTCCACTGCCGTTTCTGGTGGTAGAGATGTAAAAGTTGTAAAGCCGTCGTATGAGATTCGTATTTCGTATTCGTGAGTGCCTAATTCTTTATTAAGTCCATTCCAGGTGAGTTCGATTTCGCCGTTTTCATCATCAATTTCGCCAGCCGTGATGGAGAGATTCCAGGGATTTGCCGTTTCCCCGGCGGCTTGGGGTCCAGCGGATTGCGAGTCGGCGGTGATGGTGCCGGATACGGTAATTTTGGGCAGATTCGAGAAATCCGGCGGGGCAACGACGATGATGTCATCATCGTTATTGTCGGGCATGTAGGCGCCCGCAAAAATGGAGCCGAGCGCTCCGTCGAGCATTTCGCGTCCTTCGAGTTCCTCGATACGGGCCTGCCGGCCTTTTTTGCGATTGCGTTTGGCGTTGGATTGTTGAGTGTTGGAGAATATTTTATTGATGAAATCGAATGCGTTGAACATAATTCTTTCTTGGGTTGAGTTATGGGCAATCCTGCCCGTAGGTGCACAGAGAAACGCGTCAGGCTCGCCACCATGCGCACCTATTTTGACGTCGATTGTCCGTATTGTAACGATAATTCCGAATCAAAGCAAGGGGGGATTGCATAATATACAATTTTGTGATAATGGGGAGTTTGGGCGCATTACGCAAGAATCGCGAAAACCGGTATGCAAGAGGCAGGGAAATGATGTATAATGAATCCATCATGACCCAGGCTGCCATTACCGAATCATCCGCTCCCATCATCCTGCACGGCAACAATTTAGACCAAAATCGAGGTTGCCAAGCACTGCGGCACACGACCCTGATGATGCTCGACAAACATCTTCCCAACACGCCGCGACTGCACGCCAATCTCTTCTGCAACGATGATCCGCAATTCCATCAAATCCTGCCCGACCCAAAATCCGCCGGCGTTCGCTACGAAATTAAAGACCGAAAACACCCCCTGCTCTATCTTTGGGGTGCCAAATTAGTCGGCTCGGCCATGCTCGGCCTCTTTCCCCCAATGAACATCCACAAAGACATCCCCAAATGCCGATGCCTGCTGGCGATGGGCGGCGATAATTTGTCTTTCGATTACGGGATGTTGGCAACGCTGCTTTTTTTCTCCCCATTTGCCAAAGCCGTCAAATTGGGCGTTCCTTCGGTCATTTGGGGAGCCTCCATCGGGCCATTCCGGCAAAAACCGGCCTGGGAAAAGCGTTTTGCCGATATTCTCAAGCAAGTGGACCTGATTACCGCCCGCGAACCGCTCACGCAGGCTTATCTTGCAGAACTCGGCATCGAACACAATGTCCGTATGGTCTCTGATCCCGCGTTTTTATTGCCCGCGGAGCAGCCGGAACTGCCCGCTCCGCTCGATAAGGCATTGAATGACGGTGCTCTCGGCCTGAATCTTGCTCCGCTGATGATTCGTTATAGCGGCCAGTCGAAGGAAGCCTGGTCGCATGCCGCCGTTGAAATGCTGGCGAACGTTGCCCGCCGTATTGACATGCCGATTGTTCTCATTCCGCATGTGATGCAGTTGCCGAATTTTGACCCGATAAACGATGATTTCGCCTTTATGAAAGGATTATGGGAATCGCTTGAGTTGCCGATCCGCGAGCGCGTTTTCCTTTACGATGCGAGGGAACATACGAGTATGCAGATTAAGGGGGTGATTTCACGGCTTCGGGCTTTTGCGGGAAATCGGACGCATGCGACGATAGCGGCTCTTTCGACGCATGTACCGACGTTTTCGATTGGTTACAGCGTGAAATCGCGGGGCATCAATCAGGACATATTCGGGCATGAGAATTGGGTTGCTCATTTTTCCCAACTGAAGGGTCAACGGTTGGCCGAGCGGATTGAAAATTTGCTTCGGGAGGGGGATGGGATACGCAAGCATTTGCAGGGAGTCATTCCGGCTTATGCGGAAAAGGCGTGGTTAAACGGCGTGTACTTGAGTGAAATGCTTGCCCGGGGAGGGGGGTAGCCCCCGGCTCGTGTGCGGTCGCGATTGCGCTCTCGCCATCTTTTTTCGGTCCGTTCGCTGTATAATGGAGACACTCCCGTTACCCTCGCACCGCCAAAGCCATGGAACCCGAAAAATTAGGCCCCTTCACTCTCGGCCGAATGCTCGGACGCGGAGGTATGGGAAAAGTCTATGAAGGAATTTGCGAAGCCGATGGCTCGCCCGTCGCCGTTAAAGTCCTTACCGACTCCCAAGACCATAATGAAGAAGGACGCTTGCGATTTGAATACGAAATCGAAACCCTTAAACGACTGCACCATCCAAACATCGTGCGATTGACCGGATTCGGCGAAGAACAAGGCCGACTCTACTACGCTATGGAAGTCGTCGACGGCGTCAGTTTGCAACAAGAACTCCGCAATCACCGCACCTTTCAATGGTTTGAAGCCGCTAAAATCGGCCTCGAAATCTGCCAAGCCCTACGGCACGCACACGACCGCGGCGTCGTACATCGGGACATCAAACCCGCAAACATTCTGCTAGACCGCGACGGACATGTTAAGTTGGCCGACTTCGGCATCGCCCGATTTTTCGGCTCCCAACAACTTACCGGAACGTATTCCATCGTCGGGACTTTGGAATATATGTCGCCGGAACAAGCCCTGGCCAATCCGGTCAGTTCGAGCACCGACCTGTATGCACTGGGCTGCGTTCTGTATGCCCTCCTAACCGGCAGGCCGCCGTACTCGGCCAAATCGTTGCCGGAATTGCTCCGCAAGCACAAGAACAACTCGCCCGATTCGTTTCGTTTGGCCCGGCCGGACGCGCCCGAAGAGTTGGAACACATTGTCATCGACTTATTGCAGGCCCTGCCCGGCGATAGACCACGCAATGCGTCGCTCGTTGCGAGACGGCTGCAATCGCTGATACACGCTTTGCACGGCGATCCGGCAAGTATCAGGGTGTTGCCGGGCGGCGATGCGATACAAACGGAGCCGACATCCTATGATTGCGGCTCTGTGAACGCCGACGACCCGGAAAAAATCAACCTCCTCTCCGACACGGTCACGTCGCAATCCGTCATCCAGCACGGGCAGATTTTGCCGACGACCGAAAAAACGCAGTATGCCGACAATGCGAACCATCTCGACAGCACGGTATTGCAGCAGCAACCGCCAAAAACAAGCCCGCAGGATGAGGAGGAATTAGACGATGAAATCGACCCCGCGGAAGTTCCGCTCAATGCGAAACCATCGACGCGTTTTACGGCCATCGTGAACACGGATTTGGACCCTTTTGAAGCCGAAGAGCGTTCTCGGCCGGTTTTTTCGTTGCCGGTTCTGTTGGCTTCGGTGCTGCTTCTCATCGTCGGCTTGACCGTCTATTACATTGTGCAGACGCCGCCGCCCGAAGTGCTGTATGCCCGAATTACGGCGAAGATTCGGGAAAGCGAATCAGCGGAGGGACATTCCCTTGCACAGTTGCGTTCTGCACAGAAGGACATTGATCGCTTTTTGTCGTCGTATCCCAACCATTTTTTTGCTCCGCAGATGCAGTCTTATAAGGAGGAGTTGGAATTATTGGAGCATGAGCGTCGTTTGGAGCGTCGTTCGGCATTACGGTCATTAAGTCCGGTGGAGCGTGCGTATGTTGAGATATTGGCAACATCGCCTTATGATCCAAATTTGAAGATAGAGAAGTTGCGGGCATTCATCGCGGTCTTTCAGACGGCGGAGTCGGAGTCGCAGCGTATGACATCGAGTCCGGTGGAGATATGTGTTGAGTTAGCGCGTCGTCGATTGGCGAGATTGGAGCAGGACATCGAGGAAATCAATGCCGAACAAGAGCAGGTACTGCGTCGGCGGTTGGATGAAGCAATCAATTTGGACGCGACGGACTCGCACCGTGCCGAGGAAATCCGCCGCGGAATTATTGAATTGTATCAGCATCATCGCTGGGCCGAAGAACTGGTTGAGGAAGCACGGGAAGGCCTGCTCTAGGCCGTCGGCATCACGCCAGCATCGGAATCGGCACCGCCAGCATCGCGGCAATCGCACGAATCAATCCCGCCTCCTTCGGCGTAATCTTGCCGTCATGCCATACACACGTCATAAATGCCGCAAATATCCGCTTCTTCAATGCCGGACATGTCTCCGAAAGCGTTCGCAATGATTGATCAAATTGCCGAGTCGTGGTCTCGCTCAGTCGCAACATTGGCTCCGACAATCCCAATTCTTCACTCGCCGCCGCAAACGCCTTTTGGGCGTCTTGAGGATCCGTATGGCCTGAATATGCCAAATAAGACAACACCGCCGCCGCCGGACGGCGAACCGAGGACAATGCCGTATGCCGTACGCGAAACTGTTTCGCCTGACCAAAATGAATGTCCAAATCCCGATGCAATACCGCTTTAATCGTGTACTCAAACAAATCCATCGTTTGGTCGGCCTCGATCAGCAAGTCCAAAATTCTCGAAAATTGCCGGTATTGAGCCTTCGTCATTTCACGCAACGATGCCGATATGTGCTGCGCCAACGGGACTTTTTCGTGCTCCGGCATCGCTCGAACCTGCGGATACAAACGCAATGTTTCACTCCGCAAAAACGCGGAACCAATCGACTGGATTTGATTGAGTTGCCGATTGCGAATCGCATCCTCTTGGTCAAGCAACATCGCAAAAAATACGGCCTGGGCCGTCAACGGATTGCTTGCCGACTCCGTAATCGGCTTCGGAAGGGCACCGAGCAGAACGCCCGCCGTCAGCACATTGGCCATATCGAGTCCGCCGATGTTTTCGATGACCGACTGCTTTGACCCAATGGTCGGCGAGCCTGTCGTCGGCTGCAAATTCTTAAAATGCGACGTTTTGCTCTTGATCACATTGGTTTTAATCACATTGTGTTTCACCGGCTTGATTTCGGATAATTTTGGGAATCGACCGTCGAAATTCGGGTCAATCCGCCGAATCCGTGTGGTGAGGTCGGGATGCGTCGCCAGGAGGCCGCCAAGCGAAAACAGGCCGCAAACATCGCCGAAGAAAAGATGACTCGTTTCGGCAGCGTGTGCATTGGCGATATTGCTTCCGATGTTGGGACTGCCGATTTTTTTGAGCGCACCGGCAATCCCGTCGGGATTTCGCGTAAATTGAACGGCAGAGGCATCGGCCAAGTATTCGCGTTGTCGGGAAATAGCGGCTCGGATGATTGCACTGAAAAAGACGCCGATGTAGCCGACGATCATCAATATCGTGCCGCCGGCCAGCATTGCCATAATAATGGCCGCCGAGCCTTTATTTTGGCGGCCAACGGCAAGAAAACGCACTGACCGCAACACAAAATATCCGACGATGGCGAGGAGTTGCAATCCGAAGAGGATTCCGATGAGCCGCATATTCATCCGCATATCGCCGTTGAGGATATGGGCGTATTCGTGAGCGATAACGCCTTGCAATTCATCGCGGGTGAGCAGGTCGATGGTTCCGCGGTTGACTCCGATGACGGCAGCGTTGGGGGAGAACCCGGCGGCGAAGGCGTTGATGCTTTTTTCGTTGTCCATGATATAGAGTGCGGGAATCGGCACGCCAGCGGCAAGGGACATTTCTTCGACGATGTTATAGAGTTGCCGTTCGCCGGGATTGGTTGTTGAGGAGCAGATTTGCCGGCCGCCGAGGGCTTCCGCGACGGCACACCCTCCGCCGGCGGAAAGGGCAGCGGTCTTGAAAAGGCTTCCGCCGATAACGAGTGCAAGTACACCGCCGATGCAGAGGAGTATCAAATCGGGTTCTGGTTCCGTACCGACGAAGGCGAAAAGGGCCAGGATCGCGGCAACCATCACGGCGGTCAGTCCGAGGAGTCCGAGGATGTAGAAGACAATGAGCAGGAACGTTCGGTTTTTCGCCTTGTCTTGGTGCTGAAAGAAGTCCATGGAATTGATTATATTGTAATCATTGCGGAGTGCAATCACGCGGTTGCCAGTGCGAAAATCATCAGTATTCTTCCCTAATTCCGCTCGAACATCTTATCAATTTCCTCCCGCGTGAGCAATACCGTTGACGGACGGCCATGCGGACAATGATGGACATTGATTTCCAATTCCGCAAGGTGTATCAAGTGCTGCATCGACTCCGTACTCAATCGCTCGCCCGCTTTGACTGCCGCTTTGCACGACATACTGTGAAGCAATTTGTCCAATAATTCCTCTTGCGTCAATTTTTTGCCCCATAATAAAAACGGTTCCAACATCGCTAACAAAATTTCCTCCGGCAACGTCTTCGATAATATCGCCGGAAAGGCCGATACCAGCACTGTGTTCCCGCCAAAAGACTCCACCTGCAAGCCCAATGTCTTGAAAAACTCGGCATTCTCCTGCACGCAGGAAAATTCGTGCGGCGACAGGTCCACGGGGACCGGCACCAACAACCGCTGCGCATCCAACTGGCCGGACTGCATCCGCTCCTTTAATTGTTCGTACAAAATGCGTTCATGCATCGCGTGTTGGTCGATAAGAGCAATGCCGTCGGCCGTTTCCATCACGAGATAGCGGTCGAGCATTTGCACGACGTGGGTGTCATTTACAGGGCCTATGGCATGCGACGGAGATTCGTCGTTCACCGTGGCGTGAACCAGGGATGCGTCGTCTGCGGAGCCCGTGGCGTGAGCCAGGGATGTGTCATCATCCTGGCTTACTCCCTGGTTTGCAGCCTGGTTTACGCCAGGGGCTCTGTGGATGCAATCTAAAGATTGCGGCTCCGTTTTGCTGCCGCCTTTTTCCCGTTTCGGCAACTGGTGTATTGACAGTTGCGAATACTCATCGCGTCGCGGCGGGACTGCCGGGGCTCCGGTTTTTATCTGCGAAAGCCAATCTTCCACCATTTGCCGCTTCTTCTGTGCCGCAGCCGGATCAAGCGTCTGCTGCGGTTCCTCGGCAACTTCCCAAGGCGGTGCGGACTCCTGACTCTTGACTTCTGGCTCTTGACTCTTGACGCCTGACTCCTGATTTCTTTCCGCCGACGGATGCACCCGACTCCGCAAGTCCGACCGCAAAAACTTTTCCCGGATCGCTCCCAAAAAACCGGAGTAAATGCGGTTTGAATCCACAAAACGAACCTCCATTTTGGTCGGATGCACATTCACATCGAACATATCCGGCGGAAGTTCAATTTGCAAAAATGCGAGCGGGAACCGGCCCGAAACCAAAAGCCCGCGATACGCTTCGTTCAACGCATGCTGTAATGCCCTGTCCCGAATGTACCGCCGATTGAGAAAAAAGTATTGCATCCGATTGTTTGCCCGATGCTGACTGGGATGCGAAACATGCCCCGACACACGGACGGCGGCACCCGTCGGCGTTTCAACGGCAATCATCGTGCGGATCATGTCTTCGCCGAAAAGTTGCCGAATGCGTGCGATAGGTTCTTCGGTCGGCGGAAGTTCGTGAACGATTCGGCCATTGTGTTTGAGCGTGAAATGAATGTTCGGCTGCGGCAGGGCGAGTCGGGTAAAAGTTTCTGCGACGTGTCCGAATTCGGTGGTGATGGATTTCATATACCGGCGACGCACCGGGGTGTTGAAAAAGAGATTTCGGACTTCTATTTGTGTGCCGACGGGCATACCGCAGGATGTGCAGTCGGAGCGTTCGCCGCCGTTGCTTTGGAGCATTGCGCCTTCGTGATGTTCGACGATTCGGCTTTTGAGGGAGAGTTGGCTGATTTCGGCAATGGATGCGAGTGCTTCCCCGCGAAAGCCGAAGGAGAGGATGTGGAAAAGGTCGTTTTCGTGTATCAGTTTGCTGGTGGCGTGTGGAGAGAGAGCGAGTTCGAGTTGTTCGGATGCGATCCCATGTCCGTTATCGACGATGCGGATGAGGTTGCAACCGCCATTTTCGAGTTCGATGTCGATGCGTGAGGAACCAGCGTCGATGGAGTTTTCGACGAGTTCTTTCACGACGCTGGCCGGCCGTTCGATGACTTCGCCGGCAGCGATTTTGTTGATCATGCTTTGGGAAAGGGAGCGAATGGTCGGCATAGTGCTTGATTCTAACACAAAGAGCAAAGAGCCGGGGGCGGCGTTATGTCCCCGGCTTTTTGATATTGTTGCCGGAAAAGCGTCCTTTCACTTCGGCTTGACGGGACGTTCCGTGCAGAGTACAATCGGGAGGGATTTGCATTTTTGCTCGCAGGAGATAGCCATCATGAAGGTCATTAGAGCACAAGCAACCGGAGCCGGTCAAGTGGTATCTTGGACTGGGTTTCTTAAAAGCAAGTTAATCGCGCCATTAGGTTGGGAACGTTACATATCATTGACGACAATCATTCCAGATGTTTTATCAGATGTGATGAATTATTGCAACGATGTTGACCCGCAATATACATTTCGGGTTCTCGTTCCTAATGGACCAACATCTGCTTCTTTTGATGTTGTATTGACGGGAAATAATTTTAAGATTACGTGTTCAAAGAGGTTGATGCGTGGGTGGTTCCCAATAAATCTTTTTGCCGCAGAATTCGGATCAAATTACGATGTGATTTTCAGTATCATGGCAGAGGAGTCCATTGAGTCCCATTTAGCGGGGCTTCTCAAAGCCAACTATATTGCATTTGAACTATGATGCCGGACCCGCCGGCTGTGAGGAGTAATCGGTTCGCCGAAGCCGCTCTCGATACCTTTTATCAGTTCGGCTTCAAGTCTGTCGCGTGCTTCTTCCCGTTGCTTATCACGAAGGATTTTTTCAAAGTATTCGTCGATTCCATGCTCTGCAGACTGCCGATGAACGAAATCGCCGAGAGCATCCGATATATTGATACTGATTGTCTGCATGGTCGAAGGTATTTTGCTCCAAAATAAAACAAGGAACGCAGGGAATTGTAGCCCATTTTCCCGACGTTGGCAAGTGTTACATCGTTATTATCGCTATGCCCTGTGCCGCTATCGTTCCCCTCCGGTTCTAGAAGTGCAAAAATGACGGTTTTGACGGCTGCCAACGCCGTTCGCGATGTTTTTCCCCAATTTTTTCAGAATTCTTTCCGCTAACCGGATATTCGGAACGTACTATCAACAGAACTTCGACGATTTCCTGTTTTTTTATCCTTTGCATTTGCTTTTTCAAGTTTGTGGGATATACTGTCCCCACGTTGAGATGGTGCGATGGATGCGAGGTCGGCCCCCATGCGGAGCCACACCAAAGGCAGGGATGCGGATGTTCAATCCTTAATGTTTGAAACCTGACCTTTCCCCCAAAGAAAGCACGGTTCGTCCTGTCTCAGTCCCCCCCAGACAGGCGGACCGTGCGGATTACGATCCTATGAGTAACGCCGCATACAAAAAATTATACAAAATTGTTTTCTTCGACGCTAATCAAAAGCAATGTGCTCAAACACTCTGCTTATGCGCCGCTCTTCTTATTTTACTAACAACACTCGGAATCGGACAAGAACCCGCCCGATTTGCCGTCCCTACAAATACACCCAACGAACAATCCGCCGCACTGCCCCAGCAGGCCCAAGACGACTTCGACCAAATCATTCGCGATGGGCAAGTCCTCGAAGCCGAAGCACGCTGGACCGAAGTGCTCGCTCATTACGAAGCCGCTCTACGCAACTTTCGGAATGATAATACCCTGATGGAACGCTACCGAATCGCCCGATTCCATTGCGACGTCGGTCGGCGATTCCACGATGTCAGTTACATCAACCTGCTCCGCTCGATGAGCGTGGTGGAAACGCTGAACTTCTTTGAAGAAGTCGTTACGCATATTCAAGACCGATATGTCGATATGCCGTTATGGGAATCGATGTTTCGACACGGGATACAAAGTTTCAGCATCGCCCTTGCTGACCCGAGTTTCCGCACGGCAGTCAACCTAAATATCACGTCCGAGCGAGTCAATTCGTACCTGGCGGCAGTCCAAACAACTGTCAACGGTTGGAAAATTCGCGATAGGGAAGACATGAAAAACGGGATACTCCATATTGCCGATGCGGCACAAAAACAACTCGGGCTCAACCCCTCTGTTGTGCTCATGGAATTTACGTGCGGAGTGATCAGTTCGCTCGACCCGAATACGGGCTATCTCACGCCGAATCAATATAATGATGAGTCGTCGGTGATTTACGGCAACCTTGTCGGGATTGGCGTCGAGTTGCGGTCAGACCGGACATCGTTGTTGATCGTTCGCGTTGTTCCGGGCAGTCCGGCTGAATCTTCCGGCTTGAAAGGCGGCGACCGAATCGTTGCCGTCGATGGAACATCGACACGCGGTCGGGATACCGAAAATGCAGCCAATTTATTGCAAGGTGCGGAAGGCTCTGTGGTGCGTTTGACCGTTCTTCCATCGGAGATGGGACAACCGCAACGCGAGATTTCCGTAACGCGTCGGCAGATTGATGTTCCCAGCGTGGAAGATGTGCGGATGCTTAACGAACAACTTGGATATATTAAATTGACGAGATTTCATTCCAAAACGCGTTTGGAATTGACCAGGGCATTGACCAATCTTGACCGCCAGGGAATGAAGTGTTTGGTTCTCGATATGCGTCAGAATCCCGGTGGATTGTTCCATATAGGTGTTGAGGTTGCGAGTATGTTTATCGAGCAGGGCGCGATTGTCCGCACGCAGGGTCGGGATAGAACGTTGGATTCGCCTTGTATGGCCCGGGGCGAAACGTGGCGGGTGCCGTTGATTGTGTTGATTGATGAGGAGAGTGCGAGTGCGGCGGAGATTGTTGCTGGTGCGATTAGGGATCATAATCGTGGAACGATCATAGGTCGGCGTAGTTATGGAAAGGGAACGATTCAGCAGATAATTCCGGTCCAGACGGGAGCGTCGTGGAGTGTACGATCGGGAATAAAGTTGACGACGGAGAAGTTTTATTCGCCGTTGGGCTGGCCGTATAGTGGCGTGGGTGTAACGCCGCATGTTACGGTGAGTGATGAGGCGAGGCGGACGGCATCGGCTCGTCCATTGGAAGGTCCTTTGGGAGGAATTTTGCCGTTACCGATATTGCGTTCGGCAACGAGCAATTTGGACGATCCGTTCATACAGGAGGCCGTGCGAGCGTCGCTGGAGTTGCTGTAGAGGGGTGATGTATGCTATGCGGGAACTCGTTTTCAATTTTGTCTCGTGCGCTGCCGAATGGTTAAAATAAGGGGAAACGCCGGCAAATGCCGGCGATTCCCGGCTCAAACGACTCGCTCATTCTGTCCCTTTTGAAAGGATAGTATACAATATCTGATCGTGAAAGAAAAAACAAGGTTTTGAACGGCCTTCTAGCACCTGCCAAGATAGCAAGAACAAAAACGTAAATAATAAATCTATTCACGAAAATCTATGGCGGGCATATCTATCTTCCAAACACTTTTTTCATATCGACATAAAGTGTCCTTGTTTCTTCGTTGTCGCTAAAATTCAAAAAGACATCTGCCTTGCCCTCACGTTGGATATGTATTGTCGGCGAGGATTTTTCTCTCGTAAAAAGCAAAACAGTCCCGTACTTTTTTGAGCGAAAATATCCCTTCTGTGTAAATCCAGCGGCATACCCCCATATTTTCCAAATGTGCCCAATGCTGTCTATTTTATCTTCTATCAGGGAAATGTCTGCTATCTCTGCAAAATCAATCTTCACTCCACATATGCCTCTGATTTTAATACCGCTATCAACAATATTGACAGTAGATTCCCTTTCTCCTAAAATGACAAATCTATGGACTAATATAGGAGTAGTAAATGTAAGAAGAACCAAAAACACCATAACAACAATAAGGCTAATATCAGCAAACCTCTCGGCAACACCTCGAATGTCGCCGGTTTCCTCCTCAACAACGCGAACATTGCGAAACATAAACGGATTCGCACTGACCGCAATCGGCTTGCCACTCTTGATCACAAGATTGCGAAGAATGACCTCCTCCGTCATCACGTAAGGATACCGCTCGACATACTCCGCACTCGTGTTCGCCCTATTAAACGATGCAAAAATTTTCGGGCCCTGATAATTGTCCCCATGATTCCTGTCATCTATGATCAATCCATCTATCATAATCCTCCGCGGTAAAGAACAAATATATCCAAAATCGTGCTGCCCAGTATAACTCCCGCCAATCAAAATCGCATCCGCTCGCTGACCGTTATCCGGAAGAAATTCACTATCGCGAATGATGAATTCGCCGTCCCAAGTGCTGCCGTAATCACTCCGCAAATTGATCAAGTTGCCCGAATGAACCTTCGTGTTGGCAAGCAAAAACACGCCCCGACCAATCAGGTTAATGCCCTGATGCCCTAATACCGAATTCTTGATCGTCGCATTCGTTACGCCCATATGAGCGTCGAATCGCGAAAACTCGACCGTATCAAACGTCAGGTTTTTTGAATGATTCGACGCGAAAATCCCCCAATAGGCTCTGTCATGGATGCAATTCGTTTGCGTGCAATTTTTGAACGTCACATTATTCGCCTTATGCACGGACAAGTCATACGATCCCATCGAAACGGACGTTCCCGCATTCCCAATCGTTACGTAGGTTTTGTGTCCCGTGAATGTACTGTTTTGCACCAAAACATTGGTACAATTCGACACCAAAATAAACCCTCGGTACGGTGCGCCGTGGTCGAGTTCGCCGGTAATTGCATGGTGAATGCCGTCGATGACGACATTGGAACGCGTGATTGAAATTCCCCGACTGTAATAGGTATACCGCGACTCGGCTTGATTGGCAATCGTTGTAAAATGTCCCCCGGTAATGGTCAGCGTATCCGGGTCGATGGGATAGGCCGTCATCGAACTGATATGGTCAAAATCCCAAATGATCGGCGTTGTTGGATCAACGTTGCCGAGTTTATCGACGATGAACACATCGGTCTGTGCGGACCCGCGGTTTTGATTCGGCCCGTATCGGATGTACCGCCGGGTTCGATTGTCATTCACTTCGACGAAGGAATCCTGGGGCAAAGTAAGGTCGATTTTGTCTTGCCCCTTTTTGAGTGCCGCGATTGCCGTGATCTGTTTGGCGGGAAGTTTCGAGGCAATATGGAAAATATGGGTATTTTCTATTGGGACGTTCGAGTCGTCGATCATGAATTTTGCTCCGCTCCAATCGGTACTGGTTTGAATGACTGCGGTTTTGTCGGTATTGCCGATGTAATAGGTCGCCCCGGCATCGGCTTGTACGGGCAAATTGGCAAGATTCGCGGCCTGGTGGGCATTGATGATGGCATCGAAATCATCGGCAACGCCGTCGCCGACGGCTCCGTATTCGCCGTAGGTGATGAATTGAGCGGATGCGGATCCAACGAAAGCAAGACTAACGGCGATGATGAGAACGAGATGTTTCATGCAAAGTGCCTCGGGAAGTAAGAACAGGGCTCATTCTAGCAAAATTTTGTCTAAAATGAACGGGTTTGTGGAACGGGTTCGCAGAGCCGACACACGCCGTGCCCGATTTCCTTGCTTTCGTCCCGCGAAGCGTGTACAATGAACGCGTCGCACTCGAACTCCGTCAATTCCATGAAAACGCTCCACCTCACAATCCTCTCGCTCCTCATCCTCGGCATCGGAATGCTCCAAGCACGGGAAGTTCCGCCCCTCAAAGTCGTCCGCTTCATTCCCGCCGACTGCCAACCCTTCGAAAATACCGAAGAACGACTCGGACGCGTCATGAAACACGTCCAAGATTTTTTCCGCGACGGGATGCAAACGCAGGGATTCGGCCCCAAAACGTTCGAACTCGAATGGAAAGAACCCGAAAAACTCCAAATCTATACCGTTATCGGACAAAAAAATCAATCCGAATACGGACGCGGGGATTCGAGAATCGTCCGCGAAGAAGTCCGCACCGCTATGCAGGAGCAATACGGCATCGACATTAGCCAGGAACATATCATCATTTTCCAACATTTACTCCGCTGGGAAAACGGCATCGCAACGGAACTCGGCCCCTACGTCGGCGGCGGAAACGCACTTTCCGGGGCCGCCTGGGTCTATGACGATCCCCTGCTCGATGCCGCTAATCTTGCATCGACAGAACCCGGCGGATATTATCATCGGCCCGTCTCCATCGGGCAATTCAATACCCATTACATCGGCGGAGTCGCCCACGAACTCGGCCACGCCTTCGGCCTGCCGCACGACCGCGAAACGGACGAACAAAGAGCAACGTTAGGCATTTCCCTGATGGGGAGCGGCAACCATTCTTACGGCAACGAATTACGCGGCCAAGGTTTGGGAACTTTTTTATCGGCAGCGTCCGCACTGCAACTTTCGACGGTACGGGCATTTGCCGGAAATCTGCCCGGCAGCAGGGATCGGGCCGCCTGGCGGCTCGACGAACTGGCCGCAACGTACAGCGACGGCAAAATGACGCTCACCGGCCGGTTCATCGCGACGCCGCCGGTTGTCGGAATCATCGCTTTTAATGATGATATGAACATTCCCGCCGACTACGACGCCAAGGCTTGGACGACGAAGCCGAGCAGCGGCGGACGGTTCAGCATCACCATCGGCGATTTGAGAGAAACGGCTTATCAACTCCGTTTGGTTGCCGTTCACGATGGCGGTCAAAAAAGCCGATCCGTCTTTGAATATGACGTTACGGCAGACGGGCCCGACCTGTCGCCGTTCGATACGGCCCTGCCGATTGAAGATATGAGTGCGGCCTTTTTGTCGAATGATCGAAATCGTCTGGACAGTATCCTGGCCGACTTGACGGCGAAGTATCCGAACAGTGCAATCCAGCGCAGGGCGAAGCATTTGAGCGATATTTTGAGGGGAGTGAATGTGGAAATTGACCTGCTGACGCAACCGGACAATGTTAATCAGGTCGATTTGACTTGGGCGAAGTTCGTGTCGGCCAGTACCGGCTGGGGAGCCCCGCGTCGCGGTTCGGTGCCGGAAGATGCGTTCATTCGGGTTGGCGGTGCGTATTACGAATCCGGCTTTTATGCTCACGCTCCGTCGAATTACAAGTTTGACCTCGGCGGGAATTGGAAGACGTTTAAGACGGGTTTCGGGCTTCAGCATGA
>WRKP01000033.1 GCA_009778035.1 Planctomycetaceae bacterium
TTGACAAATTGTTCCGTTTTCACGGTGCGGTTAAGATTGTCGTAGGTAAATTTTGTCGACATGAACTGTCCATTTGCATCTTCTTCGTCAAATGTTTCGATGAGCCGACCGCGCCAATCATAGACGTACTCTGTGATTCGCATCGTGTTGTGTTTGCTGTGCTGGTAAAATATGGACCGTGCTAGTGTTTTTTGCATTCACAGGGGGATTGAAAACGCGGGCGAGAAAGAGTATACTCTGGCTACCTTGTTTTCAACACCTCGAATGGCCGCAACAACCAACTAGCCATGAAAAAATACTTTTTGCTTCCCGCCCTATGTGTTTGCCTGTTTGGTTTTGAGACTTCACCACTTTGTTTTGCCCAAAACGTAGACATAATAGATGAACGTGCGAAAGAAAAAACTGTAGAAAAGCAAACAGCATTTCGATTATCCTCTTTTTATGTTGGTTACCTTTATCCTGTTCCCATTGGCAATCAATGGAAACTGATTGACATTGAAGGCAATATCGTTGGAGAGACGGTTTACGATGGATATGTTCATCCTTTTGATAAAAGCCTTCGCTATGCTTATGTATTAAAAGACGGTAAATGCTATCGAATCGTTTCCAGTGGAAAAACCACCACGATAGAAATACCAAAGGGTTATAATTTGATTGCAGATGTAGGACAAGGAGTAGTAATTTTGGAAAGTGACAGAACCAAAGATGTCAATAATCAGTACGCCTACAATATCTTGACGAATAAATTCATTGGGCAAGGATTTGCCTCTGCGCATATCGCTGGCAACGGGGATAATCTATTACCCATCTCTATTTGGAACAGTGAGATCGAAAATTCTAATTTGACAATATCTGACTTGACAGTAAACGTTCTTGATTTGGTAACAGGTAAAAGGATTCTTGCCTCCGACGAAAAACGCGAGGGTATTATAGGCATTTCGGAAGGTATTGTTAATATCGGTATGGGAAACTACCCGAACCGCTACACTTATCTCGTAGATCGAAATAACAAGCAATTGCTATTGCGTCATGGTGAGCGGCTCTCAGTAGGGCTTTATAAAAATGGTGTTGCGGTAGTCAAATTCCAAGACGAGCAGCCGATAAAAGTGTATCTCATAGATCGTTCAGGGAATATTTTGAGTCCAACATACAAAGTCATTTCAGATAACTCATCAGGCTTATCACGAGTTGTGCCGGGTGAAGGAAACCTCATTAGTCAAGGACATGATTTTTATGGTTTTGTGAATACGTTAGGCAACAATATCATTCCTGCCCAATATATCGATGCCTCGCATTTTCGCGATGGAATGGCACTTGTGCAAAAAAGGGATGATATGGGGGTTTATCTTATTAATTCATTCGGCGACGAACTTTACCAATTACAGGGAATCCCCGAAAGAATGTCTTTGTCATTTCTTGAACGACTTTGGCAAAGTGGAGTTTTTATTGTCGAACGAGAGGAAGATATCCATCATATGTTTCAATTATTCAATATAGATGGTAATCTCATTTATGAGACATTGCTTTGCAGGAAAACAAGCATCAACCCTAATGGTATTCCTACCATTAGGTTATATGAATAACCTTTAGAGGGCGTTTGACAATGCGTCTTCGTCATTCCTGTGGTCGGCAGGAATGACGATACGGGTTCCTATTATTCTTCAGGTAGTTTCCATTCTACCACATGGTTTTTATACTTGTTGTTTAAGTATGAATTTGCATTATCATATAGTTCTTGGCTCATTGCCTTTCCGACGTCCTTGATAGCATTTTCAAGTAGTCCTGGATTGGTCACAAAATCCCTTAACCAAGTAGCATTATTAAAAGAATAATTCTTGTTAGCACCTGTAATTTTATGTGTATGTGACTGACCTTTAAAAGTATATGTAATGGTCAATTCACAATTTGTTGCATCTACAGACTGAACTACATCGAGTAAATCAATTACCCACCCAGATGGAACGGCTGTGATGCGAGACAGAACACTTAGCAAAGCATTTGAAATTATTTGCACTGCCATCTCAGTAGCAGCAGTAAGGACGAGTCCTCGTATCCAATTGATAGTTATCCGTGTGCTTATTGCATCTGCGTCGAGTTCGCCAAGATTATATGCATCTCTGTTAGTGGTCATACCTAGATTAAATTTGAATACCGCTTTTGTTACTATAACCCTATTATCTACGAGGTGAACAGTGTCCGTTCCGTGTGAACCGATAGAGTACCATGGCATTGGGATAATAGTAGCTTTGATTGTCTTAGGTGATTCCCATTCATCACCAGGCTTCTCTGTCATGAAATGGTGGATCCTTCCTGCATAATCAGATGGAATATGTGCAAAACCTAGAGATTCCCATTCTAGTTGGGGGGGAATAATATTATACTCATCACCATGGGTGGCTGTTCCGCCAAGAACATATAAAACCATAAGAGGGCGAGATAAATCATCACTTTCTTTTCTTATATCAAGAGCCACTCGGTTTTCCCTCGGAACATGTTTTTCATCCTCTGAGATAGAACCACCTA
Organism: Planctomycetaceae bacterium; assembly: GCA_009778035.1. Taxonomy (GTDB): domain Bacteria; phylum Planctomycetota; class Planctomycetia; order Pirellulales; family Thermoguttaceae; genus WRKP01. The sequence continues at coordinate 2,524 of WRKP01000033.1, forward strand.
ATCTAGACACGTCGAAATAAAGATTAACTTCAGGACGACTGCTTGACCAGCTACTCCAAGAGGAGGCAATTGATGGGACAGCAGGACTTATCAATGAACCGATCGATGAATGATAGCATGAGCAATGCGACGTGGATCCACTACTGCAAAAATAAGAACTGGACATAATAAATCTCCTATAAAAAGTGTTAGATTCCAAAATTGGAATCGGTTAATAAAGTAGACCGCGAAAACCGTTTTCGCGATCTTTGTTTTCATAAAGACCATCTGTATGAAAACATTTTTTGTTTTTGATTCGTTTAATAACCATCCGCGATTTTTCGGGAAATGCAAGCACGAATCAACGCTTGTTCCTTTTCTTCTTTGTTTTTTCGCGAGATGGGTTTACAAAGCCTGCTTTTGCAGGAGCACAACCTTTTTGCATAGGTTGCTCGGCGATTGTATGCAAAAAACATAAATCATCATTTGTTTCTTTAATGAGTAACAATGCATTTTGCAACTGTTGCGGCGATGGAACATGTTGTAAAAAATTACACAATTCCAGTAGTATTCTTTCCGGTTCAGACTTCACAGCATCGTATTGAATGCGAAGTAGATGCGGTTGATACTTTTCAAAAAATTCTTCGCGGGCATCTGCCAGGCGACGAAAGGCATACTTAGCAGCACTTGGATGCCAGCACCAAGGGACTTTTTTCATGGACTCATAGCACTCTTCACTACTACGTTCAACACAAATAAACTTTGGTTCTTTCCATGCTTCAATGATTTCAGGGCCCATAAGTGAAAGCATTGGATGTTTACCACAAACCAACGGCGTTTCTATTGGCATATTCTTACACTGAACTCCTGCCCAGCGTCGCAAGTGATTGATACGATCGCTCTGCGATCTTTTTTCTTCGAGCCAAGGTTCTGAATAAGTATTCCGACAGATTTCGCCTAAATACACATCTTCAAAAAAGTGTGGTAGTTTAGTATCATTTGCCGATCCCAAGTCCATGCCAAAGAATAATCCAAGTTCTTTCATTGCGCCGGCAAGTGTATTGATGCCGCTAAAATAGTTTCCCATTACTGCGATGCAGGGGCGATCTATCGTTGGTGCCAATGTTTCTTCGGAACTAGGAAAAAGTCTCAACTGTAGGTCTGCACCACAGATGTCGCTTTTACCTTCCGATTGAGCCACAAGCCATTCTTTGGGAACATAGAGTCCCGTTTCCATTTTCTTATGTAATTCGCCGAGGTAATGATCCACATGATGTAGCACTTTCCAATCGGAAAAATTATTGAGATGCTTGTATGCTTTTTCGATCATTCTTCGACCACGAAATCCATAGCAGTGACATCTATTAACATTGAAAGGGTGATAGACCCATTCATTTACTTTTCGTGGTAGTCCTATGTTTTCTTGAATATGTTGTCCACCGAGATAGACCATCTCCCAATCTACTGGCAGATGTTTCCAAAACTCTTGAACCTTTTCGGTAAAGCCGTCAACGAACACCGCATCATCTTCGAGGATGAGTACCGAATAGATTTCGTTATTCAAGCAATCTTCCAAAATGCGCAAGTGTGCTTTATAGCATCCCCATGCACCGCCACCGCCATCCCACCAATCGGGCGGAGAGACCAGTCCGCCATCAATAGCAGTATATTGTTCGGGTTGTTTGAATGGCCAGTCTACTGGAACTTTTTGATAAAATGCCTCCAATCGTTCCTGTCTGCGGGATAGATTGATGACATAAACGCGTTCAAATATGTTGGATAGCATGATGATAGTTCTCCTTGAAAAATGGGTTGATGTTGCGAAAAATAATTATGAAACAGGAACAATACCTTTGCGGTCTTCCAAAAACTTTGTTTGGACTTTGAGCCGTTCTTCATCTGTTTGTCCCATGAGGTGCCGAATAAAAATTCCGCAAAATCCGTTCATGAGATAGTAGTCTTTCAGTAGTTTGACATCATCGGCATACTCTTGCCAAATAGTTTGATAACAAGCATCTTGGTCATGAAAGTTGTTGAATCGAAGTCTTTCGAGTCCAGGGCGTTCGCTTGCCTCATCCCAAACACGGAGCATGTCGGCAGCCTTGTGAGAGTTTCGAATCAATGCAATTCCTGCATTCGGCTTATCGGGTTGATGCCTAAGACCTTCGCAGGCATAGTCCGCACTCATCATGATTTGCTTATCTTCGATCAGTGGCAGTAGTTCATCTTCAATCGCAAGTTCGTGACAGTAGAAGAACGCATCTGCATCTAAGTAGAGCAAAAAATCTGTTTTATCTCGCATATTCAAATACCTCCAAGTCATGATGTTCGTAACCTATTAACAGCCTCTTCACTTTCATTTACTTTGTTCCGTATAAAATGCAGCAATCTTTTCATCAATGTCCGGCCGTTCGGCAAGTTCATCAATCAAGCCAATGTAAGTCTCATTTTTCGTCCGGCATCCTATCAGTATTTCTTTTACTGTCTTACTAATGTCGCTTCGATTGATTTGTGCCGTGTAGTAGGCTACTTTTTCGACACATGCCCTCCGCAGGTTCGGTAGCAGTATCTTTTTGATCCAAAGACAGGCAAAGGCATGGGCTTTTTCTGCCGTCAATTCGGGAAAATGCTTTCGCCATATCCGCACGGCTGCCGAAATATCATGAGTCTTATCTGCAATGTAAACATTCGCATCCGACTTCAATTCACGTGTATGGTGATTCTCATACGCGGCATAAATCAATGGCTGATTGGCTTCACGACACACAAGCATTGTCTCGGTACATACTTCGTGTTTCTCCGTATCAAGTATCATTAGCCCTGCCGTTGCTTTGCGTATGGACTTTGCCGTGTTGGAATCGATTCGTTCAATCTTGTCTACTACTTTACTCCAAACAGGCATATCATTCGTTCGGATTTCGACACCGGTTCGCGATACATGGACGCCTGATATTTTATCCCGCAACACAATGATGAGCGTAATTGCCACCATGGAAACGGAACCTATAATAATGGCAAGTGGTATAATTATCTTGGGTGTTAAAATCTCTGTCATTGCTACATCACCTCCCTTCTTGTAATCTTGATCGGCGTCAAATTAAACCCGCTCGATTCCAAAAACTCTCCCTCGACCATACAGACTGCAAACGCATCGGCATATCGACCACTACACTGCTGGACAAATGTATCAAAACTTTCCCAGATGACCGATGCTGGTTCTTTTTCATGTCTGCCTACTTCCCAAAATTTTCCCCAGGAACCTTGGTGTGCAATGTATTCGGTGCCATCTACTTCTTTTCGATAGGCAACTCTTGCCGTTGCATGCATCCAGTTGCCGCGATTGATGGCTGTCTTGATGTTGCCAACATAGTTTATTTGTCGCGGGACTGCAACACTGTTTCCAAATGTTATGGGAAACCCTGCGGCAACACAATCAAACACAACACGAGCAAGATCCCGGCCTCGAAAATGTCCAAGATAGCATGCTCCAACTTGACATTTTTCTGCATCGGCAAGGAGTTCGTTGGTATATTTTGGTGGATTGCGAAGTGATTGTTCATATGTGCCAACCTTTTCTATATCAAACATGCCGCGTCTATTGGCACTCGTTAGCATCGACGACAGTGATGCACCTTCGCCGCGAATGCCCGCATCTCGTTTGCCGAGATCCCAAGTATGAAATGGATTGAAACGCTTGTATCGGAGTTTATATCCATCAGCGAGATGTGTCAGTAGCATTGCATTGACGGCATGGTTCGTTGCACATCCGGCACAAGAACCACGGCTGCCTTGACTAAAATCATGCCAGTCAATGTTAAAATGTTTGCTCTCCTGTCCTTCCGGCTTGCCGGAAGGACAATTCCCCAGCAACTCCCCTATACCACACCGCTTCGATTCTCGTTACCCATTCCGCTCAGCAAGCGCTCCACCGCACGGCGAACCTCACGAATGTGCTCTTGCAATTCCAATACCATTATGCGATAATTGTCCTCCAACAAACGAATGACCGCCTCATTCGCATCAAATACCCAATCGCCATCCAACTCTTGTAACTCTATCACTATCGGATTGCCCGACTCAATAAATCGCTCAAATGTGTCCTCTATGACCCGAATCTTGATGCGGTCAAGTTCCAAAACTAGCGTTTCCACCCGCCCGTTCCACTCATCGTAATCCGCGACGGCTCGGTCATACTGAACCCGAAAACGGTCATACTGCTGACGAACATCCCGCGGTGCAAGAACCCGTAACGCTTCAATGATGCCCGAAACCCTATCAAGATCGGCACGAATCGACTCCGTATTCCGCCGCAACCGCGCAACGCGTTCCTGCAATACGAGCAAATCGGGCAATACGGAGTCATCCAAGTCTTGCAGTGCCGTCTGAATGGTCGGTGAAAGCAGTGCGTCAGCCGGTTTGATTCGGCAATCGGGCTGCAAGGTGATTGTAAGACGGAGTTTTTTCTGCGACGCATCGGAAAGGTCATTGGCGTCGATGTTCATCGTGCCGGCAGCGAAAATGTCATCCAGGATCGGTGCGTAGGGAGCAAACAACGCGATGGGGATTCTTCCGATTCGGGCATTTTGCAGAATGTTGACCTGTTCTTTCGGATAATTATGAGCAATGAAAAATGGCGCGGAATCAATTTGCCCGTGGATTTCCATAACATACGGAGCAAGCAGCGATGTGGTATTGTTGCCGATGGTCGAAATCCAGCCGAATTCGAGCCGCACCGTCGTGTGAAATGGTTCGGCAAGCGTTCGGTCAATGCACTCGACCTCAATATCTTCAAATCGCGATAATCGGAACGTATCCATCCAATCGCTTTCCAGAATCGATTCGGCACCGCTCAATTCGGCATCGCGTCGGGAGCCGGTTTTTTCAATCGTTCCGCGCAAGCCCGATACGGTCGTATGGCGATAGCGATACGGCAAAAACGAAAACCGTACGGTTTCGGCGGTGAGGTCGAAATTGATGACGGGATGGTTTTGGCGTTTGAGGGCGAGTCCCTTGAAAGTCAGCCTGCCGCGTCGGAGAGCATCGGCGGGTTCCTTTTGGAGGTCGTATAAGATGTAGACGCGGTCGAATGTGATGCTGATCCCGGTTTGCGTTTCGACTCGGTCGAAGAGCATTCGGAAAATGGGAGCGGGCTGGGCGAGTATGGCGATACCGGCGGCGATGAGGGCCAGCAAGAGGAAGAGAATCAGGAGCCAAAGTAACAGTTTCGTGATGGGATACGTGATATTCATTGCATTTGGGCGGCTGGGTATCGGTTTATTATAGCGTTAACTTCGCCATTCCGGCGAATCGTCATTTCGGCTCTCCTCGTCATCCCGGCTTTCCTCGTCATTTCGGCTTTCCTCGTCATCCCGGCGAAAGCCGAGAACCAGACATTGCGTGCGATGCCGGTTCCTCTGGGTTCCGGCTTTCGCCGGAATGACGGTTTCTATTGCGAATCAGCCGCGGCGAACGGCTTCGTAGAGCATAGCGAAATCTTTATCCCTGCGATCGAGAGCTTTTTCGAAGGATTCGGCAATCCGTGCGATTTGCTCTTTTTGATTTTGGAGTAGGCTTTCCGATTGTTTCCAATAGATGTAAGCGACGATGGCGATACCGCCGCCGCCGAAGGCGAGTGTTCCCGCTGCGTTGATGAGGATTTGTTCCATAGTGGGATGTGTATGTAATTTTTCAAGAGTTTAGCAGGAATTGCATCATCGGCCGTAAGGGGATGGGTTGATTGTTGCACCCCCCAGGGGGCATTGCATTTCGCGAAAAATCGGACATAATTATCCGACGTACTCCATAGGGCAATATCTTAAAAAATATGGCGGATATTCATAAATTGACTGTACAGTTACGCGACCGAGGAACCAAACGAGCCAATCGGCGACTGCGGCAAGGCGGACAAATACCGGCTATCCTCTATGGCCATAAAAAGGAATCCAAAGGCCTTACCCTTTCGGCCAACGAACTGCACGCGGCCGTCAGACACGGGAACCGATTCGTCGCCCTCACCGGCGGAGTCTCGGAAAGTGCCTTCATCAAAGACGTCCAATGGAATACCTGGGGAACCGAAATCCTGCACGTCGACTTTGCCCGAGTCAGTGCGGATGAAAAAATCAACGTGACGGTCGCCATCGAACTCCGCGGCGAAGCGCCCGGCACAAAAGACGGCGGAGTCGTCAAACAAACGCTGCACGCGATCGAACTCGAATGCGAAGCCGCCGCCGTTCCCGAAAAACTCTCCGTCAACATCAATCGGCTGGAGTTCAATCAAACATATCACGTCAGCGATCTCGAGTTGCCGCCGGGCGCGAAAGCACTCACCGACCCGACGGGCGTTGTCGTAAGTTGTATCGCACCCGTCGAAGTTTCCGATGAAGATGCCGCCGAAGGTGATGCCGAACCCGAAATCATCGGACGCAAAAAAGCCGAAGAAGAATGAAACTCATCGCAGGCCTCGGCAATCCCGGTGCGAAGTATCGAATGACCCGGCACAACGTCGGGTACATGGTGCTGGCCGAACTTGCAAGGCAATTCTCGGCAAGCAAGCCGCAAAACAAGTTTCACGGCGAATTCGTTACAATCCGCGACTCGGCAGGCGAGTCGATTCTTTTGCTGGCTCCGACGACTTATATGAACCGGAGCGGATTGAGCGTCGGCGAAGCGGTGCGGTTCTACAAAATCCCGGCAAGCGATGTTTTGGTCATTTGCGATGATTTGAACTTGCCGTTTACGCGGTTGCGTCTTCGCGGCGAAGGGGGTAGCGGCGGGCAGAAGGGTTTGGCGGATATAATACAGGTGCTTGGCACGCAGCAGGTTCCGCGGTTGCGGGTTGGCATTGGCGGTCCGCCTGGCCAGATGGATGCGTCGGATTATGTATTGATGAATTTCACGGAGAAGGAGCAGACTGATTTGCAGATCACGATCAAGCAATCGGCAGATGCGGCAATGTGTTGGGTGCATTCGGGCATCGAAACGGCAATGAATCGATTCAATGCACACGAGCGTTAGCCAACTGTCCCGCCGGGCGGGACGCCAAAGGTAGGCGGGTGCACAAAGGTAGGCACCCGACCGCCGGGCGGGTGCACAAAGGTAGGCACCCGACCGCCGGGCGGGTGCGTCGGCGCAGCCGACCGGAGGATTCAAAATGCGGCGAGCCGCAGTTGCCGCCCGGCGGTCGGCAACCTACCTATTTTGACGTTTGCAATCGGCCCGGCATTTTTCGCTCTTTTCTTGCTATCGGCCAAAAATGTGCTATACTACATCCACCTCTAATGTGCAGCAATATGTTACGGTTTCTCTGCGTTTGTCTTTTCGTTTTTGCGTTTTGTTCCATTGGTTCCGCGCAGTTGCAACGGCCACAGGGTGCCGACTGGGGAAATAATCAAAATGACCAAAATGCCCAAATTGTACAAATTCCCCTGACCTACGTTCCCCGCAATCTTTCCCGCGAAGGCGATTTCAAGGTCGTTGTGGTGCCGGCAACCAATGCCCGGCAGGCCCGGCTTGACGCTCAAACATACCATCTCGGTTGGGATGCTCTTGATGCTCGGGAAGGCCAATCCCGAGTGATGTATGAAGTGCTTTTGCGAAAGCGTGCCCCCCGCGTTCCTGGCACTCCGCCCGTTACGCGGCGAATCCCGCGATGAGGTTGATTGCCTTACGGCAGGGAACTTTTCGAGATGAGGACCGTCTCCTCGCCTGCGGCGGATTGGTCCGCCGTGTGAATGTCAAACAACTTGGAAAGCAATCGGCGAACCGACGGATGAGCCGATGCCCATGAATCATTTTTCAACGCATCCAAAAGGAATTTGGGCTCGACAAACAACTCGAGCGGCGACGAAAGCGCACTCCTGTCGGATAATCTCTTGATCAGATGCTTTTCCTGGTCCGAAAGTTTATGGACACGTATGAGTTCCCGAAGCAGCCCGTTGGGATCATTCCGTTCTTTTTCGTCCTGTTGTCGCTTCCAGGCCTGCCAAATGAAAAATGCGGCAAACGGTATGACTGCGAAGACGGCAACGATCCCGAAAGATACGAAACCGTTGGTCGTTTTTTCAACGCTCGGCTTGAATCCCTCCGAGATTTCCTGCGTAACGCGATACCCGTAGCCGTCCCGTTCCAATCTGGGGGCATTTCCCCTGAGAACGTTGTATCCTCCGCCGGAACCTTTTTCCTGGTCGCTTTCCCCGCAACCGGCAACCAAGCACAGAGCCGTTGCAATACCAGCGAACACGACAAAGCGGAGAGCGTATTTCATGGCAGTCGTCAAACGTAAAGCGGGAGTATTGACAGTATAACGTATGATAGTGCTTTTTGCAAGTGAAATTTTGCGAGATTCCCCATACTTGTTCGGAGGTCGTCATTCCGGCGAAAGCCGGAATCCAGGCATTGCGTGCGATGGCGGTTCTTCTGGGTTCCGGCTTTCGCCGGAATGACGATGGGGCAATGACAATTTTCAGGATTCCCCCTATTTCCCGATGCAAAATCGGCTGAATATGTTTTCCAAAATGTCCTCCGTGTGGATGGTTCCATCAATCAAGCCCAACTGGTTGACGGCATTGCGCAATTCCAGCGCAATCAATGCCGGATCCCATAACGCCCTCGCCCGAAATAAGGACTCGCCTGCCGATTGCAACGCCTCCCGGCATCGCAGTGCCGTATTAGGCAACATGCCGTACTCCGACGATCGGCAAAGCAGGTTGCCAACTTCCCGGAACAAATCATCCAACGATTCGGCAGGCCGCTTCGTTTGGAAAAAGACAGTGCGTGCCGACGCGGCCGGGTTTTCGGGACACATCTCCTCACGGCACATCGTCTCATAGCAATGGATCACGACATCGGCCTGTTTGATGATTTCCAGCGTTTTCCTTTGGGCGGCTTCGTCGAGCAGATCGACGGCGTCGTTGCCGATTCCGGCGGTATCAATCAACACGACGGGAATACCCTGCCAGTCGGTTTCCGCTTCGATGTAGTCCCGAGTCGTCCCGGCCTGCGCGGAAACAATTGCCGCTTCCCGGCGGAGCAATTTGTTGAAGAGCGTACTTTTTCCGGCATTGTGCAAGCCGGTCAGGACGATTTTCGGTTTCCCGCCGTCAATTCCCCGTTGCGTGATTTTCCGCTGGAGTTGTTCGATTTGTTCGGAGGCGTCGGCAAGCGTTTTTTGTAATTGGCCTGCCGATATTTCGTCAATGTCCTCGTCGGCAAAATCGAGCGATGCTTCGAGTTGCGTCAAAGTGTCCAAGAGTCGGGAACGGACCGCGGAAAGCGGCGTGGAAACATTGCCAGCCAGTTGCTGGAGGGCCGTTTTCAGGTCGAGACTGCTTTCCGCATCAATCACGCCGAGGACGGCTTCGGCTTGGGCGAGGTCGAGCCGACCCGACAAAAATGCCCGTAAAGTGAATTCGCCCGGCTTGGCCAACCGCACATTCCCGGATGATGCGAGGAGTGCTGCCGTGATGGCATCGAGCAAGACGGGCGTGCCGAACGTGTGAATTTCGACGGTTTCATCGCCGGTGTAACTTTGTCCTTCTTTCCAAACGAGCAGTTTTGCGGGAAAGGGCGGCAAAGTAAAATGGCCGACGGGCAGGGAGATTCGGGTATCGACGCATACCGCCCGATGTTCAGCGGTCAGCGATTCGGGCGTTTCGATGATGGTTTTCGCGATCCTGACGGCAAGTTTTCCGCTGATTCGCAGTATGCCGCGGATCGCATTTCCCGGTGCGGATGCCTGCGCGATGATGGTGTCGTGAATCATAGGGAAGACCGATTGTACCCGATTGTGCCGAATTTTCCTATTGTCAGGGTCAACTCCTTGCCGATAGCCCTACAAAGACCGCAAGAGTCGCAAGCGCAAGAGCCGGGGGCGTAAGCCCCCGGGTACGCGTCGAACACCCGGGGGCTAACGCCCCCGGCTCTTGCGCTAACGCCCCCGGCTCGTGCGCGATTTGCTCTTGCGCGATTTGCTCGTGCGCTTGCGCAATATGCGTCTTGCGTCCGCATCCCTAAATGATTCGAATAGGCATTTTACTCTTCCTGTTTTTGTCGCCGAACTTGTTTGCGCAGGTCTTTCCCCGCACGTCTTCGCCGTTTTGCACCGCATCCACGCAAGTCGGCAAACAAGGATGCGAACGGATCTTTGCCGATTATGCCAATCTGTATAACCCGCACAACGCGAAAAATTTCGGAGTTGCCATGCTCGGCGGGGCCCTGCTGGCCAATACCGAAATGGATCACCACTTTCAGGATTGGTATCGGGATAATATCCGTTCCGGCTGCACCAACGAATTAGCCAAAATCTCGAAGCAGTTTGGGGAAGGCCATATTCTGATTCCCGCAATGGCCGCATCCGCCGTGACGTACCGTTTTTGGCAAACCTGGCGGGAGGTGCCGGACGGGCTGTGCACCTTCGGCGAATGGACGGATCGCTCGACTCGGGGATATTTAGTCGGCGCACCGACGCTGCTTATGTTTCAATCCGTAACGGGCGGCGGTCGCCCGCGGAGCGGTGTGTCGCATTGGAAACCCTTTCGGAATCACAACGGCATCAGCGGACATGCCTATTTGGGTGCCGTACCGTTCATTACGGCCGCTCATATGACGGAGAAACCCGCCGCGAAGGGACTGTTTTACGCATTATCGACATTCTGTGCGTGGAGCAGGGTCAATGATGATGCCCATTATCTTTCGCAGGTCGCTCTGGGTTGGTATTTGGCGTATTTGTCGGTCAGAGCGGTATCGGAAACGGAAGGAAGCCGACTGCCCAAGGGGCTCACCATTTTCCCTGTGAGCATAGAAGATTCGGTCGGCATCGGCCTGCGGTATCAGTATTAGGGTAGTGCACAAGAGTCGCGTACGCAAGAGCGAGCGAGCACGAGCCGGGGGATGGCGCACGAGCCGGGGGCGTAAGCCCCCGGGTTGATCCATCAAAAAATATCATATGTCGAACCCGGGGGCTAACGCCCCCGGCTCTTGCGCGAACGCGCTCGTGCGCCGCTTCTAATCATCAAAACCACCCACGATGTCATCATCGAAGGCCTCGTTGTCGTCGTCCGGCAACGCATCATTGAAAAACTGCGTCGTGTAGTCTATCTCCATCGCCTCAATGCCTGCCTCAACACTATCCTCCGGGACATCCGGCAAGTCATTCAATAACGCATATTCCCGTTTGACCACCGGCGCCTGCATCGCCTCCAATGCCATCGCCATCTCGTCTTTCAATTTCCATTGCGCTCCCTGATACGTATTGAAGCCCGTGCCCGCCGGTATCAAATGCCCCAAAATCACATTCTCTTTCAGGCCGATCAAATGATCCGTTCGGCTTGCCAGTGCCGCTTCCGTTAAAACCTTCGTCGTTTCCTGAAAACTGGCCGCCGAAATGAAACTCGAACTCTGCACTGCCGCCTTCGTGATGCCCAACAACTGCGTCGATGCGTGCGCCAAATCCGTCTTCTTGCACGTCGCCGGCTGACCGCCCTCCGCTTCCGTTGCATCATTCAGTTGCTCAAACTCTTCCCGGCGGATAATCGTATTCGGGTCCAAGCCCGTATCGCCGGGCTCCATCACCTTGACGCACGCCGCGATGTCCCTATTCGACTTGCGGAACTGGAATCGGTCAATCTGCACGCCTTCCAACAATTTCGTATCCCCTGCCGATTCAATGCGAACTTTACGCAACATCTGCGAAATGATGACCTCGATGTGCTTGTCGTTAATCTTCACCCGCTGACTGCGGTAGACATTTTGCACCTCGCGGACAAGGTATTCCTGCACTTCCTCTTCGCCGGAAATCCGCAGAATATCGTGCGGGACGAGGGGGCCGTCGGTAATCGCATCGCCGGATTTGACCGGGTCGCCCGCCTGCACCCGAAGATGCTTGCCGTGCGAAATGTCATGGACACGCTCAATGCCGGTCTCATCATTTCTCACGATAATCGTTCGTTTGCCGTGCCGTTTGGGCCCGAGTTCGACGACGCCGTCAATTTCCGCAATCACGGCGGGGTCTTTGGGTTTTCGGGCTTCAAAGATTTCCGTAACCCGCGGCAAACCGCCCGTAATGTCCTGCGTTTTCCCAACATCGCGCGGCGTTTTCGCCAGCAAGGCACCGCGTTTGACTTCAGCACCGTCTTCGACCTCGACGATTGCACGGCCCGGGATGTAATAAAAGTCCAACACTTCGTTCCCGTCGGGACTCATAATGTCAATCTGCGGAATCCGGTCGCCCTTCAAGTCCATCACGGTGCGGACATCCTTGCCGGTGTGCAAGTCTTTTTCCACCCGCACGGTTTCACCATCCACGATTTCGACGAAATGAATTTTTCCGGCAACTTTCGCGAGAATCGGGACGTTATGCGGATCCCAGTTGCAAATAATGTCGCCGACCTTGATTTCCGCACCGTCTTTGACCGTAATAGTCGCCCCGATGGGGATGCTGTAGCGTTCCCTTTCGCGGCCCTTTTGGTCAACGATCGCGACCGCTCCGTTGCGGGACAGCGACACGCTTTGGCCCGCCTGGCTTTCGATGACTTCAAGTTGCACGAACTTGGCGAAACCGGCATATTTCGATTTGACATCGCTTTCTTCGACATCCCGCGATGCCACACCGCCGATATGGAATGTCCGCATCGTCAACTGCGTCCCGGGTTCGCCGATACTTTGGGCGGCGATGATCCCCACGGCGAGCCCCTGCTCGACCAACTGGCTCGTCGATAAATCCATCCCATAGCATTTAGCGCATATGCCCAACTCGGATTCGCACGTCATCGGGCTGCGGATTTGAATCCGCTCGAGGCCGAGTTCTTCGATTTTTCGGGCAACTTCCGATGTAATCAAGTCATTTTCCATGACGATGACTTCGTCGGTAATCGGGTTGACGATATTCGTTCGCGAAATTCGGCCCCGGATGGAGTCCGCCAGGCTGACTTCGACTTTTTCGCCGCGGTAGATAACACCCTTGGTAATCCCCTGCGTCGTTCCGCAATCATCCGTCGTTACGACGACATTTTGGGCGACGTCGGCAAGTTTTCGGGTCATATAACCGGAGTCTGCCGTTTTGAGAGCGGTATCGGCCAATCCCTTTCGGGCACCGTGCGTCGAACTGAAGTATTCCAACACGTTGAGGCCTTCACGGAAGTTGGCCTTAATGGGCGTTTCGATAATTTTCCCGCTCGGCTTGGCCATCAATCCCCGCATACCCGCAAGTTGACGAATCTGTTCCTGACCGCCCCTCGCACCGGAAATCGCCATCAAATAGATCGGATTGACATACCACCGTTCCCAGCCGCGTTCTTTTCGGTCATCGACCTCGAGTTCCTTCATCATTTGTGCGGTAATCTCTTCCCGAGCGTGCGTCCAGGTATCAAGCACTTTGTTGTACCGTTCGACTTCGGCAATGATCCCGTCTTCGTAACGCCGTCGGACTTTTTCGACCTCTTTTTCCGAGTTTTCGATGATCTGCTGTTTGGTTCCCGGCGTTACCAAATCGTCCGTCGCGAAGGACAGACCGCTCTGCGTCGCACCCACAAAACCGATCCGCATCAAACGGTCAAGCAAATCAATCGTCCCGCGCCGGCCAATGTGTTCGTGGCAATCGCTGATGACCGCCTGCAATCCGGCGGAGCGGAGCGTATCGTTGTAAAACGGCATTCCTTCGGGTAGAATGTCGTTGAAAATCATTCTTCCCGGCGTTGTTTCAAATACCTTGCCGACGTGGGTTTTTCGGTCCGTTTTCAGCCAGCGTCCCTTCGGCATTCGGACTTTGATTTTCGCGTGCAGGTCGACTTTGCCGTGCGCGTAGGCGAGCAAAAGTTCTTCCCGATTCGAGAATGCCATACCTTCCCCGACCACGCCGGGCCGTTCCATTGTCAGGTAATAGCATCCCATCACGACGTCCTGCGACGGGGAAATAATCGGGGAGCCGTTGGCCGGACTAAAAATGTTGTTCGTCGCGAGCATCAGGGTATGCGCTTCGACCTGCGCTTCGAGCGACAGCGGAAGATGTACCGCCATCTGGTCGCCGTCGAAGTCCGCATTGAACCCCCGGCAAACGAGCGGATGCAACTTGATTGCATTCCCCTCGACCAAGACGGGCTCGAACGCTTGAATCCCCATCCGGTGAAGCGTCGGAGCACGGTTCAACAATACCGGATGATTCTGAATCACTTCTTCCAAAATATCCCAAACTTCCTCATCCTTGCGTTCGAGCATTTTTTTCGCGCTTTTGATGGTGTCGGCATGCTGCAACTCTTTCAAGCGGCGGATGATAAACGGCTGGAACAACTCCAGAGCGATCTTCTTCGGCAGACCGCACTGATGCAGCCGGAGATGCGGACCGACGACGATCACGCTTCGGGCCGAATAATCGACACGCTTCCCCAACAGGTTTTCGCGGAATCGGCCTTGTTTCCCCTTAATCATATCGGTAATCGACTTGAGCGGCCGGTTGCTCGAGCCCAACACGGGCCGACGGCATCGGTTGTTGTCGAATAACGCATCGACCGATTGCTGGAGCATCCGTTTTTCGTTGCGGATAATGACTTCCGGGGCGTTAAGATCCACCAGTTTCTTGAGCCGCGAATTCCGGTTAATGATCCGCCGGTATAAATCATTCAAATCGCTCGTCGCGAATGTGCCGGATTCAAGCAAAACCAGCGGACGCAAATCCGGCGGGATGACCGGGATGACGTCCAATACCATCCATTCCGGTTTGTTGTCGCTATCCCGAAGGGCTTCGACCAGTTTCAGCCGGTTGATGATGTCTTTTTTCCGCTGTTTCGACTTGGTTTCGGTCAACTCTTGCCGAAGTTCGTCGGAAAGTTTGACGAGATCAAGATTTTGGAGCAATTTACGGATCGCTTCGGCTCCCATATCGGCATGGAATTTACCGGAAGCATCCTGCTCCCGGCATTTTCGGTATTCCTCTTCGTTGAGGAGTTCCCCGACTTTGGTTTCGGTTTCACCCGGCGTGATCACGGCATAATCTTGAAAATAGATGACTTTTTCGAGACTGCTGGCCTTCATGGAAAGAAGCGTCGCGAGTCGGCTTGAGGCGGCCTTGAAAAACCAGATATGCACGACGGGCGCAACGAGGTCGATGTGTCCCATTCGCTTGCGGCGGACGCGGCTATGCGTAATTTTCACGCCGCAGCGGTCGCAGGTCATCCCTTTGTACTTCATCCCCCGGTATTTTCCGCAGGCGCATTCCCAGTCTTTTTCGGGCCCGAAGATTTTTTCGCAGAAAAGTCCATCTCGCTCGGGCCGGTAGGTCCGGTAATTGATGGTTTCTGGTTTTTTCACTTCGCCGTAGGACCAGCCGCGGATGTCGCTGGGTTTGGCGAGGCTTATTTTAACGGCAGAGTAATCGTTAATGCGGTCGTAAGTAAATTCGTTGCTCACAGAAACTCCCGTTTTGGCTTGAAGATTGATAGCGGTTATCGCACGGAGAGCGCAGGTTCCTCTTATCCCATCTTGGAAAGTCAACAATCCGTCTCCGCGTGCTTGCCTATTCTAACGCAGGGCGAAATAAAATCAACCGGGGGGGACAATCGGCACGAAAATTGCTAGGGACGCCGATTGGGACACGGTTTGCCGCTGAAGGTAGGCCGTCGACCGCCGGGCGACTGCACAAGGTAGGCCGTCGACCGCCGGGCGACGGCGTGCGGTACTCCGCACTGATTCGGAAAACGGTCGGCTGCGCCGACGCACCCGCCCGGCGGTCGGGTGCCTACCTTATTCGGCGGCCTACCTTTGGCTGTCGACCTTGCCTAGCAGAAGAAACTTTTCGCGAGCGTAACGGCCGAACTCGCGTTGTCGCTGTACCCGTCGGCACCGATTTTTTTGGCGAACTCATCCGTAACGGGCGCGCCGCCAATGATGACCTTCGATGTGCCGCGAAGGCCGTCCGATTCGAGTTGCTCAATAACCTTTTTCATCTGCGGCATCGTCGTCGTCAACAGTGCCGACATCGCGACCAGCGTGCCGGTTTGCTCTTGAACGGCCGCGACGAATTGTTCCGGCGAAACATCGACTCCGAGATCGACGACCTCAAAACCGCCGCCTTCCAGCATGGCCGCCACTAAATTTTTCCCGATGTCGTGAAAATCGCCTTTGACGGTCCCGATCACGACGCGGCCAATTTTTTGAATCCCGGAATCCGTCAAGAGCGGATTCAAAATTTCCATTGCCGACTGCATGGCTCGGGCGGAAATCATCAATTCCGGCACGAAGTATTCGCCTTCTTCGAAGAGTCGCCCGACTTCTTGCATTGCCGGTACGAGGTGTTCGTCCATAATGTTTTGCGGCGTAACCTTCTCTGCGAGGTTTTGGTGGACTTCTTTCAAGACGGCATCCAGATTACCGTCGATAACGCTTTGGGCGAGGGGCGAAAATTCGGTCGTAGACATTGCGGGTTATTTTATCATAAACGCCGACGGGTTGGTTGCCGACTGCAAGCATCGCAACAGGTAGGTTGCCGACCGCCGGGCGGCAACTGCGGCTTGCCGCATTTTGAATTTTTCAGTCGGCTATCGCCGACACAGTCGCCCGGCGGTCGACTGCCTACCTTCAACTGCCAGCGCTATCGGCTGCCTACCTTTGGCCGTTTAGGGCTAGAATTTTCCTCCATTTTATGCGAAAATAGGATGCGCACGCTTTCAACTTGCACGATTCATTATGAAAAGGCCAGCGTTTACTTTGATAGAACTCTTGGTGGTCATCGTTATCATCGGACTCCTCGCCGCCATCCTGTTGTCCGCCATCAATATGGCACGCGAAACCGCCCGACGCGGACACTGCGTTTCCCGACAACGCGACCTCGCGTTGGCTATGATCGACTATTCCGTCTCCAATAACGGATTGCCCGGCTATCTCAACCAATTGG
This sequence comes from Planctomycetaceae bacterium, assembly GCA_009778035.1. Taxonomy (GTDB): domain Bacteria; phylum Planctomycetota; class Planctomycetia; order Pirellulales; family Thermoguttaceae; genus WRKP01. The sequence continues at coordinate 19,382 of WRKP01000033.1, forward strand.
GCGAAACGCCGATTCATTCCTGGGCGATTGCGATCATGCCGGGCATCGGGGAAGCTGGCCGCTATGCCGTTTTGATGAAACCGGCACCCAGCGAAGATGAACTCCGCAGGTCCATCGCGCCGCTTTCCGCGTTGATTTGTCCAAGCGACAATCCCAGGGAAAATGGCCGATTGAACTACATCGTCAACTGCGGGCCTGCGAGCGAAACGAATAATTTCCAGGATTTCATGCTGTTCAAAGATCGCCGTTATCCCCTCACGTCGACAAATGTAAGATACCACATCGAGGAGATTCCCGACGGGGCGTCCAACACGATTTTGCTGTCGGAAAATGTGTTGTTCCCGAATAACCAGGATGCGTCTTCCGAGCCGGGTTTTTGGTATATCGCCAGCACGGACGCGAACGGGGCCCGGCATAATTGGCCGTCGCTATCCCAGGTGGCCAACCCGCGGGCAAGAAATATGGAAGACGTCAATCATCTCGGATTTGTTTGGGCGCGTTCCAGCGAGTATTTGCCTCTTGCGTCGGTGAGTGCTACGATGCGGGGGGTTGCGGGAACGACGGTGCGTGCGCGTCCCTCGTCTCGCCATCCGGGCACGGTTGTTGCGGGCTTTGCCGACGGATCGGCTCGGGTGATTAATGACGACATTGCCATCGACGATTGGCTCCGAGCGGTCTGCCCCGATGATAATGGATGGAATTGATGGACGCTTAACGCAAGATCGTGTGTGCGCACGAGCCGGGGGCATCGCGCAAGAGCCGGGGGCGTAAGCCCCCGGGTTGATCTATCAAAGAATATCATATGTCGAACCCGGGGGCTTACGCCCCCGGCTCTTGTTCACATCCCCCTCTCTCTTGCTAATCCTGCAGGCGTGGCTTCAGCACGGAAATACCCAGCGGCGGGAAATACGCCTCGATGGATGCCGGTCGGCCATGCGAACATTCCTCCGTGGCCATCACGCCGGGACCGTTGCCCGTGTTGCCGCCGCCGTAAAATTCCGAATCACTACTGAAGATTTCCTCGTAATAACAATTGATCGGCACTCCCAACCTCATCGTCCGAGGCACCGGCGTAAAATTGCACAACACCACCAAGAAATCCGGCCAATTTCGCGCTTTGCGGATGAACGCAAACGTACTCGCCTCCCAATTATTGCAGTCCAACCACTCAAATCCGCGGCCGTCAAAATCGTATTCGTACAATGCCGGTTCGTTGCGGTACATTCGATTCAAGTCGGCAATGCAACGCTGCAGGCCCTGATGGGGCTCCCATTCCAAAAGATGCCATTGCAAACTCTCATCGAAGTTCCATTCATTCCATTGCCCGAATTCGCTGCCCATCATCGTCAATTTTTTGCCGGGATGCGTCCACATGTAGCCGTAGAGCAATCGGGCATTGGCAAATTTCTGCCATAAATCGCCGGGAACCTGATCCAAGACGGAACCCTTGCCGTGTACGACTTCATCATGCGAAATCGGCAGAATGAAATTCTCGTGAAACGCATAAATCAAACTGAAGGTCAGTTCGTCGTGATGAAATTTTCGGTGTACCGGATCATGCCGCATATACCGGAGTGTATCATTCATCCAGCCCATATTCCATTTCATCGCAAACCCGAGTCCGCCGCAGTACGTCGGTCTCGACACGCCGGGCCAAGCCGTTGACTCTTCGGCAATCATCAGCACATTCGGATACTGGATGCCGACTTGCTCGTTGAGCGTTTTGATAAAATCAATCGCCCGCAAGTTTTCCCGACCGCCGAATTCGTTGGGAATCCAGTCGTTTTCTTCGCGGCTATAGTCCAAGTAGAGCATCGACGCGACGGCATCGACGCGGAGACCGTCGATGTGGTATTTATCGAGCCAAAAGATCGCATTGGAAATCAAGAAATTGCGAACTTCGTTGCGTCCGTAATTGAAGATGAGCGTTCCCCAATCGCGGTGTTCTCCTTGTTTCGGGTCGGCATGTTCGTAGAGGGCGGTGCCGTCGAATTGGCGGAGTCCATGTCCATCCCGGGGGAAGTGAGCGGGCACCCAATCGACGATGACGCCGATGTCGTTTTGATGGCAGAGATCGACGAGGTACATAAAATCTTCCGGTCCGCCGTACCGGCTGGTTACGGAGAAGTAGCCGACAACTTGGTAGCCCCAACTGGCCGAAAGGGGGTGTTCGGCAACGGGCAGGAGTTCGATATGGGTGTATCCCATTTCTTTGACGTAATCGACGAGTTGGTCGGCCACATCGCGGTAGGTGAGCCAGCGGTTGGGATCATCGCCGGGTCGTTTCCAGGAGCCGAGATGGACTTCGTAGATGGACATCGGCTTGTGAAGCCAGTCGTTTGATTGGCTGCTGCGTTTTTTGAGCCAATCGGCATCATTCCACTGAAAGCGTTCGAGGTCAACGACTTTCGAGGCGGTATAGGGCGGCATTTCGGCGTAAAACCCGACGGGATCGGATTTTTCGAAGCATGCGTTGTTGGTTTTGAGAAGGTATTTGTATGTCGCCCATTCATTGACGTCCGGGACGAAGATTTCCCAGAACCCGGAGAAGCGGTTATTGTTCATGGGATTCGCGTTTCCATCCCAATTATTGAAATCTCCGACGACGCTGACGGCGGCGGCATTGGGTGCCCAGACGGCAAAGTTCACGCCTTTTTGCCCATTGACTTCGCGGAAATGGGCGCCGAGTTTTTCGTAACTGGTCCAGTGGGTTCCTTCGCGGAGCAGGTGGAGGTCGAAATCGGTCAGGAAAAAATTGGACGAAAGTTGCGACGGCATTGCGGATGGGACAAAAACATGCGATTTTATCTGCCTATTATAAGGGTAAAACGGATTTTAGCAAGGTAAGCGGAGCAGTCGGCGTGCCCAGGGCGGATGCCCCTCGTCATTCCGGCGAAAGCCGGAACCCAGAGGAACCGGCATCACACGCAATGTCTGGATCCCGGCTTGCGCCGGGATGACGAAAAAAATGCCGGGATGATGATCCAGGTAGGCAGTCGGCGTGCCCAGGGCGGCACAAGGTAGGCCGTCGACCGCCGGGCGACGGCGTCGGCGTAGCCGACCGTTTTCCGAGTCAGTGCGGAGTACCGCACGCAGTCGCCCGGCGGTCGACTGCCTACCTTCGGCAACCTACCTTCAGAAGCCTACCTGGTCGTTAAAAAGACAATAGAGTTACCGAACAATTATGCCGATACTACCCTACATCGGTTTGCAAGCACCAAAACGCAGAAACATGCCCCACACGGACAACGCTCGGCACGGCATCACGCTGGTCGAAATTCTCATCGTCATCGCCATCATCGGGATTTTGCTCTCACTCCTCCTTCCAGCCGTGCAGGGAGCCCGGTCTGCCGCCCGGCGACTCTCGTGCCAAAGCAATATGCGCCAAACCGGATTGGCAATACATCTTTACACCGAAGTGAACGGCATGTTCCCGCCCGCAAAATGTACCTACGCTTATACGCAAAACGGCGTGAATATCTCCACCATCGGGCACGGCCTGATCCCCTTTCTTTTACCCTTCATCGAGCAAACAACGGCCGCGTCGCTCTATAATTTCGACCGGAATTGGCAAAATGCCGCCAATCGCGATGCCCGGGAAGTCCGAATCAATGTCTTGCTCTGTCCCGATTCCGAACAGGTGCGGCTCAATCGGTCAAGCACGAGCAGCGAAAACATCGTTGAGTTTTTCTGTTCGGACTATGCCAGTTGCGATACGATTTGGGGCGTGCGGACGCAGTTGCGGAGTTTGGGAATCGACCGATCGGACTGGCGGAGCGTTTTGGCTCCGGCCGTTCGGGGAACACGCACGCATCCCGTCTTTCGCAATAGCATCCCGAGCAGTGCGGATGTGTTGTCGGCCCTGTATGTCAATCCGGTATATCCGCAGTCCGTCCGCGATGGTCTTTCCAATTCGATGATGCTCTTTGAATGCACGGGCCGACCCAAAAAATACGATCTCGGCAAGGTTGCGGGCGACCCGAATGTTACCCCGCGGGAGCCGATCGGCGGGGCCCGTTGGGCGGATGATGCTTCGCAAATCTGGATCGACAGAATGTGCAAAGGAACACAGATGTTTAATTGCACGAATCACCAGGAAATTTTCAGTTTGCATCCCAACGGGAGCAATTTTTTGTACGGCGACGGGGCGGTCCGGTTTCACGTGGAGTCGATGTCTCCCGATGCGTTTGTTTCGCGGTTCACGGCAAATGCGGGAGATTCGGCGGATTCGCTGTGATCCGCCACGCAACGGACCGCCTACACCAGTGCGTCGATAATCTTGTTCAACTGCGGTCGCGTTAGATTCGCCTGCTCAAAATGCGGCTGCGAATTGAATACATCGCGACCGCTCTCCCGTTCATCCGCTTCCAACTGCTCCACCTCCAACGCATCCATCCGAGTCGACATCACTTCGTTTCGCAGTGCCGCTAACCATTCCGGCATCTCAAATCCAACGCCCATCGGGTCCTTCGCGAAAATCTCAATCTGCGCATAAAGCGCATCAAATGCCGTCTCCGGCTCATTCCGCTGCTTCTGCCTGACTGCCTTGAGTACCAATCCGCACGTTCTGTCAATCTGCAACGGGCGCACAAACCGCTCCTGCAAGCGTTCATGCACGCTCGGCAACCACATCCCATATTTATCGCTCAACCGCTGATATTGCCGAATATGCTCATCCGCGGCATCCACACTTCGCCGTGCAACCGCACGCTCCCAAAGCAGTGCCGCTTCGTCGCATCCCGCTCGGATCATCGAATCATGCACCCAATATACCGGCTTCAACCGCCAGCATATCCGGTCATATTCCACCTGTACCCGCAACATATCGAGCAGCATATACAGTTTATCGCCGTGATCCGAATGCGTTGTGGTGCTGTTGTAATCGACGTATTCGGAGTAGTTTTCGGCAATCGACTCAAAAATGATTTCCAAAAGTCTCGCTGCCGTATTCCACGGGATCCGCTTTTGCTCCAAATCGTCAAGCAATTTTGAGGCAATGTCAATTTCGCCCTCTTCCCTCTTGATTTTCATCAACGCACGCAGATAATGCTCGACGCCTTGGTGCATCACCGCCCGCAAGTTGCCGAATCCCATATTTTGCTGCGTGAAAATATCCTGCCCGTACCGCTGAATGAATTGCTTTACTTCGCTCCAATAGTTATGATCCAGCAAGGGCTCGACCGGCGAAATGCGGATTTGCCGACTGTGCGAAATCCAAAAATCGAGGAGTTCCTCGATGATTTGCTCCATAAATTCGATGAGAGCGGCTCCTTGGCGTTGCGTCAGGTTATTGTTATTCGGCCCTAACCGCCACGTTTTCGACGAAGCCGCGACGCACCGCGTTACCGACCGCGTTGCGGTTTCGACGAGCCGATCGAATTCCGTGATTGCTCCCGGACTGACCGTATTTTCTTCCTCCATCGTTTGGATGGTCGCGAGCAGGTCGAAGAGTTCGACGATCAATCCGAGCCGGGGAGCGTATTCCATCAGCCGGATAATCGCTTGCTGGATGCGCCGACACTGCACGATCGCCGACGGCGACCCGCCACGCGACGTCGGGACATAGAGGATCGTCTCCCGCATCAAAACTTGGAGCATAATATCCCATTTCTTTTTGACGGCTTTGACATCGCAGCGGAAAATGGATCGTTTGACGTCCAACACCAACGCTTCCCAATGATCCCGACGGGGTTCCCCTTCAATCGCTTGATCATCGGGAAAAAACGACTCGAGCGTCATTTTGGTATCAAGCACTTCGACGTGCGTCCAAATGATTCGGTCAATCAGGATTTCCTTGATTCCGCGATGCCGATCGTATTCCATCAACGAATCGGCCGTTCCTCTCGGCGGCGGAACCTTGTACGCGGCCGCTTCCTGCAAGAGCGTTTCCAATCCTTCGCCGTAGGCGGTGATGTGCGAAAGCCAAACCGCGAGGGATTCTTCGATTTCCGCCGACATTTCCGGGGTGATGTCGCTGGCTTCTTTTTTCACTGCGGGGCATTGCCAAGCGGTATTTTTCGGCACCAAAACGAAACCGGCAAGCCGTTCGGTAACGAACTTCCAAAGTTTCGACATCGTCGAAATGAAGAGCAGCCGGTCGCCGATCCGCTCCATTTCACCGGCAATTTCGAGGTCTTCGCCTTGCGATCCGAACCCGCCGGGCGGCGGTTGATCCATCAAGGCGTCGTCGATCCCGTCATCCGTTGAGTCTTTGTACGTGAAATCATCGTATGCCGCTCCGTAAATCGAATCGGAATCATCATTTCGGTTCTTTTTCTTTTTCGCCGAGGGCATCTCCTCGTCGTCGGCTCCCTTTTTGGGCTTCTTCTTGTTGGAAGCCGATTTACCCGGATCCCTATCTTTGCGGTCTTTACGCTTTTGCCCGTTGGCGTCGAACGAATCGCTGTCGAGTTCGATGGAGGGAACCATCCAATAATAATCCGCATTGGCTTCCAAAAGTTCAAAAAACTTCCGCGTCAGTTTCCAGCGGTCGGCAAAGGTCATCGGCGGGACATCTTTGACCGTTTGGCGACGCAGGGGCTTGTCCGATACGGCTTCATCCTTTGCCGGTTTCCAAAGTTGGTCAAGCCAACGCACGGCAATCGCGTGAAACGAATAATCGCTTTCCGTTAAAGGGATTTTGTTGGCCCGTTCGAGCCAATACATCATCAAATTCATCGTCGCGACGGGGTCTTGCTGATCCAACAAGGCTTCCGCGAGCAAGACGAACGCCTTGGTCGTCTTAAACCGTTCGACGTGTCGGCTCCAAAATGCCACATCACCGGCAGCGGTCCCGGCTTTATGCCAGGCGGCCAGGGCCGTCGAAACAACGGCCGCGGATTCCCACGCGTCGTTGCCGGAAAAACTCTCGATGTTGCCGACGTCCGTTGTCCCGAATTGATCCCACCAACCGGCCAAATCGCTCATCTGATCGGACAGGTCGGCTTGGAGATCGCCGTTCCCCGACGCTGCTGCTTCTTTTTGCAGTCGGCTATAAATATCGAAAACCTCCTCCAACAGGTTGATTAAATCATCAATTCGGTGATCATGGATCGAGTTTTCGACCGTATGAAACAGGCTGAATGCTCCGCCGAACCCCAAAACCGTCCAAGGATCCACAAGGGCCCCGCAGGCAATTCCCCGGCGCATCAGGGATTCGATTTTCGGGACATTGTCTGCCGCTTCGGTCAGCCTGTTTTGGTCGATATATGTATGCGTCTCCGTCGTTAGGCAGTCGAGCATGGTCAGGATTCTGGCCGACGCGACGGAAATCGCGTTGGCTTGCTTCATTGCCGCATCGCCGTAGCCCATCCGGGCGAAGATTCGGGCAAGGTGCATCCGCTGTAATTGGTCGGCCCGGCGTTTCGCCATCTGCCGGTTTAAGTCTTGCCGACATCCGCCGAAGGGCTGAAAAAGCCGTTCCTGTTCCGCTTGAAGCCTCGGCTTCATCCGGGTGGGCACCTTCTGGATGAGTTGATTGTAAAACCGGTCGCGATAGGCCGCGATAATCGGCATCAAATCATTGAGCGACGTTTCCGAACTGTACGTAGACGGCGTATCGCCGCAGATTCCCGCTCCCATCAGCATCGTTCCCGCAAGCACCGAGCCCGCTTCGTAGAGCAATTCGTCGGCAGGCACGCCGCCTACGTCGGACTCGCCGGTATATGCGGCCTCCAAACGGCGGTGAATGCCGTCCAGCGTTACCTGGTGAATCACAAATCGGCGGTAAAAACCCCTGTTGTCGATGAAATTCGGGTCCCAAAGCCCGAAATGGTAGTTCGGCTTTCGGTTGACGGGATGGTCAAAATCATACGCTCGGGGATCCAGCACGAGTTCCTGAATGAGTTCCGGGTCGAGGCATGCTTCCTGCAAGATATGCGGGTCGGTATCCCGCAGGATTTCGAGGGCTTGTTCGACAATCGGAGCGTATTTCCCGCTGGCGATGCCAATCTCGTCGATGTACAGGGGAATCGTCGCGACCCATTCCTGGGCGTAGGGTTGGTGTTTTTCGGCACCTTCCAACACGGGAATCGGCCGGTAGCCGATGTAATCATTGAGTTGCGAAATAACGGCGGAAATGATCCGGCGGTGTTCCGTCCAGGGCGAACCCTGTTGCAGGATGGTCTCGAAAACTTTGCCGAGAAACAGCGAATTGAAAAGGGTTTCATCGGATTGATGAAACAGCAAGTCGGCATGGAAGGTGCGGTATTCGGCAAAAAAGTGTTCGCGGACGAGTGCGAGAATGCGTCCGGCTTGATCATCGACATGAAAGGCTTCGGATTCGGTCGCCAAAACTTTGAGTTGGTCTTCGAGAAATTCGACGGCACGGAGTGCGAGATGCTGGCCGTGATGATTTTTATGATCGGCCAGTTTGCGGAACAGAGTGTCGAGGGACTGCTGGAACTTCACATCGCGATTACCTGACGAAAAGTTTAGGTATCCGAGAAGTTCCTTGCAGGCGTCCATCGGCAGCGTTGCCGTTTGTTTTGACATCAGTATATCTGGCGTGAAAAACCGAGACTTTCAATATACTGCATTGTAGCCGAAAACCCACAACAATGAAAGCAGCATCCGTCATCCCGGCTCGCACATTGTCATCCCGGCTCCTCCGTCATCCCGGCGAAAGCCGGGAACCAGAAGAACCGGCACACGCCGGAAGGACGAAAATGCACCCTAGCCGCCCGCCGTGGCCGTAATGGGCGTCATCATCGTTGCCAGCATCGCTTCAATTTCTTCGTCGGCATCGTCAGACTCATCCGCCGGTGGCAAACCCTCGACTTCAGGCAATGCCGGAACCGATAAATTCAATGGTGATACATCCAAATCCGATGCCGGCTCGCCTAATGATTCCTCGGTCTCAAAAGATTCGGCATCCAAATACTCCGGCAACTCATCAGTGGCAAAAGAAGTCGCACCCATCACCAAATCCGAATCACCCAACCCCGAATCACCTAAATCGGCATCAGAATCTTCCAATTCCGAATCCACCAGGCCCATATCAAGCGGTGCCGCAACATCAGGCAATGCCGAGGCAGACCACGACGGGATCGCTTCATCATCAATTGTTGACTCGCCGCCTGCACTGGACAGAGCCGCATCAATGTCGGCATCTATGCCGTTGTCCAATATGCCGTCGTCCAATGCGCCGATGTCCGACAAGTCATCATCCGAAATGCCTGGCAGGGGCAAATCATCCACAATCGACTCGAGTTCCGGCTCCGGCATAACAGGCACCTCAATCGTCGTGCCAACTGTCAATTCTGCGATGGGTACCGGCTCCGATTCAATCGGCTCAATGGCTGCTTCTTGTTCTTCCGGCTCCGAATCCGGTGTGTCGAGAACATATTTAACCGAAAACTCATCTTTGCCAACATCCGGCAACGCTTCCTCACCGGCAATATCCCCGACCACAATATCCTCGATGACGGGCTCCTCGACCGCAGGTTCCTCGAAGGCAGACTCTTCGACTGCGGGTTCTTCTGTCGGCACCTCTTCGGCGGCCGGTTCTTCACTTGCCGGTTCTTCTGCGATGGATTCTGCATCAATGGCCGGCAGAGTTTCGGGCAAGGCGGCCGATAAAGCCGTCGGGAATGCCGGCAGGGGTTGGCCCGGCGTCGGAGCGAGAAAAACGGCCTTGGCCTGGTCTGCCAATCCCATCCGCTGTGCAGTCTCAAAAAATTGCGAAACGGCTTGGAAGGCCGCACCGAACACGGCCGTCATCGTTTCACATCGTTGTATATTTTCTTCTTGGCCCGCAACGAGTTGTTCGCTTTCAGTCTTGGATTCACCTATCAGCGATAAAATCTTTGTCAGACTTTGTTGCGTGAGTTCAATATCATTTTTAACAGAGGCGGACTCTTCGGCAAAGCCCGTAATTTGTTGGGCAAAATCAGAGATTTTTTTATCAAGGTCGGCAATCCGTTCGGTAAGCGGAGCCATTTTGGGCTGAATGGCGGCAACTTCACGTTCGATGGCTGCTAATT
>WRKP01000034.1 GCA_009778035.1 Planctomycetaceae bacterium
TGGAGCCGAACATTGTGGCATTGCAGGATTCGCTTGTGGCGATGACGGATGCGAATGCGATGATCTCGAATGCGGACTTTGCGGTGGAGTCGAGTAATATGACTCGCTTGCAATTGCTGGTGCAAACCGGCATGCAGACGCTGGGCATTGCGAACCAGATGCCGCAATACGCCGCCCAGTTGGTGCGATAGAATCAGACGAGCACAAAGAGCCGGGGGCGTAAGCCCCCGGGTTCTTCGACATATGATATTCTTTGATAGATCAACCCGGAGGCTAACGCCTCCGGCTCGTGCGCGAGCCCCCCGCTCGTGCGCACACTCGCTCTTGCGTCTCGTCCCCTCCGGGCTCTTGCGCTTGGGGATTACAAGCGGTATAATCACGCTATGCGTTATCTCATTCCCTTTCATCCGAAACGGCATCCGCATTTTTATACCGATATCCTCATCATCGGCGGCGGATTGGCCGGATTACGCACCGCACTCGCCGTCAATCCGCAATTCCAAGTCATTCTCCTCTGCAAAAGCGGACTCGAAAACTCCAACAGCATTCACGCACAAGGCGGAATCGCTGCCGTCTGGGATGAAAAAGACTCGATGGAATCCCATATCGAAGATACCTTCACCGCCGGCGGCAATCTGTGCGAACGAAATGTCGTCGAACACGTCATCCGCAAAGGACCCGAAGAAGTCCAAAAACTCATCGAATTCGGCACCCAATTCGATAAAAATCCCGACGGTGCAATCCATCTCGTTCGGGAAGGCGGTCATCGCAGCGAACGCGTTCTGCACGCCCGAGGCGATGCAACCGGCCGGGAACTGATCCGCTCCCTCATTGCCGAAGTCAAAAGCCGACCGAATATCCGCATTTGGGAAAATACATTTGCACTCGACCTTTTGACGCATCAAAACAGTTGCCGCGGTGCGATCGTGTACTGGAAAAAACACGACGAAAAGGAACTGATTTGGGCCAAGCAAACGATACTCGCGACCGGCGGACTCGGGCAAGTGTATCGGGAAACGACCAATCCCGAAGTCGCAACCGGCGATGGGATCGCGATGGCACACCGTGCCGGTGCCGTCATCCAGGATATGGAGTTCGTGCAATTTCATCCGACGGTTTTGTACATTGCCGGAAGCAGCCGGAGTTTGATTACCGAAGCCATGCGGGGGGAAGGCGCTCTGCTCGTTGACCGAAAAGGATACCGATTTATGCCGGATTACGATGAGCGGGCGGAACTCGCTCCGCGTGATGTCGTCAGCCGAAGCATCGTCCGGCAGATGGAGAAAACCGATTCGCCGAATGTGTTTCTCGATGTAACGGACAAGCCTGCCGATTGGCTTTATGCCAGATTTCCCGGCATTGCGGCAACGTGTCGGCAATTCGGCATTGACATTGCGAAAGACAGGATTCCGGTGCGTCCGGGGGCGCATTATATGATGGGCGGCGTTGCGGTGGACCTTGACGGACGCAGTTCATTGGCGGGTCTTTGGGCGGTTGGAGAAGTTTCGCGAACGGGCTTGCATGGTGCGAATCGTTTGGCATCGAACAGTTTGTTGGAGGCGGTTGTTTTTGGCGAGTCGGCAGGCCGATTGGCATCGGAGGCGGCTCGGACGATGCCGGAGATGTATCAGGCTATTCCGATTGAGAATCGGCCATTGGCGTCGATGGATTCGCGTCAGGCGTTGCTGACGGCATCGGCTTTTATCGACATTTCGGACATTCGCAATGCGTTGAAGAGTTTGCTTTGGCGTAAGGCGGGCATTGTGCGTGATGAGGAGGGATTGCGGAGTGCGTTGGAGGATACGGCACAGTGGTCGAGTTATGTTTTTGCGTATCAATTCCAGTCGTCGGAGGGCTGGGAACTGCAAAACATGTTGTTGGTTTCTCGTTTGATATTGGAAGCGGCATTGGCTCGTCGCGAGACTTGCGGCGTGCATACTCGCACGAACGAGGGGCATTAGCGAGTTTCAAATTGCTCTGGACGCGTTTTCGTCATTCCGGCGAAAGCCGGAATCTAGCCGAACGGCGTGCATACCGTTTTTCTGGTTCCCGGCTTGCGCCGGGATGACGGCTTTTTTGTCCAGAGTAATTTGAAATGTGCTCAGAGAACAGGCCTACTGGCCCAATTTCCAATGGATCATTTCTTTGATGGCAATCTTGCTTTCGTCGCAAATTTGAGCGACCGTCTTCGCCGAATCCTTGACAAAAGGCTGGCCCAACAGCGTCCGTTCGGCAAAAAATGCCTTCATCTTGCCATCCACGATTTTCTGGACGACATTTTCCGGCTTGCCCTTACTCTGCTCTTGCACCTCGTTGAGAATGGCTTCACGCTCCTTCTTCACAACACCGGCATCAATATCTTTTTCCGACAAGGCCTGCGGTTTCATCGAAGCGACATGCATCGCGATGTCTTTGGCAATATCCGCATCTTCGCCGTCAATCGGCAGGAGCACGCCGATTGCTGCATTGTGATGAACGTAGGCACCGCAAGGGCCGTCAATTCGGGCGATTCGGGATAGCCGAAATACTTCGCGGATTTTATTGACCAGGTCATCGTAATACTGCTGAAGCGTCATACCGGCTTTGCCTGGGAAGGGTTGTGCGAGCAGTTCTTCGGGCGTTTTCGCACCGGGACCCGTTGCCAACTGTTCGGCAATACCATTGATGAGGGTGATAAATTCTTCGGTATTGGAGACGGGCGCGCTTTCGCAGAGCAGTTCGACCATAGCGGAAACTTGCTTTTTGGAATCGGTAAAAAGGGCGATTCTGCCTGCTTCGGTTTCTCGATCGGTTCGAGCGGCCATTGTTTTTGCTCCTGATTTTCGGAGGATTTCGATGGCTTTTTCTTCATCTCCTTGTGCTTCGACGAGGGCGCGTTTGCAATCCATCATCGGCAGGCCGGTTTTGTCTCTAAATTCTTTAACGACTTTCGCAGATATTTCCATGTCGCTATTCTATACCAAGGAATGAAATTCGTCAACCAGTCCGCCCAAGAGCGAGTGCCCCTGATTGACGCCGCTGTCCGTTTATGATACAAAAGAACCTTTCCAGCCAAAAAGGAGACCAAATTATGAAAAATAGTCGCCGCAAAATGTTAAACTGGGGGGGGGGGGCAATATAGAAAAGCAAAATACGCCCGCTCGCAAACGAGGTTTTACCCTCGTCGAACTCCTCGTCGTCATTGCCATCATCGGCATGCTCGTCGCACTGCTTTTACCCGCCGTGCAAGCCGCTCGCGAAGCCGCCCGACGCATGCAGTGCAGCAACCACATGAAACAAATCGGACTGGCTGTTCACAATTTTGAGAACACCCAAAGCGCCTTACCCCCATTCGGCATTACGAATAACCGCGTCTCCTTTTTTTACTTCATTTTGCCCTTCATCGAACAACAAGCACTCCACAGTCGGTTTGACGATGCAAGCGGGGACAATAATACCCGCGGCCTGCTCGCGATTACAAACGATGATATGACCGAATCTCGCTATAACGGCAACGACGGCGGACTAAATCATCGCTTTCCCGGTAATAATCAAGCCGAACGCGTTGAATTTTTCAACCAGATGGCATCCATCGCCATTTATCACTGCCCGACACGCAGGCAGGCTGGAAGATTGACGAATTCCCGGGAGCACAGCGGCGATTGGTGTGCGAATAATACCAGTACGAACAACGATCATACACGCATGGGCCCTGCGACCGATTATGCTATGGTCTCAGTCTATTTTCGAGAAAACGGCCCAACTCTCACGATGGAAGATCAAAATGATGGCCGATTTTACGGTTTTGTATGGGATTTTCCGCGGCATGAGAGCGGAGCGGCCCAAAATAGTCGGCAACGTGGCCCCTTCCGCTGGGCGACACTTTCCGGTTCTTGGCAGGTTCCTTGGGATTCGGCAGTGCTGAATAATCCCGGTACTTGGAGGCCCAATGATACTATCGCTTATTGGTCGAGCGGAGCAAGCAACCAGTTGCTCCTCGGCGAAAAGTATTATGCCCAGCATGAACAATTCACCCACACCAACGACGGGACGTGGTTTGTGTATTCATATCCGTCGATGATCGGCCTTTTTCGCGGTTTTCACGACACATTCCCGATGGCCCGGTCTGGCGTTTGGGAAAATACTTTCAACTGCAGCCGGGCTCGTTTTCGTTTCGGCAGTTGGCATCCCGGCGTTGTAAATTTTGTGCTTGGCGATGGTTCCGTCCGTGCGGTTTCGCAGACGACCCCGACGAGAACGATGTTTGCATTGGGCCATGTCCAAAGCACGGAGGCGGTCAGTTTGCCGTAAACCGCTCCAGAGCCGCAGTCGGAAGATCGCGGCTTTGATTAGACCTGTTCGGCAGCCCTCAAAATCGTCATTCCGGCGCCATCGTCATTCCGGCGAAAGCCGGAATCCAGGCGTTGCGTGCGGTGCCGATTCCTCTGGGTCCCGGCTTGCGCCGGGATGACGGTTTCTATGCAAGTCTATTGTTTTTTTATTGCCGATTACGGAAACACCTAACCCTTTAACCATAAACATGAAACATCACATTTTGCCTTTATTACTTGCATTGGTCATCGCGACGGGTTGCAGCAACAAGTTGCCGTTGAGCGGGACCGTAACTTTCTCCGATAATGGCGAGCCGGTTCCCCTTGGCGTTGTCTATTTTGTTACGCCGACATTCCAGGCACAGGGGGCCATCCAAGAAGACGGCCGATATGTTGTCGGCAGCGATAAAGTGGCCGATGGGTTGCCGCCTGGCACCTACCAGGTGTACATTGCCGGAGCGGCTACCATCGAAGTCCGCCAGATGCGGCCTCCGGGACAAGTTGATCCGAACACGGGCGAAAACATTGATCGTCAGTTCACGGAGGAAATCAGCACCTCGTTGATTGATTTGAAGTATACGAATCCCGACACATCGGGCTTGACGTTTACGGTAGAGCGAGGAGCACGGACGTTCGATTTCGAGGTCGATCGAGCGAGGTAAGCGGGGCTAAAAGCGTATTCATAATTTGTCAGGACGCCCCTGCGTCATCCCGGCACGCACATTGTCATCCCGGCGAAAGCCGGGATCCAGGGAAGCGGAATGCACGCCGCTCGGCTGGGTTCCGGCTTTCGCCGGAATGACGCTTTCGCCGGAATGACGATTTTGACGGTTTCCGAACAAATCTGCTACTCCGCCAGCACCGTTCGCAGCAATTTCTGAAACTCCGATGACTGCAACTCCTTCGCCTGCGTGAACCGAAATTGCAAAACATCATAAAACACATTTTCGCCGTTCACCGCAGGATCGCTGCCGATGCCGCGTATCCGTCCCAATGGAACCGAATTTTTCGCAACATAAACATCGACATAGACCGCATCGACACTCTTGGTATGCACGACAATATCCGGCACCTGGCGGCTTTCTGAAGCCGTAAACCGCTGAAATTTTTGCCTCCGCGCTTTAGGCCGATAAAACGGCACCATCACTTTATTCGTCCAAACAATCCGTAAGTCCGATGCCGTTTCCTGAATAAATCCGAAAAGTTTTTTGAGCAGCGATACATCCCATCGCAATTTGTCGCCGCCAATCAGTCCTTTCTCCGTATAATGCCAAACTTCGCCCAGAATCTTCCAAGGCATAAAAGCATCCGAATCCATTTCATCCGTTACAAAACTGGTGAAACCCTCGATGCACATATCCAAAAAATCCCAAAACTCCGGTCGGTCAATTTCCTGCCAAGAATGCGGCCGTAATTCGATTTCCTGCCAACGGCCCGTCGGGGTAATCCGAACTCGCGGCTGCGTTCCGTAGAGCGGAATCGCGTCCATATCGTTGAGCGGCTTCAAATTCAATCGGCCAACGAGCGTCGTTTTGTTAAAGGTATTGCGGGGCACCCGAAATTTCAATTTCAAGAGCCATTCATCCGAAGTCAAAGCGTGCAAAAACCAGCCGAGTTGCTTCTTTTTGGCCCGAATTTCAATGGTCGTCCGATGATTCCAATTAACCGGCGAAAATGCTTTGGATTTTTCGATTCGGCGGATGATTTCCTCCAACATCTTGCCATCCCATTGAATCGGCTGGCCCTTCTGACTGACCCGATCTTTCGTATGCCAACGCGGCCCGTCCGTCTCCCACGGCATCTTGGCTTCCATACCGAGTTCCTTAATGTCGAACTTGGTTTCCGTTGCCGACTCTTCTTGCTCATCGAGCGATTTCCGTTCGGCAAACTTGGCCTCCGCAAAAACCGGGAGCAGGGCCTGGGCCGTATGGGAGAGAAACGGTGTTTTTTCGGTTGCGCCCCGCGGGGCAGAGCGGCGAACATTCTTGCGGCTAACGCTTGTTTGCCGTGCGATGAGTTCTTCCGGCGTGCCGGCGAAGACGAGGTTGCCTCCTTCGCTGCCGGCCTCGGGACCGAGGTCAATAATCCAGTCCGCATTCTTGATGATGTCGAGATTATGCTCAATCACGATGACCGTATTGCCGATGTCAACGAGCCGATGCAGGACGTTCAGGAGATTTTGCAGGTCGTCAAAATGCAATCCCGTCGTTGGTTCGTCGAGCAGATAAAGCGTTCTGCCCGTATCCGGTCTGGCAAGTTCGGCAGCGAGTTTAACCCGTTGGGCTTCCCCACCGGAAAGCGTCGGAGCCGACTGGCCGAGTGCGATGTAATCGAGACCGACATCGCAGAGCGTTTGGATCATCCGGCGAATGCTGGGAATGTCCTGAAAAAGTTCGACGGCTTCTCCGCAGGTCATATCGAGCACATCGGCAATCGACCGTCCGCGGTATTGGATGGCAAGCGTTTGGGCATCATAGCGTTTGCCTTCGCAGGCTTCGCAGACGATCCAAACGTCCGGCAGAAAGTGCATTTCGATCTTGAGTTGCCCTGCTCCTTCGCATTTTTCGCATCGACCGCCGGGCACGTTGAAACTGAATCGCCGGGCGGAGTATCCCCGGACTTTGGATTCGGGCAGTTGGGCGAAGAGATCGCGGATCAGGTCGAACATGCCGGTATAGGTTGCCGGATTAGAAGTTGGGGTGAGGCCGATGGGTTGTTGATCGACGCGGATCACTTTGTTGAGGAATTCGATGCCTTCGAGGGAGTCGTGTGCGCCGGGCTGGGTATTGGCTCGGTGGAGTGTTTTGGCGAGTGATTTCCAGAGAATGTCGTTGACGAGGGAACTTTTCCCACTTCCGCTGACGCCGGTCACGACGGAGAAAGTGCCCAGGGGGAAGGCGGCGTCGATGTTTTTGAGGTTATTATGTTTTGCTCCGCGAACGACGAGCCAGTGCATGGTGCTTTTTTCAGCATCAGGTGGGGCGGAAAGGCTGGAGCGGTTGGCAAAGCGCACGAAGTTTTGAGAAATGATATGTAAATCCCCTATTGTACCGCAAAATGCCGTTGCCGCAAGGATTAACAGAGCCGCTGTTGTAAAATCGCCTCAAAACCGATATTGTCATTCCGGCGAAAGCCGGAACCCAGAGGAACTGGCACCACACGCAATGTCTGGATTCCGGCTTTCGCCGGAATGAAGCCCTACTTCTTCGTGGCCTTCTTCACGGCCGGCTTCTTGACCGCTGGCTTCTTAGCGACGGCCGGTTTCGCAACGACCGCCTTTGCCGCAAGGTCGGCAACGGTATCATGTGCCACCTTGAACGGAGCATTTTTGACCTGCTTTCTGACCGCTCCAGAACGAACGCATTGCGTGCAAACTCTGACCGTTTTGGTCGTTCCATTGGCTGTTGTCGTTCGCACATTTTGCAGGTTCGGAAGGAAAACGCGTCGGGTGATACCGGTAACTTTCGTACCGACACCGCCGAGGTATTTTGCTTTTCCTCTTGTTTCGATGCTATTTCCGACGCTGCGGCCTTTTCCGCAGATTTCACAGACTCGAGCCATGGGGAGTGTTTGACAAAAAGGGCGAGTAGTCGAGATTCTAGCAAACAATCCCGTTTTCGCAAGGGGACGGCGACTAGCGCATATTCAAAATGGGCTGGCCGTCCCTGCGTCATCCCGACGCACGCATTGTCATCCCGGCGCAAGCCGGGAACCAGAAAAACGGTATGCACGCCGTTCGGCTAGATTCCGGCTTTCGCCGGAATGACGATTTTTTCCAAAGCAAAAATGAATACGCTCTAGCGAGCCGCAAGGGAACCATATATCAAGACCTCGTCGATTTCATATTGACACTGCGAAATTGCCGAGACAATCCGGCAACGCTCCGTCGTGAATAGTTCTGGACAGTATGTGTCCAATGTGTCCAATTCCTTTTTCAAGACCCCAATCGCATCGTGCAAATTGCTCGCTAAATCCGCACGCGACGGAAGATTCGGAATGATGTCCCGACACAAACCGCTCCTCATCGCCCATTGATTCCGCAACCAACGCAATAACAACGTCCGGTTGATGTAACCCAATAGTTTATCGCCCTGCACAATCATTATCCAACGCACCGAAGTCCGATTGAGAAAATCAATAATTTTGCGAATCGGCGTGTCTGCCGGATAACTTGCAATGTTAGGAAATACCGAATTTTTGACCGGAGCCGTCCAACGTTCGAGTTGACCGAGCATCGCGATGAGGTCGGTTTCGGAAACGACCCCAATGAGAGTGCCTTCGTGATCCGTAATCGGCAACGTTTCGAGCCGCGTTTTCAGGAAATAATCAGCCGCCGTTGCTGCGGAGTCATACGGCTTGATAGACAAGGGGAACGGAACCATGACGTCGGCGGCCGTTGCGCCCGCAAATAATTCGGCAACGAAATGTCCCGTATCGCTGCTAATGTCTTCCAAGAGTTGCGAATAAGAAATGCAACGATTGCGTCCCCATTGTTTCGCGGCCAGCAAGGATTGATCGGCTCGATCCATAAGATGGTCGAACAGGGCGGTGGTTTCCGTCCGTTCCGCGATACCGAAACTGATGGTAACAGGGATTTCCAAGTCGGCATGCTTCACCGGAATTTCTTCGCATTGCCGGCGGATTCGTTCGGCCCAATCCCAGGCGTCTGCTTCGTTGCAGCCGGGTAGGATGGCACAAAATTCTTCTCCGCCGTACCGTCCGACGATGTCGGTATGTCGGGAAAAATTCCGCAACACGGCGGCGAATTCGCTCAGTACCGTATCGCCGGCTGCATGCCCGTAAATGTCGTTGACTCTCTTAAAGAAGTCGCAATCCATCATGACGGCAGCGAGCGGTGCTTTGTTTTTGATGGAGCGTTCCCATTGCGTTTGAGCGGCTTCGAAAAATGCGACTCGGTTGAGCAATCGGGTAAGTGCGTCGTATTTCGCGGCGAATTCGAGGTCCACTTCGAGTTTGCGGATCCGTTGAGCGGCATTGAATTTGGCTTGAATTTCAACGCGAAAACTGGAAAGGCTGGCGATGTTTTTTTCGATAAAGTCATCGACACCGGCTTCGAGTCCCTCGACGGTAATATCTTTATCGGATTGCCCTGTCAGCAGCAGGATATAGGTATAATGAGGCAGGACTTTTCGGGAATGCAGTTGCCGAACTCGCCGGCAGAGTTCGAGTCCTCCGAGTCCGGGAAGGTGCCGATTGGCAATAAGGACATCGGGACAGTGCTGGAGTATCAGTTGGATGGCTTGGTTCCCATCGGACGCAGAGCGGACCCGATGATGTCCCATCTCCAAAAGATGGGTCAACAGGTTCAGCACCGCGGGATCATCATCGACGAGCAGGACGTCGAAGAATAAGGTATTTTCTCGGAAATGCACTCGAAAGACCTTTTTGACTTTGCACCATTATAGCATAAACCCCAGGGACAAGGCTGGCGATTTTGCCGGTGCAGTTTTGTCATTCGGCCAGGTCCAATCCTCGCACGCGTTCAAAATGGGTACGATTAAGAGTTGCGAGCGGTAAATTATGGGACATCGCCGTCGCCGCAATCAGAATGTCGATGATGTCAATCAGTTTGTTGTCCCGTTTCAGTTGGCGATAGACATTTCGTGCCATCGTAACCGTTGAATCATCGAACGGCAGGACAATGGTCTTGTCAAAAATCCGCCGCCATTCGCCAATATCCCTATCGTTGGCTCCAGCGAGAACCTCGTACTTGGCAACGGCGGAGACGCACATCCTGCAAGGTTGTTGACGCAGTCGAGTCAACAATGTATCCGCTCTGTTTCTTGAACGCCAATACTCAATAAAAACGCAAGAATCAATCACCACGGCATTTTCCATTGTCTCATATGCTCCCTAACTTCATCCTGTCGTTTAATCGTTTCCTCATCGGCGACGGGAAGATTGAGAAGCCACTGCGTAAATACTTCATATTCTTCGTCCGTCATCCGCTTCATGGCGGCTTCTTTCTCCAAACGTTTGCGGTTTCGTGCGAACTGTTTCCGTTCTTCTAGCGTGAAACATGCATCAAGATAGGGATCGGGCTCGACTTTGATGTCATCGTCTTCGGCGGCGAGCAATCCCGCCTCGTGCATCTTGGCAAGCACAAACGATTGAATATCCCAATCGGCCGGAATGTTCAAATCGTCCGGTAAGTCTATCGTAAACGTCGGCATAGCGTCATTGTACCATATTCTCCGCCAAACGGCGGCGTTCACCGCACAATCAACGGCGCATCCGCGTCGGTCTTGTCGATCTGCAACGTCTTTTCGCCATGCAGCAAGTCATACAACAACGTCCCAATCAACTCGCTCCGCCAACCCGATGCAAGCCGAGGTGCGACCGATTGCGGAAGCGTTCCCAATTCCGACGCGACCAATTCCCGAACATCATTCGGACTGGCAACGAGCAACGAAGCAATACGATTCTGCTTGCATATCGAACCCAAAACAGCATACAATATCTGCGTCAAAACCGTATACTGCGGATACGACGCCCGAAGAGCCGGTTCCGGCAACTCATCATCCGAAAGCGACAAGCCCCGTGTGATCGCAATCACGATGTCCGGCAAAATACGCGTCAGATCTTGCCGCTGCATTCCCCGAACAGCCGCAATCCGCTTCTCTTCGCTCGTCCGCCGCCGGGAAAGTTCAACCAGCAAATCATCCCGAAGCATCCGCGATGCCGGTATGTTTCGCTGCTTGGCCAAACCCTCACGCCAAAACCAAAGTTCCCGAAGAATTGCCAATTCCCGCATGGATAAACCCGAAATTTTCGGCAACGAACGCCAACGGGGTGTCTCGAAATACAGCCGCAGATTTTCCTTAACGTATTCGATTTCTTCGTAATACCAATTCAAGCGTTTCAGTTTGGCAAGCCGTGTTTTGATAGCCCGACAGAGTTCCTCCAGATGCCGAACATCATCCAAGGCGTATTCGATTTGGAGCGGCGTGAGGGGGCGTTGGTTCCAGATCGTACGGGTTTCCGTTTTTCGCAGGGACAGCCGCAGAAAACCGCTTAACAGGGAGCCGAATCCGGCGGGATAATCATTGCCGACAAAACCGGCGGCAACTTGTACGTCGAAGAGTTTCGGCGGCATTTTCCCGATGGTTCGGTGGCAAAATTCCATTTCGCTTCGGCAGGCATGTACGACGATTTCGCGTTTCCCATCGCAGAATAGTTTCCAGAGTGGAGCCAGGTCGGGAATATCGACGGGATCAACGAGGGCGAGCAGTCCGTTGGCGGCGATTTGGATGAGGCAGAGTTCGGGTTGGTATCGTCCTTCGGAGATGAATTCGGTATCGTAGGCGATGATTTCGGCTGTTTTTAATTGTCGGCAAAGGTCCCGCAATTCTTTTTGGCTCGAAACGGTGAGGTGTGCCATGTAATAAGTGTACCCCGTTTGGCGAGTCTGGCAAGGGATGGAAGGGAGGGAGCCGGGGGGGGCGTTAGCCCCCGGCTCTTTTTTCTTTTTTGACGTTTTTCCCAGAATTTCTCCCCCCCCTGTCGCAAATCGCTCCCCATTTACCATAAACCTTATAGACCGGTTGGCATTTCGCCAACCAAAACCCCTCACATAAGGAGAACCAATCATGACTTCCTCAATTCACAAAAAACTAGCCGGGGCGGCACTAGCGGCGGCCATCACGCTCGGCGGATTCACTTCCGCTCACGCACAATTTTACAACGAACCCTTACCAGAAGACCCGATGTTCGAAGACATTTTCACCGATGAAGGTCCACTTCCCCCGCTGATCGAAGAGACCGAACTGTTCGACGACACTGCCGAACAAATGCATGGTGACAGCGAGGGTTATTTCCGATTGCACCAACACGTACTTCGATAACCTATGGGTAACCACCGACACCCCGAATGGCGATCGCTCAACTACCGGATGGTTCAACACGTCGGTAATCGAAAACTTTATCCTGCAAGTGGGCACGACGAATGTGTATGGCCAGTCTTTCGGCAATCGGATTGCCAACAAACCTTTGGTGCTCAACGAAAAATCAATCACCTACGGTAGCAAAACCACTTCAAAATGGGGAGTGGATGAGAAAGGGAGAGATACTCAATTCATCATTAAGAACCGAGAGAACGGAGACATTCAGGATTTGACTGTCAACGGCGGTTGGCTCCACAACGATGGTTACATTCAGGAACTCCAGCAGAATGCCGGACATGTCTGCAATAGGGGTTGCATTATGAACTATCGGCTGTCGGGCGGCGGCCTTGAGAATGGTGACGGAAAAACAGACAATGGTGATGGATGCATTAGGTCTCTGTATTGGAGTGGCGGAACCATTACGTCAAGGGGCAACACCGACCAGATCATCGACCTGCGAGGATTGGCGGCGTGAATGGATGTCGAGTAAGTGTTAGCCGTTTCGCTTGCGAAACTCGCACGAGCCGGGGGCGTTAGCCCCCGGGTTCTTCGACATATGATATTCTTTGATAGACCAACCCGGGGGCTGACGCCCCCGGCTCGTGTGCATAGTCGCTCTTGCGCTCATGCCCCCGGCTCTTTGTCGTTGCTTGCTTTTCCCATCGAAAAATGTAAAATTCAACCATGGCAAGAAAGAAAAGTGCTGCTCCGCTTCGGCTACTTCCGCTCAAAAATGATTTTGTTTTCAAATTGGTCTTCGGCGATAAACGCCGAGTCGACTTGCTGACAGCATTTTTGCAAGCAGTGCTGGACTTGCCTGCGGAAGAGTATGAAAAGGTAACAATCGTTGATCCCAATGTAAAAAAGGAGTACAACAAAGACAAAGCCGGTGTGCTTGATGTCAAGATTCACACGAAGTCCGGCAACGTTGTCGATGTTGAAATTCAGGTAGAGCCTGATGCTCCTTTGGAAAAACGGATACTGTTTTATCAAGCCAAAATGCTGACCGAACAAATCGGAGAAGGCAACGATTATGATATTATCAAGCCGGTAATTAGCATTATCATCACGGATTTTCAGTTGATCGCAAACAGCAAAGCGTACCACCATCGCTTTCGGTTTTACGATGCCAAAAACAAAGTTGAATTGACGAACGTCCAAGAAATCAATACACTTGAATTGACGAAGTTGCCTAAAAAGAGCGATGAGACGGATTTGTTTGACTGGATGATGCTGATTCGAGCAAAAAGCGAGGAGGAATATGACATGTTAGCAGAAAAGAAACCCATTTTTAAGAAGGTGGTGGCTGTCGTGAAAAAACTATCGGCGGATGAAGAAGCCAGAATGGTATACGACAAGCAAGAGTTGTGGCGGATGGACTATGCCGCAACGATGCGAAATGCTGCAAGAAAGGGCATGGCACGAGGCTTGGAGGCAGGCAGAGCAGAAGGCAGAGCAGAAGGCAAAGCGGAAGGCAGAGCAGAAGGCGAAACCAAGGCAAAAATTGAAACTGCCCGAATTATGAAATCCAAAGGGTTTTCCCCTGCGGATATTGCCGACGTTACCGGACTGACAGAAAAAGAAATCGAAAGAATCTGAACAAGCCAACGATGGTTAAGCCATCCGGGAACTGTGCCGAAACCGCTTGGCCGGTAATTTCCGGCGTTAGCCGCGTCGCCCTGCGACATACCAAACCCTCACGCACCTTCCCGTTTCAGATCACGCATCAAACTATTGATCGCCAACGCATAATTGCGAACCGCCCAAACGAAATTGCCCGATTTGTATCCCTCCGCAGCATCAGATGCACAACGCTCCACCGTCTGCATCGACACATTAAATCGCTGATTTTGAGCCGCTTGAAGAAGTTCATTCAAAATCTTGGCCAACGCATCCGCAAACTCCGCCATCGGAGTACAATCCCAAGTCCGATACGGCGCCCGACCACTGGATTTGACCGTCTGCAAAAACGGTGAACCCGAAAACAATGTCTTCTGAGCAAATACAAAAAATGCAATGCCCAAGGCAACCGATGCGATCGCAAGCATCGCCGTAATCGGCAGGTAATCGACCAAAAAGAAACTCGCCGCCGTCGCAAGGCCTCCAAAAACCGCACCGGCCAACATACTCCATTGCCAGCCGGGAACTTGCATTTCATTATCGACCGCTTGGCTGACATCCTCGCTGTCCGTTGTCCGCACGACAATGATCGTGATATTATCCGTCCCGCCCCGCAAGTTCGCCAAATTGACCAACGTCTCCGTCGCAACATCGGGCGGAAAAACCGAAAGAATTTGTCCGATTTCCAGGTCGGTGACGTGACCGCTCAAGCCGTCGCTGCAAGCCAAAAAGGTATCGCCGACCTCAATCGGGATCGGCCCCTCCAGATCGACGAGCAGTTTTTCCGTTGGGCCGAGCGATCGGGTGATTTGATTTTTGGGAATATGGCTCGGCGGCTGGTCGAATGGGGAATTCGTTACCGCACAGACTTCCCAAACCAAACTATGGTCGAATGTTAGTTGCTCGAATGTTGTTCCCCGCAGGCGGTAGACGCGAGAGTCGCCGACGTGGGCGATGAAAAGTCCTTGTGCGGAGAGAACCATCGCATCGCAGGTCGTTCCCATATCCCGAAAGGCATCTTCCCGGCTTTTTGCCCGGATGGCATCGTGGGCATCGTAGACCGACTGTACGAGGGCTTGATCAATGGGCTCATCGGCTCGTCCGAGGTATCCTTTGGTAATGGTATCGGCAGCTAACCGGCTTGCAACTTCACCGGCCAGATGGGCACCCATTCCGTCGGCAACGACGAAGATGTGCCCCCGGTCGAGCCATTGTCGGGGATTGGGAGCGAGTCTGA
This sequence comes from Planctomycetaceae bacterium, assembly GCA_009778035.1. GTDB lineage: Bacteria > Planctomycetota > Planctomycetia > Pirellulales > Thermoguttaceae > WRKP01. The sequence continues at coordinate 15,072 of WRKP01000034.1, forward strand.
CGAGGAAGGAATCCTGATTGCTGGAGCGTCGCAGTCCAATATCCGACTTTGCCGCGTGGCAGAGGCTCATTTTCCATGGTTCGGATGGACTCATCGATTCAGCATATTCGACGTAAGAACCCCCAATTATACCAATTTTTCCCAAATTTACCAGCCCAGTCGTCCTGCGGACAGGCGAAGGCAAGGGTCGCAAAAGGTAGGTTGCCGACCGCCGGGCGGCAACGGACGGCGGTTTCCCGGCCTTCCAGTCGGCTGCGCCGACGCACCCGCCCGGCGGTCGGCTGCCTACCTCTGGATGACGGAGGGGTATCCAGGGCAGAAATTGAATACGCTCTCGCCGGAGTTTATGCTATAATGGGACCGTCATGGCCCGCGTATCCATCTACACATTCCTCTGCACAATCCTCATCTACGCCGTCGCGTTTTGCCCGCCGACGCTTTACGGGCAGGTCTCCGATGAAGATTTGAACCGAGCAGTTTCCCGGGGGCTTGAATGGTTGGCCAACAACCAGTCCCGACGCGGACACTGGGAATCCAACGGAATGTATCCCTCCGCAATGACCGGGATGGCCGGAATCGCATTGCTTGCCGAAGGTTCCACAACCACACAAGGCAAATACGCCCCAAATATCCGGGCCGCCGTCGATTTTCTCCTCTCAAAATCCCGTCGCAACGGTCTCATTGGCGACGAAAATGATGACAAATATACCTACGGACATGGATTCGGCCTCCTGTTCCTCTCGCAGGTCTTCGGCGAAGAGGAAGATGAAGACCGGCGTGAAGAACTCATTGATGTTATGACGCGAGCCGTGCTGTTTTGCGGTTGGGCTCAAACACCGGCTGGCGGCTGGGGATATGTCAGTGCCCGGGATGGCAACAATTTTGACGAAGGTTCAACGACGATCACGCAAGTCCAAGCCCTGCGAGGTTGCCGAAATGCTGGCATACCGGTTCCGAAGGAAATTATTGATAGGGCCATCGAATACATCCGCAAATGTGCGATTCAGGAGGGCCGTGGCGGCATCCAATACAGTTTGATGAGCGGAGGCGGGGGCAGGCCGGCAATCAGTGCGGCTGCAATCGCGTGCTTGTTTGATGCGGGCGAGTACGACGATGTGCTTGTGCCGAATTTGTTGCGTTATGTCAATCAGCATTTGGGCGATATTAACAATACGAGTCAGGGATTTTGGCATTATGCACATTATTATTACTCGCAGGTCATGTATCGGCAGGGCGGCAGGGATTGGGAAAGTTACCGCAATCGGCTTTTCAGGCGTTTGATTAACGAGCAGAACAGCGATGGTTCTTGGGATGGAAGTTATGGAAGGGTGTATATTACGGCGAACAATTTGATGATTTTGCAGATGGAAAATGCGGCTTTGCCGATTTATATGCGTTAGGGGGCGTGCCGAACACCCCCCGCGGCTCTTGCCAAGCCGTTCTCTTGGCTTGCATTGCCTCGGTATTCCTGATAAAATAGACAAAGGGGACAGCCGTCGAGCCACATGCACTCCGTCCAATGGCAAAAAGAGCAAATTACCTTGATATTCTCCAGCGAAAAGAAAAACTAAGCGCTGCACAAATCGGTGAAGCACAAGAAATGGCGGAAGCCGCCAGCATCAAAGTCGCTGATGCCCTTATCAAACTCGAATACGTCAGCAGTACCGACATCGCTCAAGCCATCGCCGAAGAACACGGCCGCGAATTCGTCGACCTCAAAGGCGTTGCCATCCCGCCCGCGATCGTCGAACTCGTTCCCGAATCCGTCTCCAGGGAAAACCGCATCCTGCCCTACCAAGTCGAAGGCGATACGCTCAAAATCCTTATGAGCGACCCCAACGACATCGAAACGCTCGATAAACTCCGATTCATTCTCAATCGGCCCATCGAGCCCGTCCTGGCCGCTCCCGAACTGATCCAAGAAGCCATCAACCGGCATTACACCCAAAGCATCGGGGAAAGTGCGGACTCGCTCATCCAAGAGATGACCGACACGCAAATCGACTTTACCGCAACGGATTCCGTCGGCGGCGGGGCACTGGACGTGTCTGATAGCGATGCCCCCATCGTCCGCTTGGCCAATCTGATCGTCGAAGAGGCCGTCCAACTTCGGGCATCGGACATTCATATCGAACCCTTTGAAGACCGGGTGAGAGTCCGTTACCGGATCGACGGCGTGTTGGTCGAACGGGACACGATTCCCAAGCGGTTGCAGGCCTCGGTTCTTTCGCGGTTCAAAATTTTAGCACGGCTTGATGTTGCCGAGCGGCGGCGTACGCAGGACGGACGCATTAAACTTTCGCTGGGCGAAAAGGAACTCGATCTTCGGGTCAGCGTGGTGCCGACTAATCACGGTCAATCCGTCGTGATGCGGATTTTGGATAAGGATAATATCCGAGTCAGTTTGACGCAACTTGGTTTTGCCGAAAGCGATTACCGGAAATTCACTTCGCTCATTCGCCGGCCTAATGGGATCATTCTCGTAACGGGCCCGACGGGTTCGGGCAAGACGACGTCGCTCTATGCGGCCCTCAATGAACTCAACACGCCGACGCGGAAAATCATCACGGCGGAAGACCCTGTCGAGTATTATTTGCCGGGAATCAATCAGGTCGAAATTCGGCACTCCATCGGCCTGGACTTTGCCCGGGTGATTCGGGCGATGTTGCGTCAGGCCCCGAACATCATTCTCGTCGGCGAAATGAGGGATTTGGAAACCGCTCAGATGGGAATTCAGGCTTCGTTGACCGGACACTTGGTCTTTAGCACCTTGCACACGAACGATGCCCCGGGGGCGATTACGCGGTTGGTCGATATGGGCGTGCCGCCGTATTTGGTATCGAGTTCGGTCATTGGGATTATGGCACAGCGGCTGGTGCGGACGATATGCAAGAAGTGCAGGCAGCCGTATATGCCGTCGGAGGCGGAATTGAAGGAGTCGGGCTTAACGCCGGAGCAGGTTGCGAAAGCGACGTTTGCGAAGGGGATTGGTTGCGGCAGTTGCAACAAATCGGGCTATCGTGGGCGGATGGCGGTTTTTGAATTGATGATGATGTCTTCTCAGGTACGGGAACTGACATTTCAGATGGCCAGCACGATGGAAATTCGCAAATTGGCCAAGGAAGAGGGGATGGCGACGCTGTATATGGATGGCTTGCGCAAGGTGTGTTCCGGCTTGACGACCATCGAGGAGGTGATGCGTGTTGCCCGCGAGGAAGAGGGATAGGGATAGGCTAAAACAGTCGCCGGGAGGCGCCGGGAAGTGTCGTTCCGTCCTTCCGGCGTGCGCTGGACGGACGATTCCAAACAAGCAAACATCATAACCAACTATGTCCCAACCGAAAACCATCACGCCGAAGGGCATCCTGAATGCCATCGTGACTCCGCCAGGCTCGAAAAGCATTACCAATCGCGCTCTCATCCTTGCCGCACTCGCCGACGGAAAAACATCCCTGACCGGCACGCTCGCCAGCGATGATACGCAAGTCATGTTCAACGGACTCGAGCAACTCGGCCTTACGCTCGATTGGAATGCCAAACAGTGCCAAGTCGACGTCTACGGCCAAAATGGCCGATTCCCCCATCGACAAGCCGATATTTACGTCGGAAACAGCGGAACAACAGCACGATTCCTTACCGCGATGCTCGCGTTTGCCGAAGGCGATTACCGTATCCACGGCAAACCGCGAATGCACCAACGGCCCATCAAAGACCTGGCCGAAGCCCTGAACTCGCTCGGCGGACACGTCGCCTACGAAGCCGAAGAAGGATTCCCGCCGGTGCGGATCGGTTCATACCAGCCGAATGCGAAAAACAAAACCGTTGCCGTCTCCGGTTCCGTTTCGAGTCAATTCCTCACCGCATTGCTGCTGGCCTCACCGCTCGCTGCCAGCCAGTGCGATGTCGAAATCAGCGTTGTCGGCGAGTTGGTTTCCAAGCCGTATATCGAAATGACACTGCGGATGATGCAATCATTCGGCATTGGCGTCGAAATAGATACGGCATTCCGTTCATTCCGCATTGCTCAAGGTGCCCGATACCAATCGCCGGGAACCTACGCCATCGAGCCGGATGCTTCGGCGGCGTCCTATTTTATGGCGGCAGCCGCGGTCTGCGGCGGGTCCGTTACCATACAGGGATTATCGCGAAACAGTTTGCAGGGCGACGTTGCCTTTGCGGAATGCCTCGAAAAGATGAATTGCGAGGTGGCATGGCAGGAGAATTCCATCACGGTTTCCCGCTTGCCGGAGCGGCCGCTTCGGGGAATTACGGTCGATATGAACAGTATCAGCGATACGGCACAGACTTTGTCGGTCGTTGCACTTTTTGCTGACGGGGCGACGGAAATCAGAAATATCGAACATGTTCGGCATAAGGAGACGGATCGGATATCCGATTTGACAACGGAGTTACGGCGATTTGGAGCCGCCGTCGAGGAATACCGGGATGGTTTGCGGATCGTGCCGCCGGGGGAATTGGTTCCTGTCGAGGTGCAGACATATGATGACCACCGGATGGCGATGAGTTTTGCCGTATCGGGCTTGCGTTTGCCGGGCGTGGTGATTTGCGATCCTGATTGCACGCATAAAACGTTTCCTGAATTTTTCGCGATGCTCGAAGGATTGACTTGACGGTAACAATCGGCCTGGACGGCAAAAGGTAGGTTGCCGACCGCCGGGCGGCAACTGCGGTACTCCGCATATCAGAGCCTTCCAGTCGGCTGCGCCGACGCACCCGCCCGGCGGTCGGCTGCCTACCTTTCCAATGCGAAACTTGCACGCGCCCTGCAAAACAACTATTGACGCTCCTAAAAATATGGACTAACATGTACCGGGAATCGGAAAAAACGGGCTCTGTCTATGCCTGCACCATAAAACTTCATGCTTCGGAAAAAATATGTGCATCTTCTACTCTTTGGAATACTGACCGCGAATAGCCTTGCGTTCTCGCAAACGGAAGGCGATCAATTTTTGCAAAATTCCCTAAATATCTTGCTGGCAATGCGAAACGTCGAATGCGATATTCGCATCGAAACCCTCGTCGACGGGAAAGTCTATACCGCCAAAGGACACTATGCCGAACAAGCCCTGCCGCACGCAATGCCCAATGCCTTCTTCCGTTCGGTCTATCGCCTCGATATCGACTTTCCTACATCCGCATCTGGGACAAATATGGCCGAACCAAACCGGATGACCCTTGTGAGCCATGTTTCGGACAATGGAGCGAGACACCAAATCGACCGATACATTTCCATCGAAGGCAACCGTTCGGCCAGTACGATCGACGTAAAACGCCTGGAAGAGCGGCTGCGTTCCTCTCATCGGGAAAACTTTTTCCGGCAAGTCAGCGAAGTGCGGAATTTGGGTGGACTGGCCGCGATGATTCGGCAACTGCATCGGTTTTATGAATTTTCGGCCCCTGTCCAGGAAAATCTGTCCGGCGATGAAACGGTTTCCGTGCAGCGGCTTTCGGGCACATTGCGGAGCATCTACCACAAGGAATTATTGGATCAGTTTGGCGGATTGACCAGACAGGACCATTATCCGGCGGATTTTCCCAGCGATGTCGAAGTTTGGCTTGGAACGCACAATGGATTTCCGTATAAAATCCAATATCTGCGTAGGCCGACGGAAAATTCGACGCAAAAAGATCTCTTATTTCAGGAAACGTTTCACAATGTTGTCCTAAACGGCCCGCCCTTGTCGGATTCCAGATTTGCCCCGCTCAACTTGCCCGAAGGCATTTTCAATTCGGAAGACGATACCGACAATGTCATCCGCTCCTTGGGCCTGTGAAGTGCGGAAGCGGCCGCCATACCGTAAAAAAGGGGCCAAAAAAAAGGGGCCGAAAAAAAGGGGACAGCGAATTGCTTCACTGCCCCCCACCCTCTCATTCACACAGGAGAAAACAACTGTGTTCGAGATAATATATTTTTACGGGATGATTCCCTACAGGATGCTCTTAACGGCACGCGGCACAAGGATCAACCGACGGTCCGCAAGGATCGCAGTCCGTGATGCAACCACGCGGGGTGGCCAGTTTCGCTCGCAAGTTCTGGAAAAGTCCAGCAAACGGAGCGCGGGGGCTGCAAGATACCGTGATGGGATCGCAAGGATCACAAGCAATGGGCTCGCACGGTGCAGCGGCAACCGGTTCGCAAGGATCGCAACCAGGTGCACATCGGCCTGCTGCCATTCTGGCTTTCATGTTCGAAAGCAATCCGGCGAGCGGACGGAACGGGCGACCACCAGGGGCACATGCATCGTAGCAACCATCGTTTACAATCGCTTCGCAGGGATTGCAGGCGATAGGTTCGCACGGGGTGCAAGCCACGGGTTCGCACGGGTTGCAGCCATTCCACACTACGGAAAGGCGGCCAAAAATGCCGGCTTCGGCACTCGTTGTTGCCGCAAATATGACAATCGCGGTCAACATAGGAAGTACAACTTTGTATTTCATTTTGATTCTCCTAAAAAAGGTTGGAAAAGTTTGTTGGCAACGACTGCCAGTCCTTCGTTAATGGTGTGTATCGGGAAAAAGCCAAATAAAATGTATACTATTCCAAAAAAGTCCGGTTAGGCAAAATATACAGGTTATTCGGGTAGATTTTCAACCTTCACAGAATTGTTATCGGTCGGATGTTCGCGGCAGCATGAGAAAAACTTGAAAAGAATGGCGAACTGGCCGATTGACCCCGACGGAAAAAACGAGTACACTGGTTTCATCGGGTATAGTGCCTTCAGGGCACACCGCCTTCATCCCTTTTTGCCAAGGAGTTCTTAATGAGCACAACAACACGTCGAGGTTTTTTGAAGCAATCCGCCGCAGCCGCCGTAGCGGTTCCCTATTTTCTCTCGAGCCAACAGCCGACCCTCGCCCAACGGCGGCAGGCCCCCAGCGACCGGCTCCGAATGGGCTGCATCGGCGTCGGGAGTATGGGACGGGGAAATGCCCACGGATTCAACGGAATCACGGAAATCGTCGCCCTATGCGATGTCGATTCTGCCCATATCGATGCAACCAAAGAAAGCGGTATCGGCAGAGGACGGGAAATCGATTCCTACAAGGATTACCGAAAAATGCTCGAACGCAACGACATTGACGTCGTATCCATCAGCACGCCGGATCATTGGCACACGAAAATCTGCATCGAAGCAATGCAGGCGGGGAAACACGTGTTCTGCGAAAAGCCGCTCACGCTGACCATCGAAGAAAACCAGTTGATGCGGGCCGCCTGCAAAAAATATAACAAGGTATTCCAAGTCGGGACGCAGCAACGCGCCCAAAGGGACCAATTCGCCCTCGCGACACTGATGATCCGCAAGGGACTGCTCGGGAAAATCCAAAAAATCACCTGCAATATCGACGGCGGCTCAACGAGCGGGCCGATCCCCGTTGCCAGCGTGCCCGAAACGCTCGATTGGGAAATGTGGCTCGGGCAAGCACCGCTCGTCGATTTCCGTGCTTCGCCGGAAAGACGCAATTCTGATAATCCGCGAAGCCTACCCCGTAACAGCCGGGCGCACGAAGAGTTCCGTTGGTGGTACGAATATAGCGGCGGAAAGTTTACCGACTGGGGAGCGCACCACATCGACTGTGCGATGTGGGCTCTTGATGTCCTTGGAGAGGGCCAGGGCCCTGTTAAGGTCAATCCGCTCATTGCGGAACATCCGGTGCCTTATGAAAATGGTTGGCCGACGCTTGATGACCGATACAACACGTCGCACCGCTTCGACATCGAATGCACATTTGAGGACGGCGTCGCGATGCACGTTGTAAGCCAGTCGCCGGACGGCAACGGGATCCTTTTTGAGGGAACTGAAGGGCGGATTCATGTCAATCGGGGCCGGATTGCTGGCCGACCGTTTGAGGAAATCAGGGATAATGTGGGCAACATGTTCCCGGCGGAGGAGTTCAATAAACTTTACAATGGAAAACCGTTTGAGGGGCACAAGGAAAACTTTATCCGTTGCATTCGGGAGGGCGGTTTGCCGGTTTCGGATGTTTATACGCACATTCAGGCGATGACGGTATGCCATCTTTGTGTGATAGCGGCTCGCTTGGGTCGCGAGGTGTTATGGGATCCGAGGGATGGGCGGGCACTTGATGTACAAGCACAGAGTTTTGTTGCGAGGGAGCAGCGGCGGGGATATGAGATTCCGCGTGTGTAGTGGATGGGGAGAGCGTGCGCAAGAGCCGGGGGCGTCAGCCCCCGGGTTTTTCGACGTGGATTTGCGCCCCCGCTTGCGGTGTTGGCGAAATTGTGTAGCATGTTATGGATAGGTAGTTTTTGGGTGCATAGCTCAGTTGGTTAGAGCGCAGCCCTGATAAGGCTGAGGTCGGAAGTTCGACTCTTCCTGCACCCATTTGATATAAATTTTTGCAATGTAACGGGTTGCAAAATTTGAAAATTGTCGTTTTTGGTAGTAGAAATGTCCGTTTGTTGCGCATTCGCACAAAAAGCCATTTTTATGCGAAGCAAGTGCTCCAAAAAGCGATGAGAAAAGCAGCGAAAAACATTTTGCCACCCCCGAAAATCTATCGGGGGAGTTTGACTGCATGGGATACCGTCAACCGAAAACGTGTCTATTTCGGAAAACAGGATGATCCCTCAAGCCTCCGAAAATATGCCGAATGGGTAGAACGTTTGGCACAATGCCCTCCCTCGGATTCTTCTCCCGAGGGAAATCCGCATACCGACGAATCAAATGACACTCGTCAAGTACAGCCAAAATCGACTCCTGTGGCTACCGGGCCGACGATAGCCGATTTGTCGCTGGCGTTTTTAGATGCCAAACGAACACACAGTCACTATTACGATTACAGAACTGTATGCAGATTTCTGAAGCCCTACTCTAAAATGGGAACGGCGGAGTTTGATGCATACTGCCTGTTGCAGGTACAGCAGGAATTTGACCGTCATGGTTATGCCCGAAAACAAGTCAACAATTTGGTCGGTTTCGTGCGTCAGATGTTTCGGTGGGGAGAAGCACGGCGACTTGTCCCTGCTGGGAGGTACGCACACTTAAAAACACTGGAACCGCTTCGGGAGGGGCGAGAAAATGATGAGCGATTTTGGGAAGTTGAAGACGAGGTGATTGAACGGACTCTATTGCTTTTGCCGCCGGTATATCAAGCAATAGTCCGTATTTTATGGTGGACGGGGGCGAGACCGAAAGAGATCCTACGAATGCGGGTAGGAGATATTGAAAGGCAAGTGGTCGAGGACAATGGACAAAAAGCCGAGATGTGGTCATTGAGTCCCAAAAAACACAAGACCGCAAAGAAAAACAAAGGACGGGTTATTGCTTTTGGCACGAGAGAGCAGGCGGTTTTAGCACCGTATCTGGCAGGCAAAGCGGCAGAGGATTTTGTTTTTCGTCCCGCTGATGCTGTTACAGAACGAAAACAATCAGCGAGGGCAAGACGAAAGACGAAAGTACAGCCTTCACAAGTTGAGCGAGATCGAGAACGTAAGGAGAATCCCAAGCGCAAGTGCAATCCGTTTTTTAATACTGATGTTGTTGGCAATGCTCTACGAGACGCTATCGCCAATGCAAACAAGACATTGCCTGAGGGAGAGCGAATTCCAGAATGGACACTGTATAGCCTGCGGCACAAGTACGTTTCCGAATACGTGGAAAAACACGGGGTAGAGGCGGCGGCGTTGATGGTAGGACATACCGATACGGCAATGGTACGAAAGATTTACGATAAAAGCCAAAAACGACGGATACTCAAGCAAAAACTGAAAGACGAAGCTGCTGAACAGTAACCGACGGCTTTTATACTATCACGTTTCGATATAATTTCGGCATGCACATAGTCTGTGGTATCTTAGCGTAAACGTTGGACATATTTCTACCGACGACATTGCAACCCGTTAAATTGCACATGAAACGCAGGACAGAACTACTGACGATTACCGAAGTTGCCGAGCGTCTCCGATTGTCTCCGCACTCTGTTACCAAAAGGCTCCAAGACCGCCGTCGAGGAGTCGGAAATTTTCCGCTACCTTTGACCGCACCGAAGTGTAAGGCCCGATGGGATGCTGAGGCGATTGAGGAGTACATCACCATTGGACAAGCACGGTGTAGCCCACAGCCGGTGCCGTCAATCAGCGAGTCTCTCGTTGCACTGCGGGAGCGGCACGGAATTTAATCTAGGACATATCAACGCCAAACTATCCTGTGACAAAGCGGCGATGGTGGCGAAAGAGACAGGCTGATTTGCAAACGCAAGAATTTTGCATCGGACTTGCTCCGTTGTGTGGTATCTTCGGGAACGATCCAAGCGACATAGCGGTATCGCCGTAAGATATGTGCCGCGAGGTACATGGCGCAGAGCGTCTTCTCCGTTGCTGCGTAGTTTGAAAAAATTGCCACCGTTCGTTTCGCCGCCATCTGTCCATTGGTCATGTACCAGGATCATAGTATTCCTTGATGGCAGACTGTTCGGCAAGAGGGAGTCTGTTGAATTGGTCTTGGAATGTTCGCTGCCGGGGAGTTTGGATTCCCATGTTGCGACCAAGAGCGTCGGTCAGGTCGATCCGGTCGCTCCCGGTGAACTTGCCGCCGCTTGGGGTTTTCATTCCTGCAAAATCGATTTCATTGACCGGAGAACCCATTGCATCCGTATGGTTGCGAAGTCCGCTAAACTGTCCCATGAGGTTGCGTTTGACAATACCGGAGGCATCAATTTGATTCCGCAAGGCTTGCATGGATCCTTTGTCAGAAGTATCAATTCCCTGGTCTTGAGCGAATTGCGTAATGGCTTTGTGGGCTTTATCCGGCTGTAATGCGGACAATCCTGAAGATACGGCATCGGTCGCTCTTTCCGCTCCCAACATTCCGGCTCCGTACGCCCCGGCATCACCGGCGAAGCGTCCCCACGTCCGAGTCCCTTTCGCCGGTGCCCCTAAAACGGGATTGGTGAAAGAACCAAGACTTCCGCCCATACGAAGTAGTGGAGCATAAGCCATCGCTGACATGTTGGTCGCTCGCTCTCCATAAGTGGGCTCGCCGATCGTGTTTGTTTTATTCCCACCCAAGCCGACCGCATCGGCGGCAGTTCCTGCGGCAGCACCGCTGGCAAGTCCCGCTTGATAACCCAAAACTGCATTCGCCGTGCCTTTGGCAGCGGTTGTTCCCACTTGCCCCGCCCGCGCCGCCGTAGTCATCGGTACCGCTGCTTTTGCCACTTGCGCTGCCTGTCTTGCCTTGTTTGCGGCTTGTGCCACTTGATACGCCTTTCGCCCATGCCGTGCTGCCAGCCATAAACCGCGGGCAACCGCACCGCCAGGAATGAGTGCAGAACCAAGAGTCGCTCCCCAGCCCATCAGGTTCGAACCCGTACTGGCATTGCGGTCCCAAATAACATTGTCAAAGATTTGCCCCGAGGTGCTGTCCGGTGAAAACCACTGCCCCGAACTGTTGTTCACTTGTGTAGAGGGTGAAGCACGGGCTGCCGTTTTGAGCAGCGGCGGAGAAATCACTTGGTTTCTCAAAAGGATACTGAGGTCCAGGGAACTGTGCATGGATGCCGCCTGATGTAAAATACCATTGTACTGGACTGGGCAAACCCAGATTGGTGAGAAGATTCCATGCGCATGGAAACTTCTCCAGCGGTTTTCTTGTTGCCGTGTTCTTCCGTGATTTCCGAGGTATACTACCCTGTGTGTAAAATTTTTCCTGTGATGTTGATTCTACCCAGACCATTTCCCTTATTGACCGATTCAAATATCCCATTTTGACTCAATTTGTTATTTTTTGGAAAAATTTTATCGACAAGGCAGTAGTATCCCAAAATACTGTCTGCTCCGATTGGTAATTGTACCTTGAAATATCGGAGCCGAAATATAACAACATTTTATGCATTGACCATGATGATTTAAACAAAAGGTCTAAACAACGTTTGCGTATTCCTTTGTCTATCGACAAATATCGCTTTGGTTGGTTGGTCTAATCCCATAAACGGTCTACCCATGCTGCCCGTAATCAAACTGCCTGCATCGTCTCCACTTAGACAGAATCCGATGTACAGTTCAAAATTTTCCAAGTAATCATTGTTGCTTGAATTATTCCAACGTCCCCAATTGTCAACAAATGCAAGCACAAACGAGCCGTGTTGCGGTCCCTTATCGAGAAATACTTTAAGAAAATCCGCCGGTGTTGTTGGTGTTGTGACCGGTACAAATTCTTTTTTCTTCGGATAAAGCGTCCGAGCATTGTCAAATGAGTCGATTATTAGTAAAGTTCGTTTTGCTGATATACTACTGACCAACGCCGTAATGTTGCAGTCCCAAGTCGCGTTCTTTACTTCCACACCAGGAAAACCACGGAAACCCGTTGCCGAACTACTTGGAGCGGAATTATAATAAATCACACTGTTAAAAAGATTTCCATGCTGATTAGACAATAATACAGCATGGATAATTCCTTTCCGAATCTTCTCGTCAATTCCTGCGATGCAGAGATTATTTCCTTGTAACCGTTCCCATTGAAAAGCAAAAGGCTGCGATTCAAATGAAAGTTGTTCTCCGAGAAGTATCCTGCCTTTGAATTTGCCGAACGCCGTTGGAGCAGGAATAGCGGGCAAATTCATTCCGTCAAAAACTTTTGTATCCGCCGTGTATCCATGCGACTTCAGTTGTATCGAAATATCTTGTAAATGTTGCCTGCAAATTGCAGGGTCGGCATACGGAACATTAAACTTGACGTTTGCTTCTTTTACTCCGTTTTGTTTGTTGCAAATTGCTTCTTTCTTTGCCACTAGCGTGGCAGCTTCCGTATTATCATCAGTGAGGATTGTTCTCGAATCGCTTTGATTGCACTTTAACGCGATACGGTATCCGAGTTGCGTTTTTAGCGTATCAAAGCCGCCTGTTATTGAACCACGTAAACCGCTTAATGATTGCGTTGCAAGTAAAATATGAATACCGGCAGAACGTCCCCGTCGCAAAATGTCACTTAGCAATCTGTATGCTTCTTCGGTTACGCTCGCATCGTTTATTAGGACTTGAAACTCGTCCATTACAATCAATATTCGCGGCATCGGTTTGCCGTTTTTCCTCAAACCGCTTATGTCTTTTACTCCGCTTTTCTTAAACTCGTCATTACGGCGGGTTATTTCGCCTTGAAACCATTTGAGGGCGTT
>WRKP01000035.1 GCA_009778035.1 Planctomycetaceae bacterium
AGGGCGAGACGGGGTGAGGTGGGAGGAGGGGCAGGGGGGGGGGGGGTGGGGGGGGGGGGGGGGGGGGGGGGGGGGGGGGGCACGTAAACTCTTATGCAACAAGGGCTTGCGTCGACACAAAACGCCTTTTCTTTCATCGCTTTCGCGATTCTTTATGGCCAGTACGCACAAAAACCATTACGTTTGTTACAAACTCCTTCCCGGCTTCACGCCGCGGACTCTAAATCATCGCCCACCCCACAATGCTTTATTTTTGCAAAGACACTATGACTCCCCGAAAACACTCCGATAGCGAAAAACGACGCGAAACCCCAAATTCTGAAAATAAAATGCAACGAATCACTACGGTGATTCAAGACGCTACCGACCTGGAACTTACCCGAATTGAATTACACCGCCGCGATGACCTACTCGCCGCCGTCAATGCCGTTGCCGGAATCCTCTTTGAAGCGACGACCGATTGTTTCGAAGAATCTGTCTCTCAAGCCCTGCATACCCTGGGAACCGCAACGGGCGTCGACCGCGTCTATATTTGGAAAAATGAAATGATCAACGCAGAACTGCGATGCACGCAAATCCTTGAATGGTCGCCGCACGTCACTCCACAACAAGGAAAGGAGTACACCATCAAAGCCAAATACAACGGCGATTTACCCCATTTACACGGGCGCCTCGTTGCCGGTGAAAATTTCTACGGCATTGTCCGAAATATGGCCGAACGAGAACGAAAACACCTCCAACTGCAAGGAATTCTCTCAATTCTGATTGCACCCATCCAGTTTCGCGGAGAATTTTGGGGCTTTATCGGCTTTGATGATTGCCGACATGAACGGATTTGGAACGATGCGGAAGTCAGCATTTTGCGGTCGGCTGGAATTCTAATTGCGGCGGCTGTCGAACGCCATAAAACGAAACTTGCGTTGATTCAAGCCAGAGAAAATGCCGAAATTGCAACGCAAGCCAAGAGCGAATTCCTCGCAAGAATGAGTCACGAAATTCGGACGCCGATGAATGCGATTCTCGGTTTGGTTTATCTTGTCTTGCAGACGGATTTGAATACCGTACAACGGGACTATTTGACCAAGACGCAGACGGCCGCTACGAATTTGTTGGGGATTCTCAATGCGGTGCTTGATTTTTCTAAAATTGAAGCGAAAAAGTTTGAATTGGAATTGATTCCCTTTTCGCTGAAGCGGACGCTTGATGATATTGTCAGTACGGTACAGGCGGAAGTCGAGAGTAAGGGATTAAAAATTTTCACACAAATTGCTGCGGAGATTCCCGACACCCTGATTGGCGACCCGTTGCGATTGCGGCAGGTGTTGCTCAATTTGACGAGCAATGCGATTAAGTTTACGACGCACGGCGGCGTTTTTATTACGGTGAAAGAAGACAGCAGGTCGGTGCCGGGCGGTAGCCGTCTCATTTTCGATGTGCAGGATACGGGCATTGGTTTGCAGCCGGAACACGTCGAAAAGATTTTCAATTCGTTTGCGCAGGCCGATGGTTCGACGACGCGAATTTACGGCGGGACGGGCCTCGGTTTGACGATCGTGAAAAATCTTGTGGAATTGATGGGCGGAGAAGTGGGCGTGCGGAGTGTGCCGGGCCAGGGAGCGGTATTTACATTTTCGGCCATATTCCGAACGGTCTCGAGTCCCAAGGCGAATGTTTCGGACTTGCCGTCGGAGTCGCCGGAAAACCGGACGGACATACGCGGGGCGAAGGTGTTATTGGCGGAAGATAATTATGTCAATCAGATCGTGGCATCGGAATTGTTAGCGAATTTGGGCGTGGAATTGACGATTGCGAGCAACGGGTTGGAGGCGTTGGAGTCGGCGAGGCACAATGATTTTGATTTGATTTTAATGGACATTCAGATGCCGGAGATGGATGGTCTTGCGGCAACGCGAGCGATACGGAAGTTGGAGAAGCCGGGAATGGACAGATTGCCGATATTGGCGATGACGGCTCATGCTTTGGAGGCGGATTATCAGAAGAGTTTGGCAGCGGGAATGAATGATCATTTAACGAAGCCGGTCGAGCCGGAGCGCTTGCGAAAGGCACTGGAAAAGTGGCTGGAGCGGGAACGGGATTGAGTTTGCCGGAACCCGGGGGCTGACGCCCCCGGCTCGTGTGTCAATGATTCGCTCTCGCACTCACGCTTGCATTGCCCCGGTTTTTTGGGACAATAGTACCGATATACCAACCGCAACGTCAAAAACTATGCAATTCACCAAACCGCTGCTCCAAAAAATGCTGCAAGCCGCTCTGTCGGCCATCGAATCTCAACTGGCGATGCTTAACCAACTCGATGCCGCAACCGGCGACGGCGATCACGGCACTGCCATACTGGCCGCGATGAAAGCCGCAAACGCTGCCGTACAAAACGAAGGAACCTTGAAAGACTCGCTCGAAAAAATCGGCTGGGAAATTATGTCCAATACCAGCGGCTCGACCAGTGCTCTGTTGGGCTCGTTTTTCATCGGGATGGCTCAATCAGCAACCGGCGATGGGCTGGATTCCGATCAGACGGCCAACATGTTTGAGGCTGGTTTGGCCAATATGCGAACATCCTCGAAGGCGGCGGTCGGCGACAAAACGTCGATGGATGCTCTGATTCCGGCGATTGGGGCGATGGGTGCGTTGAAAGGGCAGTCTGCATCGCTTGTCGATATATTTTCGGCGGCGGCGGATGCGGCTCAAACGGGAGCGGATTCGACGAAGGATTTGGTTGCTAAGTTTGGCAGGGCGAGAAATCTTGGCGAACGTAGCCGAGGCCATCTTGATGCGGGAGCGGTCAGTACGGCGTTGATTTACCGTGCGTATTTGGAAGCGGTGAAAAGTTTAGCGTAAGCCGCGTCGCTCTGCGACGTGCCGAACGGCTCTTTGGAGTACGCTTTTTGGTACAATGACGCGACTATGAAACTCTTGTTGCAACTCATCCTCCGCGATGCTCGGTATCACCAGGGACGCATCGCTCTTGCCGTACTCGCAACCACCGCGATGTCCTGCACGATCGTCTGGCTCATCGGAAGCCTCGATCTGATGATGCTCCGGTTCGATGAAGATGCCGAAAATTACCTCGGACGATACCACCTCGCACTCGTTCCCGAAAATGATACGCCTTTTCCCCAATCCGCCGTTGCCGACCTCGAAAATGACGACTTCGTCGTTCAAATTACACACGCCCGACAAATCCGAAATACGATGGGCAAAATGCTCCATAATGACGATACCGATGCCGCTGTGCGACGGCAACGCTCCATTACGGGCTTGCCCACGCAAAGTCCCTCCATTATTGGCATTGCAACGGACGAATCTCCCTTCATTCTCGTCGAAGGCCGCTGGTTTGAAAACGCCGACGAAGGCGTTTTGGGCACAACAGCCGCTCAAAGTCTCCAAGAATGGGGATACGCCGCCATCGAGCCCGTACAAGTCGGCGACTTCGTAATATGCCGGGTCGGAACCCAGGATTACCGCATTCAAATCGTCGGACTCGTCGAGCAGAATCTCGCCGGCGGCGGCCGCACCATTGATCCCGCCGTCGGAGCACTCTATGTTTCGATGCCGACCGCTCGGCAAATCGTGCAGGATGACCGAATTGACTTCGTTTATGTGCAACTTCGCGAAGGAACAGACACACGCCGGTTTGCGGAAACTTGGGGAAAACATTTTGCCGAACAGAATATCGAGGTGCAATTTATGGACGTTGCCAACATTCAAGAACGGCTCAACCGAATCCGCACGCAGGATACGGCAGGCTTGGTCGGCGGTCCGGCAACGCTGAATTCGATCATCATTTTTTCGGCCCTGATTTCCATCTTGATCGTCTTCACGGCCTTAAGTATGGGCGTTACGGAACGGACACGGACTTTCGCGATGCTGCGAACCGTCGGAATGCCGAGATGGAAAATGACAGTGCTCGTTTTCGGCGAAAGCATCATCCTGTGCTCGCTCGGTTGGCTCTGCGGAACGGCTGCCGGTTGGTGCGTGCTGCAACTTTCCGTTTGGCTCCAGCCGGAAGTTTTTGGAACCGGCAAAACCGTTTCGCTCGGCCTGGCTCCCGTCGTTACGGCGGGCATCGCGGCACTGCTCGGTGCAATCCTGGCGGCAATTCTCCCGGCCTGGCGGGCAAGCCGAATCAGCCCCCTCGAAGGCATGAACCAAGGCTTTGCCCAAACGATGAACACACGCTGGTTCCTGCCCGCCGCAGTGCTCGGAATGGCCCTGCTGTTCATCAATCCGATTCTCGTTTACGGCAACGGAATCGCTGCCGCAGACCGGCTCGCTTGGTATACCTACATCGGCTTGCCGACGCAAATAATCGGCTGTTTGCTCTTGGTGCCCGCAATGATTTTGCTCGTTGAAAAATACGCCGCACCGATCATCGCCCGGCTGTTGCGGTTGCCGAAACTCCTGTTGGTTTCGCAGTTAAGCAGCAATTTTTGGCGTACGCTCGGGACGACGCTCGCCCTGAGCGTCGGTTTGAGCGTCTATGCGTTTTTGGAAATTGCCGGAAACTCTATGCTCGTTCCCTATATGCAGTCGAAAACCATCCCAGATACGCTCGTTACGTTCCTGCCGACCGGCTTGCCGTATTCGGAAATTGATGCCGTACGGAACACGCCCGGCGTGGATTCGACGCGTTTTTTGCCGATTGCGATCGACCAATCGCATTTTTCGCAAGCCCAATCGGAACGTTTTATGGCAAACGGCCTGATTCGGATGCAGACCAGTGCAGTCGTGTTTGGTATCGACATTGAGGAAGCGTTCGGCAATCGGCCTGACGGCAGCCGTCCGCTCTTGGAATTGCCGTTTCAGGAAGGAACTTTGGAGTCGGCCCTTGCAAAATTGCGAACCGGCGGTCGGTATTGCCTCGTACCGGACTCGTTTGCCGCTCGGACGGGCGTTCAAATCGGCGATAAACTCGAATTGGTGTTGCCGAATGCAAGAACGGGAGGCGTTAGCCCTCCGGTAATCATCGAATACGAAATCTGCGGCATCGTGTCGATACACGGTTGGCTTTGGATGAACAAAATCAGCGGCGTTCGCAACCGGGGCTATCGGTCGGGAGCGATGCTTTTGGCTCCGTACAATGCGGTGAAGGACGATTATGGTCTGACGGATGCGGCATTTTTTTGGTTTGACCGCACGCTGGACGCGTCGGGCAGGCCGACGGTTTCCGATGCCGAATTGGAACAATCCCTTCAACGCCTTGCCGATGGACTGGCGACAGACCGGGGAATGTCTGCTCCTCGGTCAATGGTCAAGGTCAATTCGCGGGAATACTTAAGGGAGCGTGTCGGAGATCGGGCGAATGACGTCATTCGGGCGGCGACCAAGATGCCGTTGATTTTGCTGGCGATTTCATCGTTTGCGATGATGGGAACGATTGCCGCTTCGGTTCGTGCCCGGCGGTTCGAATTCGGCGTTTTGCGGAGTTTGGGATTAACTCGTTTTCGGTTGGTTCGTTTGATTGTTGCGGAGTCGTTGTTGATTGCGTTCGTTGTAATTGCCGTCAGTATTGGTTTTGGCGTGTTGGGCAGTTGGTGTTTTATCGGTTTGATGAAATATGTTGCGATATTTGGAGGTTTCACATCGCCGTTGACGATACCGATGGATCGTTTGGCCATCGGATTGGGCGTTGCGATTATTTGCTGTGTATTTGCGGCGATCGGTCCCGCCATTGCGGCTGGTCGGACGGCACCAACGCGATTGCTCCGGCATTAACTACGACGCGCTGCACTTACCGGACGGGAATGTAAATCCGCTCGAACACGCCGCCAGTCTCAAAATGTTCCTGCTGGGCTTTGTGCCAACCGCCGAACACTTCATCTACCGTGAACATTTCGACCTCAACGAAATTATCCCGATATTTTGCCAAAATTTCCGCATCCCGCGGCCGATAATAATGCCGGGCAACCATATCCTGGCCGATGGGCGAATACAGAAATTCCAAATACGCTTGGGCAACCTCGCGAGTTCCGCGTTTATCGACATTTCCGTCAATCAGGGCGACCGGAGGTTCGGCAAGGATGCTGATTGGGGGAACCACGATTTCGATTTGGCCTTTGCCAAATTCGTTAATCGTCAGTTTGGCCTGATTTTCCCAATCAAGCAGGACATCGCCCGTATTTTGTCGTACAAAGACTTGGGATGCCGACCGAGCACCCTGCGGGAGAATTCGGACATTTTGGTAAATTGCCGAAATGTATTCCCGGGCGGTTTCTTGGGCCGCGTCAATATCTGCTTGAGCGGCAGCAAGTTCTGCGGCAGCGTCGGGATCGTGAAGCCGTTTGTACAAATTGCCGTGTTCCGCGAGTTCCCGTTTGAGAATGTATCCCCAGCCGGCCAAATAAGCCCAACGTGCGACGCCGGAAGTTCTCGGGTCGGCAACGACGACTTCTACATCGGGCCGGATGAGACATTCCCAACTTTTGATGTTTTTGGGGTTGCCGTCGCGGACGAGAAAAACGACTGTCGAAGAGTAGGGCGTGCTGTTATGGGGCAGTCGGGCTTGCCAATCGGGCGGCAACAGGCCGGTATGCTGTGCGATGCTGTCAATATCGTAGGCGAGTGCAAGTGTTACGACATCGGCTTCGAGGCCGTTGATGACGTTTCGTGCCTGTGCGCTGCTGCCTCCGTGCGTAACTTCGATGCGGATGGTTTTGCCGGTTTCATTGTAATAATGTTCGATGAATGCTTGATTGAATTCGCGGTAAAGTTCGCGGGTTGGGTCGTAGGAAACGTTGATAAGTCGATGATTGGGAGCGGGACATCCGGCGGTCAAGGCGATGATGATGCAGAGTAGTGCGATAAGGCTTTTTTTCATGTAGATTGGAAATGCCGTTGTTAAAGTGCAGGAATTATTGCCGATGGAGGTTGTTTTGTCAACGGCGTAAGGAACTGTGGCAAAAAACATTTACAACGAGCCGGGGGCGTAAGCCCCGCGGGTTATGCGACGTGATTCCCGGATGGCAAACGCCCCTCAATCCTGGTATAATGCCCTACGCTCCTCGCTATGCCTTTGCCTTCCGTAGACAAATCGCCGCAACGCATTCGCCGTATGTTCGGAACGATTGCCCCACGGTATGACCTCATCAACCGAATCCTCACGCTCGGTATCGACTCCCGCTGGCGACGAAATACCGCCCAAATGCTCCTGAACGAACAGACCAGCGAAGGCGATGTGCTCGACGTTTGCTGCGGAACCGGCGAACTTTCACTCGCCTTTCACAAAATCATCGTTAAACGGCATCCTAAACAGCAAGACCCGCAATCTGCCCCTCGCAACTCCGTAAATTGCTCGACCACCCGAAATGTAATCGGCATCGACTTTTCGCCCGAAATGATCGCCGTTGCTCACGCGAAAACTCGCAATCAATCCGGTCTGCATTTTGCGGAGGGCGATGCGTTGCACTTGCCGTTTGAAAACAATCGTTTCGCCGTCGTTGCCGTTGCGTTCGGTTTGCGGAATGTTTGCGATCCGCAGCGAAGTCTCGCCGAAATGATTAGGGTGTGCAAGCCGGGCGGGCTGGTTGCGGTGTTGGATTTTTCGATGCCGACGCTGCCCATCGTTCGGCAATGTTACCGATTTTATTTTCGGACGGTCTTGCCGTGTTTGGGACAATGGCTCGGCAAAAATCAGGATGAGGCGTATCATTATTTGCCGGCGAGTGTATTGCAGTTTGACAAGCCGGAGCAACTTGGGGAGCGTTTACAGCAGCAGGGCGTTTGCGATGTGCGGATGTTGCCGATGACGCTCGGCATCGTAACGCTCGTTTGGGGCAGGAAGGGAGAAAACATGCATCAAAACAGTACAGGCAATGATGAATTTCAGGCCAAATGATACACCCCGTCGCAAAGGAAAAATTGTACAACTTAAGCAATAGCAATACTATCGGATTTTCCGGTTATTCGGCACGGTATTTGCTCTCCTAAAAGATTAAAGTAAAAATAATTAGGAGTTATACCAATGTTTTCTCGTAAATATCACACCACGACGTCGTTTTTGGAGACCCGAACGCCCCTGATTGTACACCTACTCGACGCCTGGGGACATGAACTCCAAGGAAATAATCAATCTGCAAGCAGTGTCGATGTGCCGCTCGATTTGGAGAGTCGGCAATCCGCACCGGATTATGTGCAAATTTACCTTCGCCAAATGGGAGAAACGCCCTGCTTGACGGAATTAGAGGAAAAATTGGCGGCAGTTGAAATATGCAAAAGCAGGAAACGGTTCTATAATCAGTTTTTTGCATCCGATTACGTCATCGAACAATGCTTGGAATTGCTGCGTGCCGCCCTTTCGGGAAAATGTCGGCTTGACCGCTGTATCGACTTTTCCTATCTTGGAGTCAAACGCAAAGAAGGTGTGCTCGATATTTGCCAAACCCATTCCAACACGCTGCAAAATATCTTGGATGAAAACAAAAAAGATTTTGCACAGTTTTTATTGCCCGACACGACAACGGCAGAAAAACGCGACCTTTGGAAACAGATCATGCAGCGTCGCAAACACGCCTCCAAATTGCTGCAAGAATTGCACTTTCGGATGCCGAAAATTGAAGGATGCCTCCATAAATTTTACCGCATTGCTTCCAAAATCCGTCAGGAACCGGATCGCCAAACGCGGAACGAGTTAATGCAGTCGTTTTCGGAAACACCCGCAACGGCCCGGCGGTATTTGCGTCGCGTGAAAACAGCGAATCAGCGGTATATCGACATCAAAAATTGGTTTGCGTCCAGCAATCTTCGGCTGGTCGTGTCGATTGCCAAGAATTATCAATACCGCGGCCTGAGTTTGCTTGACCTGATTCAAGAGGGGAACATCGGGTTGCTTCGTGCCGTGGATCGATTCGAAGAGCGGCGGAATGCAAAGTTTTCGACTTTTGCAACGTGGTGGATTCGGCAGGCGATATTACGAGCGGTGGCAAACAATGGCCGAACGATTCGCGTGCCGGTTCACGTGCAGGAGTCGATTGCTCGCATTTACAAAGTCGTGCAGCAAATTCGGGACGAGACGGGCACGGTGCCGACGCTTCAGGAAACGGCCGAGTCGTGCCGCATTTCGGAGGAAGATGTCATCAAGATATTGCGTTGTGATTGTTCGCCAATATCGTTTAATGCGTCCGTGAAGGGGGACCAACAGAAAACATACTGTGATATTTTGGAAGACACAAAATGCGGAGCACCGGAGGACGGAGTGCAGGGCGAGTCGCTTCGGGACAGACTTGATGATGTGATGAATGATCTTTCGGACAGGGAACGCAATATCATTCAGCGTCGTTATGGCTTATTTGATGGTTCTGTGTACACGTTGGATGAATTGAGTAAGATGTATTCGGTAACGCGGGAGCGGATTCGTCAGATCGAGACGAATGCGCTTCGCAAGTTACGGCATCCGGTACGTTCGCGGAAGTTGCGGATTTATGCGGGATTGTCGACGGAAATGTGAATTCGCCGTGTTTGGAGGGCGGAGTGAGCCCTGCGGAGCGCCCCATCATCCTTGCAACTAATCGCAAACGCGTTAGAATGGAGGCTCCATATTCTCCAGCCGCCTCGAATGCAATCACTGCTTCCCGACCAAAATCGACATAACCGAGATCGTACCACCTTCTACCTCATGCTGGCGATGTTCTTCTTGGTTTGGTTCATGTTCCTCGCGCCCAGACCGCCCGCTCCAAATATCGATGATCCCATTCTACAACGAAACCAAGCACAAGACGACCCGCAAAATGCACAATGGGAAGCACAAGAAGGCGATGCCCCCCGAGATTATGCCGACGATGAACAAGATGGACTCGCCGAAACCATCGCATTGCCCGAATGGACCACCCTCGGCTCCATGGACCCCAACAGCGATTACCGAATGCTCATTACATTCACCAATCGCGGTGCCGTTCCCAGCCGAATCGAACTCAATACCCGGCAATTCCGCGATGTGAATGAACTTTCCGGCTACCTCGGGCAAATCATTGCCGACCAACGGCTTGCCGATGAATCCGGCGACGGTGTTACCATCCAAGTCGTCGGTCCCGGCACGCCCGCTCATCGCTTCGGCCTGCAAGTCGGCGATAAAATCGTCCAAGCCGGAGAAGCCGATATTAAAACATTCGACGACCTCCGCAATGCGCTCCTAAACACAAAAC
The DNA here is from genome assembly GCA_009778035.1 of Planctomycetaceae bacterium. Taxonomy (GTDB): domain Bacteria; phylum Planctomycetota; class Planctomycetia; order Pirellulales; family Thermoguttaceae; genus WRKP01. The sequence goes on from WRKP01000035.1 coordinate 10,155, forward strand.
CGGGCGACTTTATCGACCTCACCATCGTTCGCAATGGAGCCAGAATCCCGGAACAACGCATCCAACTCGCTCAACATCCGAAAGACATCATTCGGCCCGAGTCCGTACCGAGCAGTTTTGAAGAATACCAGCAGATGGGCGGCCTTCGCGGCGTAGTACAGGGTTCCGACCAACTGTCCTTCCTGATGACGTTGCAGCAAATAGACGGCATGACGCTCGACGTACCCGCCAGTCAAGCCATCAACAATTCGGGCCTGCGGGGCATGATTCCGATCGACCAAACGCTCGCCGATGAGTTGCCGGGCGTTGCCCTTCGGGATGAATACTGGGAAATTGTCCGCAATCCCGGTGCGCCGGAAAACGAAGCCGTATTCCGCCGGACGGTTCCTGCCCATAATCTTGAAGTCCTCAAAACCTATCGCCTGACCAAACGGAGCGAGACCGACGCGAGTTTGACCGTCGGGGCGGGATACGATTTGACGATGAATATCACTGTCCGCAATTTGGACACGTTGCCGAAAACGCTGGCCTATCAACTCGACGGCCCGACCGGTTTACCCGTCGAAGGCGGTTGGTATGCGATGAAGATGGGGCCGCAATTCGGCTGGTATGGAATCCGCGACATCGTCGTTCGGCTGCACGGCGGCAGAAGTTGGGTCGTTTCCAATAATGTGGTTCATACCGACCGAGTCGACAATCCTTGGCTCGATATTTCGCCGGAATACCTCGGCGTGGACTCGCTGTATTTCCAATGCACGCTCAAAACCGACCAATCCGCGGCAAATGACCCGTGGCATAGCCGGATTTTCCCGATTCGAGTTGGCACAAAAAATACCGATTGGCGGCAGTTGACGAATATCTCCTTCCGAATGTGGAGTCAGTCTCACGAATTGCAACCCGGCGAGGAAATCAATCATACGTACACGGTTTTTGCCGGCCCGAAGGATGTCAAAATCCTTGCGGAACACGATTTGGGCGATACGATTTCCTACGGTTGGTTTTGGTTTGCGGCCATCCCGCTTTTGGCGATTTTGCATTTTTTCCACGGCCTCGGCATGCCGTATGCGATGGCAATCGTCGCCCTGACGGTATGCGTGCGGTTGCTGTTGTTCCCTTTGAGCCGAAAACAGGCAATCGGGGCGATGAAAATGGCGGAAATCCAGCCGGAACTCAAAGCCTTGGCGGAAAAGTACAAGGATGATATACACGCTCGGTCGAGAGCGCAGAGTGCGCTGTTCAAAAAGCACAATTATCACCCGTTGAGCGGCTGTTTGCCGGTATTTATTCAGTTGCCGATTTTCATTGGGTTGTACAAGGCATTGACGGTCGATGCAGGCTTGTATGGTTCGCCGATGATTTCATCGACGGTTCGTTGGTGTCGGGATCTTTCCGCACCGGATATGTTGGTTGATTGGAGTGCATTTTGGAACTGGCTTGGCTGGACGGGATTTAATACGGGCCAGACGGGTTTGGGGCCATATTTTAATTTGTTGCCGTTGTTGACGGTGATATTGTTTTTGATTCAGATGATGATAACGATGCCTCCGCCGACGGATGATCAGAGTCGGCTGCAGCGTAAGGTATTTCAGTACATGATGATTTTCATGGGACTGTTATTTTTCAAGTTCCCGAGTGGATTGTGTTTATATTTTATAGTATCGACGACGTGGGGATTGGCGGAGCGTCGATTTATTCCGAAGCCGCAAAAGCGGCCTGGCGACACATTGGAGATTGAAGAGGGGCCGAGTAATTGGCAGAAAAAGCCGGTCGAATCGAAGAAGCCGGCGCCGATGAAGCGTGGGTCGAGGTCTCGGGATGTTCAGCAGCCGGCGAAGCCGGAGGGTCGTTTTGCGAAGTGGTGGCGGGAGGTACAGGAAAAGGCTGCCGAGCAGCAGAAGTTGGGCCAGCAGAACAAGCACAAGGAGAAAAAGCGTAAGAAGCGGTGAGTGTGCGGCTGAGTGCCCGTTAGAGCGTGGCCTGGACGCTCTTCCGTCATCCCGGCGCAGGCCGGGACCCAGGGAAACGGGGAGCACATCGCTCGGCTGGATTCCGGCGTGCGCCGGGATGACGGTTTTTTGTCCAGAGTAAATTGAAATACGTTCTAGCCGCGCGCCCTTACGCGGTGTCTTCATCGTCTTCCGCCTCTTCGTCGTTTTCGCGGACATCCTCGCTCGGCTCTTCCGCGACGGGCTCCGGTTCTTCTTCCGCGACGGATTCCGGCTCTTCCTCAATGGGCGTTGTGTCCACTATGACAAGCGGTTTTGGAATACGCAACCGGTCGAGCCACGCTCCCGCTTTGGGATATTTGTCGTCGAGCCAATATCGGCCTGCATTGAGACAATTCTGCAAGGTAGTCAGACGGACTATCAAATTGAGTGCTGATTGCCAATTAGGCGGACCGTAGCCGAGCCGAATGGCAATGTAGCAGCCTAATGCAATGTTAAATACCGTAAACACGATGAGTAGCGGCATTAACAACAGAAGCACGTATATCAGCATATTCGGCCATTTTTCAGATCTTCCGCACCAAGTATAGCAATGTTTTGCAAAAATTGCCATTGGCCCCGGCGTACAACCCGGGGGCTAACGCCCCCGGCTCGTGTGCTCGCTCCTCGGCTCTTGGTTTTCCTCCGCAAAATGGTACAATCTAGGCATTCTGGGCAATTTGTACAAATACGAAAAATCCGTTGCACTCCCATTTCATTGCCGCTAACCAACAAATCCTGCGATTCATTCACGCATCCGATCTGCATCTGGATCGTACCCTCGAAGGCGTGCCCGAATGCCCCGTACACTGGGAACAACGCATGCTCGATGTGGCCCGACGCGCTGCCGAACGACTCTTCCAAAAATGCGTCGAAGAAGAAGTCGATTTCCTCATCTTGAGCGGAAATGTACTCAATGCCAACCTCGCTCCGCCACGCCTCTTCCTGTTTCTCATCGAACAATTTGAACGCCTTAAAAAAGCCGGTATCGCCGTCTATTGGGCCGGCGGGGAACTCGACTCGCCCGAAGATATGCCCAACGCCTTTCCCATGCCGAATAATGTGCTGCGATTTCCCAGCAATACCATTCAAGAGTTTTACTATCACCGTAAAGAGGGACAAGACTCGCTGCCGATTGCAAAACTCGTCGGGATGAGCCGCAACCATCAGAATCGGCGGATTCGCAGTTCCGAATTCCCCGCTGAGCCGAACGAAATTTTTTCGGTTGGCATTGCCAACGGCGGCGTGGACCCGGAATCGCTGTCGCAACGCTATACGGATTATTGGGCGATGGGCGGCTCCAATCGGCGATACATTTTTCAAGGCAATCCCCGAAGGAAAGGGCCCGACGGCCAACCGTTGCCGATGGAGCATCTAGATACAAGCCGGGATAAGAAGCGAGATAAACGGGACTTGCTGCCGCAGCCCTATGTCGTGCATTATCCCGGGGCAACGCTTGCCCGAACGCCGGCGGATACGGGAAATTACGGGGCAACGCTTGTCGAAGTTACGTTGGATGAGTTGGGCAGGCCGATTGAAGAGCCGGTGCTGTCGTATTTTTCGACGTCGCCGATCCGCTGGGTCAATGATCGGGTTGTTTTGGAGGCATCGGACGATGCGGGCAAACTGGCCGATGAACTTCGGCAACGGCTCAAAAATTATCGGGAGGCACAGAAGGGCGACGATTTGTGCATAAATTGGCTCATTGACATTCCGCCGTGCCATCTTGCGCATCATCTTCGGCGGAGCGGATTGGCGAGCGACCTATTGAGTGAACTTCGAGCGTTGTATGGCCAGGAGGAGCCGATGACGTGGTCTGCGTCGTTATCGGTGCTTGTACCGGACGAACTTCCCAAAGCGTATTACGAGCAGCAGACGATTTTAGGCGATTTTTTGCGTTCGGTCAAGCATTTTCAGAGTGATTCGGAGGAACTGATTCATTTGGGCGGATACATCCCGAAGAATTGGGAGTATGAGGAAGTGGTGAAGCGTCTTTTGTTGGCGGAGAAGGTGAAGGATGAGATTGTGGACGCCGAGGATGAGGGACCGAAGGAGCGTTGGGTGCAATCGCCGGCCCAAGCGGAGTCGCAGCAGCGGATATTGAGCGAAGCCGCGATGATCGGCTTGGAATTGTTTGCATCGGGAAGTTGAGTCGTTTTTGTGTCGCACACGAGCCGGGGGCGTTAGCCCCCGGGTGAGTCTATCGAACAAATCCACATCGAACGAACCCGGAGGCTGACGCCTCCGGCTCGTGCGCATCACTCGCTCTTACATTCCATTGACAGCCACACCGGTTCGCTGTACAATGCGAAAGTGAATAGGTCTCTCATATAAGGATAGCCCCCATGAAAAAAACTCTCCTCGCATTAGGTTCCGTTGCGATTCTGTGCTCCGCTTTGGTGAATATGGAATCCGCTGCCGACCCGCGACACATGGCGAACATCATCTCGGAAGCCAGACAATCCGCTCAAAACGAATCCACCCTTATCACCGGACGCTTCGTACTGGAATCCGGCGAACCCATCCCGAATGTTTCGATGATTGCCGATCAGGAAATAAAAATCACTAATCCCAGTGTTACGATCACAAATCGCGAGCACATTTGGGGAAATGACGACGGAACTTTTTCCATTTCGGTCGGCAGAGGAGAAAAATCGGCATTGCTCATTCGGCATAAAGATTTTGTTCTCAAAACAATTTTAATAAAAGAACAAGAAGATGCACGCGAAGAAATCGCATTAGGGGACATCGTGTTGCAAAACGGTTTTCGTCCGACAATCCAAGTTCTCGACCAGAATGACGAGCCCGTAAACGACGTTTGGGTACAACTTTTAATAACCGTCTCGCAAGCGGATTTGGATTCTCAAACACAAACACCTGTTAGTTTTGTCGACCCGGAATACGCTCTGACCAATGCCCAGGGATACGCAACCTTCGGTCCCGTGGAGCCGGGACATTATACCGTATCCATCGTCGAAAAACCCAATGGCTGGCCTTTCCGAACGCAACATGAAGGTGTCGCCGACCGCGTTTTTGATCGCACACAGATTGATTCCCTGGCCAAACCCGTCAAAGGAGTGTACAAAACGACGCGTGTCGAACTATCGCGTACATTGCGGGCCGTAACGATTCTCGCGGAGAAAACGGTCAATGTTACCGTCCAATTTTCGGACAAACAGACGACCCCGGATAGGGAGCAGCAAATCAGCATTATCGGGGGGGAGACTTTGATTCCCATCGTCAACGGCGTTGTGGTAGTGCATTCGAACTATCGCGGCAAGCATATCGGTGAAGGAAAATTCCTGTTTGAGGTCCCGGAACGACTGGCGGATGCCCAACTTCAGTTGAAAGAAGATAACAGATTCCTCCCGCCCCGTGCTATTAGCAACGAACTGTCCTACCGCTGTATGATTGACGGGAAAGAGGTCATCCCTCCGATTTATCCCCAGCATTTTCCGTTGGGAATACTTGATGGCGATAAAAACGTCGAAATTATTTGTTACAGGTCGCCGAAAATCACGCTTCATGTTGTTGACGAGGCTGGCGTGCCGGTTCAGGAATACTTTGCTGCCGCTCTATACTCAAGACGGGGGGAGCAAACGGTCACAATTACACAGGACACGGATGCTGGGACGGTAACGGTTGACGGTTGGCCGCAACGTGCCGTCGGATTCATTTGGTACTGGGCGCATGCGATCCTCGCAATGGGTATCGCTTTTGATGCGGATGTCGTATTTGCGTGGCGGGATTTCGGCACGGATGCGGCGAGGGTGAACTATGAAGGCATTTTGCCGGACGAGGAACTTTGTTTGTATGTTATTGGCAGGGGCTATGAAGTAGTCGAGCGGGTGATTCCGAAGATGGCGGAAGGCGAGGAACGGGAACTGACGATTACGTTGACCCAAAGGCTGGAAACGGAGTAGAATCCGGGGGCGTGAGCAGGGACAATTCCAAAACCTCGGGCATTTTACCACGATTTCGGAAAACACATGCTATTTCCCATGCATTTTGGCTCCAAAAAATTTGAAGACGCGTTGCTCCCGCTTTGCCGCAAGCCGCCGCCGCTCCGCAAGCCGCCGGCACCGATGCCAACCAAAACGGCGAAGAAATACAAAAAGGCCCCTCCGTTACCAAATCCGGTGACGGCGGCTTCCGCCTCGAAATCTCCTTCATTCCGCCCTCCAATGCCGAACTGGCCGAAGATCCCGATGCCCTCGGAACCACAAAAATGAAATGGGTTCCGACAGGCGGAACAAACCATATCACCGAAAACAACACGCTCGGGACTGGCGTTGTGTACGTCCTGGAATACCGAACCGATCCAACTGATCCCGAAGCTTGGGAACCCGTTCCCAATGCCGCAAGCTGGTATGCAAACGAGGCTGGGTTGGCCGCTGGCAACACCGTTGTCGCCGGCGAACGCGGTGCCACCATTGCCGTCTTCGAAACGCTCGATCACGACACCTACGGGACCGAATTGGGGGATGATGAAGAAACAACCGTGCATCAAGTCGGGATCAGCGTCGGGGGCCAAGACCTGTGGTTCAATGTCATCCAAGACGAAACGACGCCAACGACCGCTGGGGCAAGCACGCAGGGCGTGTCGACAAAATGGGTTGCGGCAAACGCCGGTGTCCCGGCGCATTGGGAAATTGAAATCGACTTCAGCGCTGTGCCCGGCGATATCGAATTCGCCACTTCCGAAATCACCTACCTCGGCGTGAGAATCCTCGACGACACGGGAGTCGTCCCGACCGTTGCAGTTGCTATTTCGCCTGCTACACAGGTTTCCGCGGATGCCAACATCAATCGCGCGATCATCACCATTCCCGACGGCAACGGCGTCGCCTTGGTGTCCGGAATGACCTTGATGTACTCGCTCGATGACGGGGATGACACCGTCACATACCATACCGTTGTGCTGGAAGAGGAAGACATAAGTTACGACAAATACACTGGCACAATCGGTCTCCATTTTGGCCTGTTTTCTGAAATTTGGCTGCAAATACTGGAAAGGTGCCGGGATTGGAGGTAAAATGGGGAGCGCATTACTGGCGTTGTCCATTTTTTGCTTTTTCAGTAAATTCGCCCAAGATGAGCAACAATGGCGGCACCGCCTAACCTTTAACTCCGTAGCACACATGATAAACATGATGAGTAAAACGGCATGTCTTTTTGTTGTCATTGCCTGCTTGCTTTCCTTTCCAATTTCGGTGGGGCAAATTCCTCTGTTGCAAATGGATAATCACAGGTTGGTTGCCGAACAATTTGAACAGCACTACAATGCTGGAGATTATGAAGCAATCTTTGCCGAATTTGGCAGCACCATGCAATATGCTCTGCCGATGTCCGAAGCGACAAGTTTTTTTTCCGGCCTGAAAAATCAGTACGGAAAGATTGTCGGGCGTGAACTCGTCCGACGAGTAGACGCCACCGCCTTCTACAGAACGCGTTGCGAGCAGGGAGTTTTTACTCTCACCATTACTGCCGGTGCGGACGGAAAAATCATCGGTCTCTACGTCAGGCCTTTCGTGGAAGTGGAAATGCCGAAGATGGATCGCACCAAGACCGACCTCATCCTTCCTTTCTATGGCGAGTGGACGCTGGTCTGGGGCGGCAATACGCCGGAGCAAAACTATCACGCAACTGCTCATCCGTCGCAACGCCATGCGGTTGATTTCGTGATCAAAGACGAAAGAGGCCGCTCCTATCAGACTTCGGGAGAGAGTAATGAAGATTTTTACGCTTTCGGCAAGGAACTCATCGCCCCATGCAAAGGGGAAATTGTCTTGGTCGTTGACGGCATCAAAGACAACAAGCCCGGAGTTATGAATCCTTTCTTTCCGACGGGAAACACGGTCATCTTGAAGACGGACAACCTTGAATATCTTGTCTTCGCTCACTTCAAGCAGCATTCCATCAAGGTGACGCAGGGCCAGAAGGTCGAGCAGGGAGACCTTTTGGGGTTATGCGGCAATTCTGGCAACTCTTCCGAGGCACATTTGCACTTTCATGTCCAAAATGTGGAAGATATGAACATTGCGACTGGCGTGAAATCCTATTTTGCCGAAATTGTTGTCAACGGAGAAATGCGGAAAAACTATCAACCCGTACAGAGCGACAGAGTCGAAAATAGACCCGTTCCATAGCCGCATCTTTCCTGCGAATTATTTCAATGCCAACGGCAGCGGCCCGACCGCCCAACAACAACGCGACTGGCTCATCGGGTGGAAACGCGGTGCCGCCGCCACCAGCACCGAAATCACCTACACGCCGCTGGACGACGAGAAGGTAACCGTCAATTACGTTCCCGACGGAACGCCGACCTGGCAAATCATCCTCGATCTGCCCGTGGAAGCGTACACCTCCACAGGCGTCGAAACGTCAAGCATCTCGCCCGACGTAGCCCATACAACCGCTATCCAGGGGGTGGTCGCGGCGTTCACCGCGTCGCTCGATCAACCGGAATGTCAAATCGCCGTGTCGTGCCGTCCACTGTAAACGACAAACCCGATGTGTCGGCACTCTGATATTTGGAATCAATCAAAGCACGCCGACGCTCAACCCTGGTTCCGTCCGGATTTTCTATGAGAGTAATTTCCTCCGCTCCCCGAATGGTAACATTGTAAGTCCCTTTAGGAATGCCGTCGGCAATATCCATCGAGCCGACCGTGTAAGTTCCGTCTGGATTGATTGACCCCATTGCGGAGAAGGTCGGCGTCTCAAAATAGACCGCTCCAATCGGAACGGGTTCTCCATCATCAGAAAATGTTACCGTCCCGCCAAGCGGCAGTTTGTCCGAACAACCGAGCAGGAATACGAAAGCAAGGAGGATGAAAGGTGCAAATGTTTTTTTCATTGTGTTAATGTGTTAGGGCGTGTTTCAAATTACGCCGGACGAAATTTTCGTCATTCCGGCATTAGGCGAAATCCAGATACTGCCTGTGATGCTGGTTTCTCTGGGTTCCGGTTTCGCCGGAATGGCGATTTTAAGGGTTTCCGAACAAGTCTGCTTTACGGCAACGATGCCATATTACCGTCGTTTACGTGACACAGCGGAATCATGATAGACAAGGGCACCGTTGGCGGCACGCCCCGTACGGAACCATCGCCAAAGCAAAATTGTACGATGCCCGGATGCGAACTGCCAAAACGCTTGTGCGCGTGATGGCACTCAAAAGTTTCCCGAGCATTGCCCCGGGCAAAGGGAACGTAATAGTGAAATACACGGTACGTTCCGTGAATGACATCGCTATGCGACCATAGCCAGGTGGCGTCAAAATGCGAATCATTCACTTCGCCGCCAAGCATGTGTTTTTCGCCGATGATGATTTGATTGGAAGCACCATCCTGCCACCAAGCCATACTGGCACGTGGTCTCCAGGTGCTTGCGGTGCGTCCATCGTTTGTGTTATGTTCCCTTGACGTGTGCATTGCGGCGGGGAAAGGAGCGCGTTCTCGGCCTGCATATCGATCCCAACCTTCGAGACTGGCTTGATACTGCCCGGGCGTAAATACGTCATGGTGCAGAGGTCTGGCGTTGGTCAAATCACTGATCGCGGTGTCGCGTCTGTCGCCGTCATAAAATACCGCAGGAATCGCATAGTCCGATGAAGGCCCAAACCACCACCTCTCTTTGGGGCCCCAATTATTTGTCGTGCAACGGGCGGCACCAGGATCAGAACGCAAATCGGCTGGCCGACTACCATTGCTGAGTTGTCCCGTCGCGGCACGGCGGGAAGGACAATAATAAAGCGAAATCCTTGCCAACTGTCGGGCATATTCGAGCCTTTCCTGTTGGTCTGCACCGGGCAAATCATTGCGGACGCGTTCGGTATTGGTACTATTTCCATCCGGCTGTTCCATGTTGGTTCCTAATCCGTTTTGATTTGCGAGGTTGTCGGGATTGCGGTGTCCGGCCAGTCTTTCGTACGCTGCATTTTGCTCAATATAGGGCAAAATGAGAAACCAAAATGTTACACGGGAATAAGCACCGATTGTACCCGGCACGACGCCGTTGTGCGTGTCGTGAAAATTATGGACGGCCAGCCCTACATTTTTGAGGTGATTGGTGCATTGCATACGCCTTGCGGCTTCGCGAGCGGCCTGCACGGCGGGAAGTAAGAGTGCGACGAGCATACCGATAATGGCGATGACGACGAGGAGTTCGACGAGGGTAAAAGCGTGTTTTCGCTCGGATCGGGAAGCGTAAGCGAGCGGTTCGCTTTTCACTAAACAGCCCCCCCCCCCCAAGTTAACATTTTATGGCGATTGTTTTTCATAATTTTGTCTCCTTTTTTAGATTTAAACATTCTGATTGTACCATAATGCGTTTGCGGTGTCAACCGGGGCACGAGCCGCCCGACTGGATTCCGCCTTTCGCCGGAATGAAGGCTTCCGAACGATTCTAACGGCGTTCGGAAACAACTCGACTCTCCACAATGCCGTCGGCGAAACGCGTCCGCAACACATCGCCCGACCGCAATTCGCCCGCACTGCATAGCAACTTCCCCTCGGCATCTTCCGTTAATGTATATCCCCTCGCTAATATCGACAACGGACTCAACGCTTCCAACGACGCCGATGCCTTGCCCAAACGCTCCCGCACGCTCTTTAGACGATGCTCCATCAAACGGTCAAGACGCTCCTCGTACACGCCCAACAAATATCGCCGACCCTCCAACATCTGCTCCGGTCGGCGAAAAATAGGATGCCGAACGACTGACTTCAACTTTTCCGACGCAATCCGATGTTGCCGACCGATCAAATCATTCAAATGCCGATTGATTTGCTGCAATTCCCTATACCGGTCGGCATCTTCCCGCGATAACCGCTCCGCCGCTTCACTCGGCGTCGCTGCACGAATATCCGCCGCAAAATCGCACAACGTAACATCAATTTCATGCCCCACAGCGGACACGACGGGAATCGACGAAGCCGCAACAGCACGAACCAAGGCCTCTTCATTGAAAGCCCAAAGGTCTTCCATACTGCCGCCGCCACGCGTGATGACGATGCAGTCGATCCCGGCTAAATCCTGAACCCGTCGGACGGCTTGGGCAATCTCTTCGGCGGCACCGTCGCCTTGGACTTTGGCGGGAACGATGAGAACGTCGATCAATTTTGTCCGCCGGGTCAGGATTTGCAGAAAATCTTTGACGGCGGCGCCCGTCGGGCTCGTAATGACAGCAACGCGTCGGATGGTTGGGGGCAAGCGTTTTTTTCGGGCGGGCTCGAACAGCCCTTCGGCGGCGAGTTTGTCTCGCAGTTGTTGAAAGGCGAGTTCTAAAGGGCCGATGCCTTTGGGCTGCAATTCGGTGATGACCATTTGATACTTTCCGTGGGGCGGAAAGACGGTCAATCTGCCTTGGCAGACGATTTCCATACCGTCTTTTAATCGGAATTTGAGTTTTGCGGCGGATGTTTTCCAAACGACGGCGGGAAGTTGTGCTCCATCGTCTTTGAGCGTCAGATAGACGTGTCCTGAACGGTGATAGGTCAAGTTGGAGACCTGTCCGACGACCCAAATGTTGTCGAACTGTTTTTCGATGAGCGATTGGACTTGAGCGGTCAATTCGCTGACGGAAAGCGGCACGGCGGGTTGCGGGGCAATCGTTTCGGGTACTTCGGTATGATTGAAATCAAACAGGGGCGTCGCGCTGGGCATAATTCTTTGAACTTATTCAGAAGCCTCAAAATTGTCATTCCCGTAAACCGAAATGACTGTTTCCGAGCAGGGTTGGCACACGAATCAAAGCGTAACCTCCAACGGTGTATTCGTTCCCACAAACCAATTCGTTACGCGGAGGACTCCATCGCCGAGGATGACCAACTCGCATTCGCTCTGCGATGCCAATTCCAAACTGGGTGTATTCGCCTGCGTTTGCAGATAAATCGCAATATCGCTCGTGTTCTTGATACGCACCTTTTCGCCGGACCTGTTGATTTCAGTACACGCGGCGAATAGTTTTGCGACCCATTCCGGGCGGCCAAAAATCATATCCCCCACCCAACCGATGGTTCGATTCGCAAAAAACGCCTCCCGAATCGACGCCTCCGTCCTTTCCTCGGCCAAGACCAATGTGATCGGACGATGAGGGTTTTGCAGACCATACATTTGCAGTTCCGGCTGATGGATGTCGCTGACCGCAAGAATTCCCAAATCAAGTTCATTGCACCAATCGGAAACAATGGGATAAAGACTCGAATCGTTAAATACTTCGATCCCGTGCAGATGGCCTTTTTGGCGGACATCTTCGTGTTCGTCGGTAAAGGACATCGGCACGCCGGGCGCGAGGCCTCCGCTATTCGGTGCGACCCAGCCGGGATGGTTCCAAAAGATGAATGCACCCTGGTCGGCAGCGACGGCCAACATTTGCTTCCAGTCCCTGACGGCAGCAGCAATCTTGTTCGCATCGTCGATAAAAATCGCGTTGAAATGTCCCGGCGGTAGCGTGGATTTGGTGATTTCCGTGCCTCGGATGAGAATCAGGCTATTCCGCTCCGCGTCGGGCTTGGCCAGTGTGTAAGCAATGTTATGGTCATCGTTTCGTTCTGCGAGTTTGAGTAAATTGCCGCCAAAGTAGGGACGGTGTTCGATATGGTCGGTAATCGCAATGCAATCCAGTCCGTTTTGGACGGCTTCGAGCACTCTGTCTCTTGGCATGACATGTCCGTCGGAGAAGAGGGTGTGCATATGAAAATCGCCTTTGAGGACTTTGTAGGGGCCGACGTCGGGAATGGTGATGGTTCGTGGCCTTGGATTTCGTGCTCGGATGTTATGCGAGGCACTGAATCGCGGGTCGGGTTTTGTGGTATTTTCTTGTGTGAGGGCGAGATGTACGGGAAATCCTGCGGCTGCACCGATCAGAGCGGAGTATTTCAGAAAATCTCTTCGGGAGGGCATTGGAATGGGACGAAATGCGAAAAACGGCAAACTTTTGTACATTTTACCATAGCATTTGCAAAATGGTTACGGCTCTTTGTGCACGCACCTCGGCTAACGCCCTCACGCCTTGATTTTTTTCCGCTTTTGAGGATAATCCATACAACATATCCAGTACGCTATGCCAATCCAGAATGTCCGACATGATGATCGAAGCGGTCGGTTTGACCAAGTATTACGGCAATTTCGCGGCGATTGATGACGTCTCCTTCAGCATCAAAAGCGGCGAAGTAACCGCCTTCCTCGGGCCAAACGGGGCCGGGAAAAGTACATCCATGAAACTGCTGACCGGCTACCTCGCCGCAACAAAAGGAACCGCCAAAATTGCAGGACATGATATGGCAAGCGACCGAATTGCCGGTGCAAAAAAATTGGGCTATCTGCCCGAAAACGGACCGCTCTATCCCGATATGACACCGCGTTCCCTGCTCCGCTTCTTCGGCGATGCCCGGGGAATGTCAGGCCGCTCTCTTAACGAACGCATCGCGACCGTCGTCGAACTGTGTTCGCTCAAATCGGTCTACGGCAAGCCGATCGGCAAACTTTCCAAAGGCTTTCGGCAACGCGTCGGGATGGCACAGGCGATGTTGCACGAGCCGGATGTGTTGATTTTGGATGAACCGACGGCGGGACTCGACCCGAATCAGATTCATGGGGTTCGCGAAATGCTTCGCCGCATCGGCAAAGAGAAAACGATTTTGCTTTCGACGCACATTTTGCAGGAAGTCGAAGCAGTCGCGTCCAGGGTATTGTTCATCAACGAAGGCAAGTTGGTTTTCAATGGAACGATTGCCGAATTCAAGGAAAAAGGCGGCGATATTCAAGACCGCTTCCGCGAATTGACGGCATGACTTGATGATCGCGTTCAGAGCGTGTCCATGCTTTGGACACTTTTTCGCCATTCCGGCACACCTACCGTCATTCCGGCGCAAGCCGGAATCCAGACATTGCGAGCAATGCCGGTTCCTCTGGGTCCCGGCTTGCGCCGGGATGACAATGCTCACGCGGCTTGGCCGCCCCCCGCTTCCCCTCGGCTGCACAATAGAGTATCATAGGGTATTCCCTTGCATTTTCATACCCTATGGCATTTCTCGGCATTGACATCGGAACTTCCGGCACGAAAACATTGGCTATCAACCACAAAGGCAAAATCCTGGCCAGCGATACCCGCGAATATCCCTGCCATTCTCCAAAACCGCTCTGGAGCGAACAAGATCCCGATGATTGGTGGAACGCCGTCGTTAAATCCGTTAAAACCGTGATCAAAAAGGCACAACTCAAGCCCACCGCCGTCAAAGCCATCGGGCTCTCCGGCCAAATGCACGGCAGCGTCTTCCTCGATAAAAATGATAAAGTAATCCGCAAAGCCATCTTGTGGAACGACCAACGCACCGTCGCGGAATGCTCGGAAATAGAAAATGCCGTCGGTGGTCGCGAAAATCTTATCCGACTCGTTGCCAATCCCGCTCTGACCGGCTTTACCGCTCCGAAAATCCTTTGGCTGCGGAACAAAGAACCCAAACATTTTGATAAACTCCGAAAAGTCCTGCTCCCCAAAGACGAAATCCGACGCCGATTAACCGGCGAATATGCGACCGAAGTCAGCGACGCCAGCGGGATGCTCCTGCTCGATGTGGTCAATCGAAACTGGTCGCGGGAACTGCTTACCGCCCTGAAACTGGATGAATCCCTTTTCGGCAAAGTCTATGAATCCGAAGACATTACCGGAACGCTGACGCCCGAATCGGCCAAATTGCTCGGTTTGACAACGGATTGCATCGTTGTCGGCGGAGCGGGCGATTGCGCTGCCGGTGCGATTGGAAATGGGATCGTGGATTCGGGCATTTTGTCCACGTCGATCGGGACTTCCGGCGTGATGTTCGTGCATAGCGATGAGGTCAAAATTGACCCGCTTGGCCGAGTGCATACATTTTGCCATGCCGTTCGGGATCGTTGGCATCTGATGGGCGTGAATTTATCTTCCGGCGGCTCGCTTCAATGGTTCCGTAATGCTCTGTGTGTCGAACTTTTGGCGGAAGCGAAAAAGAAGGGCAAAGATGTGTACGATCTGCTGACTGCCGAGGCCGCAAACGTGCCGCCTGGCAGCGAGGGATTGTATTTCCTGCCGTATTTGAGCGGCGAACGCACCCCGCATGCCGACCCGTTTGCTCGGGGATGTTTCATCGGCTTGACCTTGTCCCATCGTCGGGGACACCTTGTGCGGAGCGTGTTGGAGGGCGTGACGTATTCAATGCGGGATTCTTTGGAGATATTCCGGGGCTTGGACATTCCGATCAAGCAGATTCGGGCATCGGGCGGCGGGTCAAAGAGCCCGTTTTGGCGGCAGATTCAGGCGGATGTCTTTGGCCAGCAGGTTGTTACGGTCAATTCGGAGGAGGGGCCGGCATTTGGTGTGGCTCTTTTAGCGGCGGTTGGAGCGGGCGAGTACAAAAACATTCAGGAAGCCTGCAAGGCAACGATTAAGATTGCCAAGGAGACGAAGCCGAATGTGAAATCGCAGAGGGTTTACAATGCGTCGATGCCGATTTATCAGCGGCTATACTGTTCGTTACGGGGCGATTTCCGAGCGATCGGCGGCGAGTGAACGCCCGGTGACGCAGAGGTTGTGCCGAATCCCGATAAACAGCATTAGAGCGAGTTTCAAATTACTCTGGACGCGTTTTCGTCATTCCGGCGATGCCTCTGGTTCCCGGCCTGCGCCGGGATGACGGTTTTTTCATTTTCATATCAGGGCAACAGTCGGTTCTTTCTCCAACGATGATAAAAGTAGAGTGCTAACATTGCAAAAATGGCCGCTCCATTAGATTAAATTAAAATTTACTCTGGAGTTATTTTTGCAATTTGCTATACTCTATTTGTATTTTTTCGTAGCATTTTATTTTCAGGGAGGGGTCCATGCCGCGAGCGTACTCATTGGATTTGCGAGAACGCGTGTTGAAAGATTGTGATAACGGTCTTTCCAGCGATGCCGTCGCGAACAAATAGAGCGTCAGTCCCTCTTGAGTCTATTCATTGCGTAAGCAATGCCGTAAACCAGAAGCATCGTTCCCAAGAAACGACAACGAGGCATCAATCTCAAACTGGCACCCTACAAACAAGAAGTCCGACAACTCGTTGCCGACCATCGCGATGCGACGCTCGTTGAACTTCATTCCTTGTTGCCCAATAAAGACAATGTAACAGTAGTCACCCTTCATAATTTTCTGAAGCATTTGAAGATTACATGGGAAAAAAGACTCTTGTTGCGTCAGAACAGAAGCGTGAAGACGTAGTAGAACAACGAAATGGATGGAAACGACTACAAGAAGTTTTCGATATAGAAAAGTTGGTTTTCATCGATGAAAACTGGACTAAAACGAACATGTCGCTATTGTATGGCCGTGTATTACGAGGCAAGCGAGTGGTGGATGATGTTTTTCATGGCCATTGGAAGACGACTACTTTTATCGCATCATTGCGGAGTGATGGATTAAGAGCACCGATGGTAGTTGATGGAGCGATCAATGGAAAATTGTTTTTGGCGCATGTAGAACAGGAATAGGTTAAGACGCTCAAAGAAGGAGACATTGTCGTAACGGACAATTTGAGTTCGCATAAAGTGGCAGGTGTGAAAGTAGCGATAGAAAGAGTAGGAGCAAAAGTAGTCGATCTGCCTCCTTATAGTGCTGATTTGAATCCGATAGAAAATGTGTTTTTGAAGTTGAAGTCGTTGGTACGCAATTTGAAATTGCGAACGATGGAGGCACTATGGCAAAGACTTGGTGAACTGTGCGATGTGTTTTTACATGATGAATGCAAAAATTATTTCAAACACGCCAGATACAAAACCAGAGAAAAAAACATTCTAAATTTTAATACGATCTAGAGGGCTTGGCAATGCCCAAGTGCCGCTGTGTGCCGCCGCTGCGTGGACAGTGCTGTTTGAGCGAATACATGAAGGATAACTACTAACGAATGAGTAGAAACCAATGACAAATGAAACGAAACACACGCCGGGAAAGTGGCAAGTTCAAGAACGATATCGGCAGAGTTATGCGATTGTTGCCTACGATGATGATGGTGTGCTACAAACACAAAAAGAGATAGCGTGTCTCCAATGCCGTTCAAAACCTTGTTTTTTTCACGATCAGATATTGTATGCTATACTGTCCCTTTTGAAAGGGATCAGCAATGCCACAACACAAGAAGCCCAAACCCAAACATCGGCCCTCCAAACGAGCCAAAAAAGTTGCCTGGACACTCGACGATGCCGATTGGCAACGCATTCAACATATCTTTCCCATCAAAATTATTGGACCGAAAGGCAGTCGTCCACACGTCGATAACCGACAAGTCTTCGAAGCATTTATTTGGTTTGCACGTGCAGAATGTCCTTGGGAACATCTGCCTAAAAACTTTCCTAGTTGGAGTACGTGTCGACGACGATTCCTCGAATGGGAAGAGCAAGGCGTGTTAGTAGGTGTTTATCAACATCTACTTGCATTGTTAGATGAACAGGGCAAGTTACGGCTCGATGAAACATTTCTGGATGGTACATTTATACCGGAAAAACAAAGGTCGAGAAGGGTTCGATGATGATGTTAGTCGTCGATGGTAATAGCATAGCATTGAATGTCGAAATGGAGAGTGCATCGACTCATGAGGGTCATCTTGCAGAACAAACAGTCGATGAGATCAAGGAAAAAAACATAGAACACATAGTAGAAGTAAGAAAAAGCGAAGTAGAAGATTGAAGCCGAGGCGGGTGATTACGGATAAGGTTTACGATGATGATGGTTTGCGAGCCAAGTTTGCATTGAAGGGTATAGATTTTGTTGTTCCTTATCGTGCCAACCGAGTGAATCGTCCTTATGTGGATAGTAGAAAATTGCGTTGTTATCGTTGTCGTTGGAAAGTGGAGCGAACAAATGCGTGATTAAAAAACTTTCGCCGTGTGGCGGTGCGATGGGATTGCAACCTGATTGCTTACAAAGGTTTTGTCCATATTGCCTGCATTTGCTATTACGCTCATGAGGTTTTGAACGACTCTCTAGATCGTATTA